>NZ_CP017561.2:3170000-3470000 GCF_001865575.2 Paraburkholderia sprentiae WSM5005
CTGGCGATGCACAAGCGTTACACCGTCGTGCCACGCGGTATCGGCCTCGTGCTCGGCTGCTGCACTTTTCCGACGTGGAACGGCTATCCGGGTCTGTTCGCCGATCTGGCCACCGGCAACACGGTGATCGTCAAGCCGCATCCCGGCGCGATTCTGCCGCTCGCGTTGACCGTGCGCATCGCGCGTGACGTGTTGCGCGAAGCGGGCTTCGATCCGAACGTCGTCACGCTGCTGGCCACCGACCCCGACGACGGCGCCCTCGTCCAGCAACTGGCCCAGCGGCCCGAGATCAAACTGATCGACTTCACGGGCAGCACCCAGAATGGCACCTGGCTCGAGCGCAACGCACACCAGGCGCAGGTCTACACCGAGAAAGCCGGCGTCAACCAGATCGTGATCGACTCGGTCGACGATATCAAGGCGGCCGCGCGCAATATCGCGTTCTCGCTGGCGCTGTACTCGGGCCAGATGTGCACGGCGCCGCAAAACATCTACGTGCCGCGAGACGGCATTGGCACCGCGGACGGCACACTCAGGTTTGACGACGTCGCCCGGGCGCTTGCCGGTGCCGTGCAAAAGCTCGTCGCCGATCCCGGCCGCGCGGTCGAGCTGCTCGGCGCGATCCAGAACGAAGGTGTCGTGCAGCGCATCGACGAAGCAGCCAGGCTCGGCCGCGTTCTCGTCGCGAGCCAGACACTCGAACATCCATCGTTTCCGAGCGCGCGCGTGCGCACACCGCTCGTATTGCAACTCGACGCCGCGACCGACCGCACCCAGTTCACGAGAGAATGGTTCGGGCCGATCTCGTTCGTCATCGCGACAGACTCGACCGCGCAGTCGCTCGAGCTGGCGGGCGACATCGCCACCGAGCACGGCGCGCTGACGCTATCGGTCTACAGCACGGACGACGCGGTGCTCGACGCCGCGCACGAAGCTTCGATTCGCGGCGGCGTCGCGCTATCGATCAACCTGACCGGCGGCGTGTTCGTCAACCAGTCCGCGGCCTTTTCGGACTTTCACGGCACCGGCGCCAACCCGGCCGCCAATGCCGCGCTGGCCGATGCCGCTTTCGTCGCCAACCGCTTCCGCGTCGTTCAAAGCCGCGTTCATGTTGAACCGAAAACGGCCCCGGCAATAGCCGGCTGAATGGCATAGGAAACAGCGTCCGCACAAAGCACGACTTCGTCCTATGCCTTTCGGCGGATGGACCGGGTCGTGCGATGTCACTAACATCAAACATCGAACCGGCAACTCACGCCGTCGGTAGTCGAGCCACCCTGCCCGTCGGTCAACGAGACTTTGAGGAGACACCCCATGTCATATGAAGCCATCCGGCTGGACATCGACTCATCGAGCCACGTCGCCACCATCACGCTAAACCGGCCGGATAAGCTCAACAGCTTCACGCGCGCGATGCATCAGGAACTCGGTGCGGCGCTCGATCAGGTCGAAACGTCCGGCACGCGTGCGCTCGTGCTCACCGGCGCGGGCCGCGGCTTCTGCGCCGGCCAGGATCTGGGCGACCTGGATTTCACGCCCGGCGCCATGACCGATCTGGGCGCCGTGATCGATGAATACTTCAATCCGTTGATCCGCCGTCTGCAGGCGCTGGCGTTTCCGGTAATCGCCGCAGTCAACGGCACGGCCGCCGGCGCGGGCGCCAATCTCGCGTTGGCGTGCGACCTCGTGCTCGCGGCGCGATCCGCCAGTTTCATTCAGGCGTTCGTGAAGATCGGCCTCGTGCCGGATTCGGGCGGCACCTGGTTTCTGCCGCAGCGCGTCGGCATGGCACGCGCGCTCGGACTCGCGATCACCGGCGATAAGCTCAGCGCCGACAAAGCCGAAAGCTGGGGTTTGATCTGGCAAGTGCTCGAAGACGCCGAAGTCGCTCCGGCCGCAGCCAGACTCGCGACGCAGCTCGCGCAGCAACCAACGCGCGCGATCGCCGCCATCAAGCAGGCGATGCGTGCGGGCACGACGCAAACGCTCGCCCAGCAACTCGATCTCGAGCGCGATCTACAGCGAGAACTCGGCGCCTCGCACGATTACGCGGAAGGCGTTCAGGCATTTATCGAAAAACGCGCACCGCGCTTCGAAGGGCGCTGAAATGTCCACGCAAACTACCCGTCCCGACCAGATGACGCCCGACGAACTCGCCCGCGCGACGGCCGCCGCGATGTACGAAAACGATGCCTGCAGTCGAGCGCTCGGGCTCGAAATTCTCGAAGTACGTCCCGGCTATGCGCGGCTGCGCATGGCGGTGCGCGACGACTTCCTGAACGGCCATCGGATCTGCCACGGCGGCCTGATCTTCACGCTCGCCGATTCGACCTTCGCGTTCGCCTGCAACACCTACAACATCAACACGGTCGCGGCCGGCTGCTCGATCGAGTATCTCCGGCCGGTCTACGGCGGCGACATGCTGAGCGCCGAAGCGGTCGAACAGACGTTGAGCGGGCGCACAGGCATCTACGATATCCGCGTGACGAATCGAGCCGGTGACACCGTCGCGATGTTTCGCGGCAAGTCGGCGCAGATCAAGGGCAAACTGGTTCGCACCGGCGACTAACAGTTTGCGGCGGCAAACCGGAGGCACCCTCGCGCACAACCGTCCGCGTGGTTTTCTGGCACCAATGCGTCACATATCAGACTCAGATACCGAGGCAGCAAGGAGACATTCGATGAGCACCGCCCTTCCGCTCGATCCAATCGAGACCGCCAGCAGCGACGAGCTCGCCGCGCTCCAACTTGAACGGCTCACATGGTCGCTGAACCACGCGTATGAAAATTCGCCGGTGTATCGACGCAAGTTCGACGAAGCCGGCGTTCATCCGGGAGATGTCAAGTCGCTTGCGGACCTCGCGCGTTTTCCGTTCACGACGAAGAAGGATTTGCGCGACAACTATCCGTTCGGGATGTTCGCCGTGCCGCAGGAGCAGATTTCGCGCATCCACGCGTCGTCTGGGACGACCGGCAAGCCGACCGTCGTCGGCTATACGGCGCGCGACATCGACACGTGGGCGAATCTCGTCGCGCGCTCCGTGCGCGCCGCCGGCGCGAAGCGCGGCGACAAGGTGCACGTGAGCTACGGCTACGGCCTCTTCACCGGCGGCCTCGGCGCGCATTACGGCGCCGAGCGCGCGGGGCTCACCGTCATTCCGTTTGGCGGTGGCCAGACCGAGAGGCAGGTGCAACTGATCCAGGATTTCCGGCCGGACATCATCATGGTGACGCCGAGCTACATGCTGTCGATCGCCGACGAACTCGAACGCCAAGGCATCGACCCGGCCAGTTGCTCATTGCGCATCGGCATCTTCGGCGCTGAGCCGTGGACCAACGACATGCGCACGGCAATCGAGAAACGCATGGGCATCGATGCGGTCGACATCTACGGTCTCTCCGAAGTGATGGGCCCGGGCGTTGCCTCGGAGTGCGTCGAAACCAAAGACGGCCCGACGATCTGGGAAGATCATTTCTATCCCGAGATCATCGACCCCGAAACGGGCGAGGTGTTGCCCGATGGCGAACTCGGCGAACTCGTGTTCACGTCGCTCACGAAAGAAGCGCTGCCGATCATCCGCTACCGCACGCGCGATCTCACGCGCCTGCTGCCGGGCAGCGCCCGCACGATGCGTCGGATGGAAAAGATCACGGGCCGCTCGGACGACATGATGATCGTCCGCGGCGTCAATGTGTTTCCGACGCAGATCGAAGAACTGCTGCTCAAGCAGCGCGCGCTCGCACCGCACTATCAGATCGTGCTGACGAAGGAAGGGCCGCTCGACGTGTTGACGCTGAACGTCGAACCGTGCCCCGAAAGCGCGCCGGATACTTCGGCGCTAACCGCCGCGAAAAACGCGCTGGCTTATGACATCAAGGCGCTGATTGGCGTGAGCGCGGTGGTGAACGTGCTGGCGGTGAATGGAATCGAGCGCTCGGTGGGCAAGGCGCGACGCGTGGTGGACAAGCGCAAGTCGGGGCTCTGACCCGGGTGACGCCCACCCTGCAACTTGCAGTGTAAGAGTCCAACAAAAAACGGCGTCACGAATTCGGTAGCAGCAACCACATCCGGCCGCCCTGCTTCATCTTGCCAGCCAGGTCGCCGGCATCGTCGCCGAGGCCCCAGAAGTAGTCGGCGCGCACACCGCCCTTGATAGCCGTTCCTGTGTCCTGTGCGAACACGAGGCGGTTCATCGGCGAGTTCGTCAGCGGCCGTGTGGTCTGCAGGAACACCGGCGTGCCGAGCGGAATCGCGCTCGGGTCGACCGCGATCGAGCGTTCCGGCGTCAACGGCACGCCGAGCGCGCCGATCGGACCGTCCGCGCCACCGCCCGGCATACTTTCGGCCGACGGCATCTCGCGGAAAAACACGAAACGAGGATTGGTGTCGAGCAGACCATCGACGCGGGTCGGATTGGCGCGTGCCCATGCCTTGATGCCCTGCATCGTCGCTTGCGCGGGCGTGATCTCGCCATGATCGAGCAGCCAGCGCCCGATCGACTTGTACGGCTGATTGTTCGTGCCGCCAAAACCGAGCCGCATCACGCTGCCATCTTCCATCACGATGCGCCCGGAGCCTTGCACCTGCAGGAAGAACGCCTCGATCGGATCGTCGACCCAGACGAGCTCGTTGCCGCTGAGCGCGCCCGAGCGTTCGAGCTGCGCGCGCGCCGGCAACGGCGCCCCCGCCCGATAGCCGGCGGGCCAACGGTACAGCGCGGTCTGATACACGCCATGCCGCGTGCGCGATCCCCGCAGCAGCGGCTCATAGTAACCGGTGACCAGACCGTCGAGTGTGCCGTCGCTATTCGCGAGTTGGAACGGCGTGAAGTAGGCTTCGAAGAAAGCGCGCGCGCTGGTGACGTCAAGATCGTCGATTTGCGCAGCCGCCGCGCATGCGCGCGACCAGCTTGGCTGACGCGCGAGCCTCGCGCAGTTTTGCCGCAACGCGGCCGTCGCGCCGATCAGCGAGTCGTCCTGCCAGCCAGGCACCTGCTGCCACGCAACCGCGGTCAAGCGCGCCGAGGCGATCTGGCTTGGGATGATCGCCGCGCCGCTCGGCGGTGAAGGCCGGATTGCGCCGCCGCCACCGCAGGACGCAAGCAATACCGCAACCGTCAATGCACCGAGCCAGGCGCCGGCCCGGCCGACAAAACGCATACAATGTTCGTTCTTGATGGAAACCGCCATGTCTGATCTGTTCGACGAATACCCGATGCTCATCTTCGCGCTGGAATCGCTGCTCGCGCTGTTCCTGCTCGTCTTTATCGTTGTATGGACGTCGTCCGGCAAAAAAAAAGCCGCGCGCGCCAACTCGGCGGAACGGTCCCAACGGCAAAGGCCGCAGTGACTCTGGCTTGCGAGCCGCACACGCAACCGCGCATCCCACCGTGCATCAAGCGCTCGCCCGAGCGCTCATCCAACCACCCAGTCAACCGCCCACTGGCGCCGCGCGCCCATACGAACTCATTAAAGACCGCGCAGCATCCCGCCGGTTCAATGCAACGTCCGCGGCATGCGCAACACGAACTCCGGCACCGGCGCCTCGAAGCGCTCGCCATCCTCCGCCACGCAGAAGTAATCGCCGCGCATCGTGCCGACCGGCGTCGCGATCACTGCCCAACTCGTGTATTCGAAATGCTCGCCCGGTTTGAGCAGCGGCTGATGACCGACCACGCCCAGGCCTTTGACTTCCTGCACGGCGTTGTCGCTGTCGGTGATGATCCAGTGACGCGCGATCAACTGGGCGGGCACCTGGCCGGTGTTACGGATGGTCAGCGTGTAGGCAAACGCATACTGGCGACGCTCCGGGTCCGATTCGTCGGGCAGGTATCGCACCTGCGCCGAGACGCTGAATTCATACTGGCTCATCCTGATTCCGGTCTGATCAAACGGCTGTGAAAAATCGTGGAAGGCCCGAACGCCACTGGCCTGCGGGTGCTGCGGCGATGCGGCGCTCATGGAGTGGCATTCTCCTTGATGCGCGGCATGGCCGCAACCGGACACGCGTTTCGGCTAGGCATGTCTAAGACGTTCGGACACGGCTGCTTTGCCGCGCCGCTTCTCCGAGCCGCTTGTGCGCTGGCGTTTTGCGACGTTTGATCGCGCGAATTCGGCCACGCCAACCGCGGCCCGCCCGTCCGGTCCGCACGCGCAAAACCGGTAAAATAGCGCTTTCCCGCTTGCCTCCGCCCCCGTCATGACGCAATTTCGCATCGCCCCCAGCATTCTTTCCGCCGATTTCGCCCGTCTGGGCGAAGAGGTCCGCAACGTCGTCGCCGCCGGCGCCGACTGGATCCATTTCGACGTGATGGACAACCACTATGTGCCGAACCTGACCATCGGCCCGCTCGTTTGCGAAGCGATCCGCCCGCACGTGGACGTGCCGATCGACGTGCATCTGATGGTGCGTCCCGTCGACCGCATCGTGCCGGACTTCGCGAAAGCCGGCGCGAATGTGATCAGCTTTCATCCGGAAGCGTCGGATCACATCGACCGGACGCTGTCGCTGATCCGCGAGCACGGCTGCAAAGCCGGCCTCGTGTTCAATCCGGCGACGTCGCTGAACTATCTCGATCACGTGATGGACAAGGTCGACCTCGTGCTGATCATGTCGGTGAACCCGGGCTTCGGCGGCCAGTCGTTCATCCCCGAGGCGCTCAACAAGCTGCGCGAAGCACGCAAGCGCATCGACGCGTACAACGAGCGCACCGGCCGCGACATCCACCTCGAAGTGGACGGCGGGGTGAAGGTCGACAACATCGCGGAAATCGCGGCGGCCGGCGCCGACACGTTCGTGGCCGGCTCGGCGATCTTCGGTCAGCCCGATCACAAGGTCGTGATCGACAAGATGCGCGCCGCCCTCGCCACCGTCCAGCGCTAATCCGACGATGACGGCTCCGTACCCCGCCCCGGCCTTCATTGGCCCACGCGTCGAAGCCGCGATCATCGACCTCGACGGCACGATGATCGACACCGCCGACGACTTCACCGCCGGCCTGAACGGCATGCTCGCTCAGCTCGACGCCGAAGAAACGACGCGCGAGGAAGTGGTCGGCTACGTCGGCAAAGGTTCGGAGCATCTGATCCGCAGCGTGCTCGCGCCGCGCTTCGAAGCCGAGTACGCGCAACAGCGTTTCGACGAAGCACTCGCGCTCTATCAAGCCGAGTACGCGAAAATCAACGGCGTGCACACGCGGCTTTATCCGGACGTCGAAGCCGGTCTGCGCGCACTGCGCGACGCGGGCCTGAAGCTGGCTTGCGTGACCAACAAGCCGCACCGCTTTGCGCTCGAATTGCTGCGGCAGTACCGGCTTGCCCCGTATTTCAGTGTCGTGGTCGGCGGCGACAGTCTCGCGAAAAAGAAGCCCGACCCGCTGCCGATGTTGACCGCCGCCGCGCAACTCGGTGTCGAGCCGCGTGCCACGGTCGCGATCGGCGACTCCGAAAACGACGCGTTGGCGGGCCGCGCGGCCGGCATGGCGACGCTTACCGTGCCCTACGGATACAACCACGGCCAAGCTATACAAACGATAAAATCCGATGGTATAGTTGCCTCGCTGCTCGACGCCGCCAAGGCGATCGCAGCACACCAATCCACGACTTAACAGTCCTTCATCCTCATGTTTCTGAATAAAAAACGGAGTCTGATTTGCATCGACCGGGGAGCTTGGCCCTGGCGTCGCTGGTCGCGCTAACCTCGCCTGAGGTACGCTGAAGGTCACCTTCGGCAACCGTTTTTTACTTCGCTGCGCTTACGCGCTTTTTCCATCGTTCTGTTTTTGCGCTGCTGCATCGGCTGATCGGGGCCTGCGCGTATCCGCAAGATACCGTTGCTCACCGGCACCGCTCGCACGCGCCGATGGAAGACCCGCGCCGGTCGGTTTCGTCGTGTCGAGAATGTCGACCCGCGCCCCGACCGGAGGCGCTCAGCCCCGCTTTGCCCGACGCTTGCTGCCGCCGGACCACCGTACAGGATCGGAACATGACCGAACTCGAATTCCAGTCCCTCGCCAACGAGGGTTTCAACCGCATCCCGCTGATCGCCGAAGCGCTCGCCGACCTCGAGACGCCGCTGTCGCTCTACCTGAAGCTCGCGCAGACCGAGCGCAACGGCGCAAATTCGTTCCTGCTCGAGTCGGTGGTCGGCGGCGAACGCTTCGGGCGCTACTCGTTCATCGGCTTACCGGCGCGCACGCTCGTGCGCACGCGCAACGGCGTGTCGGAAGTGGTGCGCGACGGCAAGGTCGTCGAAACTCACGACGGCGACCCACTCGCGTTCATTCAGCAGTTCCAGGCGCGTTTCAAGGTCGCGCAACGCCCGGGGCTGCCGCGCTTCACGGGCGGTCTCGCCGGCTACTTCGGCTATGACGCGGTGCGCTACATCGAAAAGAAGCTCGCGCACAGCGCGCCGAAAGACGATCTCAATCTGCCCGACATCCAGTTGCTGCTGACCGAGGAAGTCGCCGTCATCGACAACCTCGCTGGCAAGCTCTATCTGGTGGTCTACGCCGACCCGACCCAGACCGAGGCCTACACGAAAGCGAAGCAGCGTCTGCGCGAACTGCGCCAGCGGCTGCGCGTCACCGTGGAGCCGCCCGTCGTTTCGGCCAGCGTGCGCACCGAGATCTACCGCGAATTCGCGAAAGACGATTACCTGACCGCCGTGCGCAAGGCGAAGGAATACATCGCCGCAGGCGAACTGATGCAGGTGCAGGTCGGTCAGCGCCTGACCAAGCCCTACCGCGACAATCCGCTGTCGCTGTATCGCGCGCTGCGCTCGCTGAATCCGTCGCCGTATATGTACTACTACAACTTCGGCGACTTCCATGTGGTCGGCGCGTCGCCGGAAATTCTGGTGCGCCAGGAAAAGCGCGGCGAGGACCGTGTCGTCACGATCCGCCCGCTGGCCGGCACGCGACCGCGCGGCAATACGCCCGAGCGCGACGCCGCGCTCGCGACCGAACTGCTGAACGATCCGAAGGAAATCGCCGAGCACGTGATGCTGATCGATCTCGCGCGCAACGACGTCGGCCGCATCGCGCAGATCGGCTCGGTGGTCGTGACCGACAAGATGGTGATCGAGAAGTACTCGCACGTGCAGCACATCGTCAGCTCCGTCGAAAGCAAGCTCAAAGACGGCATGACCAATTTCGACGTGCTGCGCGCCACCTTCCCGGCCGGCACGCTGTCGGGCGCGCCGAAGGTCCGCGCGATGGAGCTGATCGACGAGCTAGAGCCCGTCAAGCGCGGCCTGTATGGCGGGGCAGTCGGCTATCTGTCGTTCACCGGCGAGATGGATCTGGCCATCACGATCCGCACCGGCGTGATCGCCAACGGCAACTTGTATGTGCAGGCCGCCGCGGGCGTGGTCGCCGATTCGGTGCCCGAATCCGAATGGCAGGAAACCGAGAACAAGGCACGGGCGGTGATGCGCGCCGCCGAGCAGGTCCAGGACGGCCTCGATAGCGACTTCTGAGCGGACGGCTTCGATGCTCGAAGCAGTGGGCCGCTATCCGCAACTGAAACTGGCTGTCGCCGCACGGAACGTACTCGCGTATGGCGGGCTTTCAGCAACGCGCAAGCCTTCGGGGCCGCGCGTTTTTATTGCATGCCGCGGCTTCAGCCCTTTCTCTCCGCCTGCTTCTTCAGCCGTATGCACATTGCGGCAACCCATTCGCGAACGAACTCCTTGTCGTCATGCGACAGCCCGCCGATTAACGCACTGATGTCGTTGGCAGGATCGAGCGAACGCCCCGCCCCGCCTGCGATCAGCGTTTCAGGCGTCACGCCGTACAGCGCTGCCAGCTCGAATACCCGGTACAGCGGCGCACAGGTATAGCCGCGCTCCCACCGGCTGATGCTTTCGGTGTTGACGCCCAGCGACTCCGAAACCTGTTCCTGCGTCATTTCTACTTCCAGCCGTGCTCGCGCCAGCGTTGCGCCTATCCGTTTGGCGAACGCCGCTTCCTGCGGCGACATGTCCGTGCGCTGCCCCATTCCACACTCCGTGTCGAAAAATTCTAAAAATTCGACCTGGAATAGTGACTTGACCGGCCTCTGGGGGTAACATCCCGTGGTAACGGATCCTACACCCAGTGTAGGCAACTTTTGTCAAAAAGTGGTGCGCACGCGGTAGCAGCTACGAAACGTTGCGCCTGCGTGGCGAACGCTACGAAGCGTCCGAAGAACGTTTCAACCACGAGGAATGCATGTCGCTTTTCTGGCTATCGTTTTGCGATGAATCCGAGGATGTTCGATTCCTCGCTTTCGCAATCATCGAATCGAATTCGCCGGTGGGCGCTATCCGAAAAGCGTGGGACCTCGCGAACAATTCGAACCAGGAAATCGCGCGTTGCGCGATAGTCGCGTACGAGCTTCCGCCCGACCCGATTGACCCCAGTTATATGAACCGCGTCCTGACTCGACAGGAAGCCGCTTTCGTCCGCGATAAACCAGAAAATCCAACGGTGCATTAGTCTTTTCTCAGGGCCTTGGCACGCTACCCCCAATCTCAGAATGCCAAGGCCTTTTACGCCGATGGAGTTCGTTATTCTCCATCGGTGCTTTTTATTCGAAGCGCAGCGCAAGCATGGAATCATGCGCCCTCTCGTCTTCTTTCTGCGCCGTCGCCGCGCGACAGCAAATCGGGCCGGCAATCTCCAAGCCGGCCATTGCAGCTAGCTAGTCAGCTTTGTATTTCGGCGAATGTGGACCGTACAGCAGTCCGTTCGGCGGTCCGGCAGAAAGGAGCCGCGCGCTCGTGAGGCCGGCTACGTCGTGCCCCTCATCGGACAATGTATGAGCAACCTGCTTGACAGCCGCTTGCACGAGCGCGCCGACCAATCCAAAACCCACGTTGACGTTCATACCGACTTCCTTGCCGGTCGCCCGACCGCTGCCCTGCCAGAGCACGTCGCCGGTTTTCAGGTCCACGAGTTTCGCTGAAGCGGCTACGACGGTCGTGCTGTCCACCACTTGATAGACCGAGCCGTATTGCGTGACTTTCGTATACAACACGGCATCGGCGCCGAAGATCGTACGAAGTTTGTCCGGAGCCACCTGCGCGATATCAGCCGGCGTAGTCAGGCCGTTCTGCTTAAACGTTTCTTCGACTAGCGCTACGGGTATCACGTAGTAACCTGCTTCAGCAAGCGGCAACGTCATTTGCGACAGCATGCTAGCCGTTGCGTTCACGTCCGTTGTTTCATTCACTGGCGGCAGAACGAGAATCGAGCGCGGCTGGCTCTTTTTGAACGCCGTGTAATCGACTTGCTTCGCCGGTCCCGCGCATGCGGCAAGCAGACTCAACGCCGACGCTGCGAAAAACAGCTTCAGAGACATAGATTTGAACATGGCAGGGCTCTTACGGTTGCTTGGATTTCTTCAGCAGGAAATCCATATAGGCGGACGATTCCGGAAACAGTTGCTTTTCGGCCTGCAATTCCTGCTGTGCCTGCTGATCGTTGCCCACGCTCGCGTACAGCATCCCAAGCTGCGCGTGAAAACCGGGCGGCGGCGTCTTGCCCTTCGCGCTGATTTGCTGCAAGGATTTCTCTAGCGCGTCTATCTGCTGCTGCGGGCTTGTCTGCCCTTTCAGATATTCATAGACCTGCGGCTGATAGCCGTCCCATTGATAGAGCGGTGGAGTCGGCGGCGTCGCGCAGCCCGTCAGGATCGCGCCAAGCGCGGCAAGCGACATGCCCTTCATGATTGGATTCTTCATCGTTTCGAACGTGCTGTGTGGGGCTTCGTTTATCTGGCCGCGTTCAGCGCACCGGCGTCAACCTGTTCAACGAGATGATTGACCGCTTCCTGCATCGCAAGATCGAGCACCTTGCCGTTGAGCGTCGAGTCGTAACTCGCTGTTCCGCCGAACCCGATGATTTCCCGGTTCGACAGGCTGTACTCGCCCGCCCCCTGGCTCGACAGCACGACCTCGGAAGTCGTGGTGTCGACAACATTCAGACTCACTTTCGCGTACGCAACCTGGCTTTTGCCGCGCCCCAAAATGCCGAACAGCTGTTGATCGCCGACTTCCTTGCGACCGAATTCCGTTACGTCGCCCGTGATGACGAAATTCGCACCCTTGAGCGCCTGGCCTTTTTTCATGAAACCGGCTTCCTGCTTGATTTCATCCAGGTTGTCGCGATCCAGCACATTGAAACGGCGACTTTGTTGCAGGCGGGTAATCAGGACGGTTTTCGCCTGGCTACCCAGACGGTCGACGCCGTCGGAAAAGAGCCCGCGCATATAGCTCGACCGGTTATCGAATTTGCCGACCGCGATCTCCACGGGCTTACCCGCGTATGGCGTTTGCGCGCTGCTGATAATCGGAACCGGCAACGACTGCGATGATTCGGTGGCGCAACCGCCGAGTGCTGCCGTCGCGGCGACGAACCACAGCACGCCGGATTTTCTTAACGATTTCAAACTACCTACCTCCACTAAACAGCAATGAAAAATCCGTAGCAGGGTTGCTACGGCCCGCTCGTCAAGCCCATTTCGTCAAAACTGTGCCGTCAGTGCTCACCCGAGCGACGCTACGGCATTTGCCATATGACTACTGTCAAGAATTGAAAAATCGAAACGGCTTTCGCCGGCTGCTCGCCATTCGGTTTTCATCTTTGCCAACCAGCGTGGTCGACGCTCCCCTCGTCCAACCATTCGGAATACGACAACCTGATAGGAAACCGCTCAATTTCGAACAATCCCACAGGCGCCGAATCGGGCATCAGCTTCGCCCAGGTGGTGCGCTTCAAATCCGGCAGACCGTACAAAATCACTGTGTCAGATGGCCAGAAGCGTTCGCGCATCCACGCGTGAAACCGGTTGAACACTTGACACTGCCAGAGCGTATCGAGGTCCGGATAAATAACCAGCCGCTCCGGCAAATTCAGCGCATCAAACCAGCCGCCCGGTGCTTTCTGCGGGTTGCAGCCGATCTCGACCAACGAATCGCAACACTTCGCGCCGTGATGCACAGTGACGATGATCGACTTCGCGTTGACGCGGAACACGACAGCGGGATTGATCTTCGTCAGCGTGAACTCGCTCCACGTCTTGTGCTGCTCGACCGGTTGCATGTCGCCGAGCCAATCCGAAATCTGTTCAAACCAATAAAAAACAGCGTGCCGGCGTCTGCTGCATTGCATGTGCTCATTGCGAATTTCGCTGGCCTTCCATTTGGGAGCAGGAACAGCGTCGCGCCGACTCGCGTCACGCGAGCGCTGCGACCGACGCACTGGCCGCAGCGCCAAGCGCTTTGCGTCGAAAATGCCGCGCGATTTATCGAGGCGCCTTTTGGTCTGCCTCGTCACGTTGCAAAACGCAATTCGTTCCACGCTCAGACACCGCCTGTCGGTGCGTCGCCTGGCCTGAAAATCCGATGCGATGGCTCGCTGCGCCGCGACGTCGTCGGTGTCAGGTGCAACGTGGGTACCCGGTCCAATTTCGCGGGGTTGATGATCAGGAAATGCCCGCCGGGCACTTCGGCAAAGATAAGTCTTGCGCGCTGCAAGACTCCGGCGATGTCCTGGGCGGACAGCAAGCCCGCGACGGAAACGATTTCGTTGCGTTCAATCCACACAGCAGCCGGTCGGCCTACCGAATCCACGGATTTAACGATGGTCCCCGCAACGTTTTCTGCGGCCCGCACATCAGTTTGATACTCGATTTTTCTCATGTGCCCTCAATTGCGGAATTTTTCAGGAGTGAAGCTGCGTGAAGCTTGGGTTCGGGTGATGCATGACGAGCACCGCATTTGCGACCACTACTAATCGGAAAAAGAGCCGGCGAGGCGAAAAGACCTCGCCGACTTGAAATGCCCCGGCTTTACGAGGGATGCCGGGACAGGAGGGACAAACAGGTCATTTACTGCTGACAACGCGCATAGGCGAGGAGACGGAACCAGACGCGGTTGTATTGCCGTGCGCCGACGAATCCGCTAGCTGAGTCACGAACGAAACCACTTCCGGCCAGTGATAGAGTTTTGCCCACACGAAAGCGGCGATCAGCACCGACGCGGTAGTCAGCGCGAACACTTTTCCCATGCGTCGTGGTCGCGGTTTGTCGTGTTTGGCCGACGCTAGCATGGCGACAGGCGAAGGTGATTTGATCGTGCTCGTGAAGCGAATATCGTGCGCGAATACCTTGCCGATTTCATAGCGCGAGTGCACCGGAATTTGCGGCAGTTGCGCGGGTTTTGCTTCACTATCGACGCGTGGCCGTTGCGGCTCGAAATCCGCGGCCACAGCCGCGAGCCGTACCGAAAGAGTATCGAGAAAGGCGTTCACGTTTGGTTGCGGATAGCCGAGCGCATCTATCGAAGCTTCGTTCAGATGGTCGCCGATCGTCGCAAGCTGCGACGCGAATAGCCCCGGCAATTCGGAAATATCGCCCTGCTCGATCAGCACATGGTGCTTGATCAAGCCACCGAGAATCGCGGCGCAAATGCACGTCAGTGCGCACGTAGCCTGTGCCGGCACGCCGATTTGCGCCGAAACGCGATCGCTCAGGACGGCGGCATCTTTGCCGGTCGCACGAGCGACGAGCGCAAAGCCCGCGTGTTCGAGCTCCTTCAACTGACCGGTCGTATCGACCCGTTTTGCGCACTCGTCGCCAATGCGCGGGTTGATATCCCGTGACATCAACGCGCCGAATACCATCACGGTATCCTCACGCCCTTGCGATGCGCGCGCCGCGAGCGCGGCAATCAGCATCGAGCCGGCGCGGCTGAAAACGTCCCCGATGGCAGCCGCAGGCAATCCGACTTTCAGCGCGATCTTTTGACGAACAATATCGTCAGCACAGGTGCTCAACGCTTGCGAAAGATTTATCCGTTTCAATGAAGGCTCCCCATTGCATTTTCCGTCTGCTCAACCTGCGTTTGGTGATTGAACGCAAGCACGGCGAGATCGCGCGCGAGCGCTTCGAATACCGGTGCCCAATCGCCGTACGTGGATTGCCGGTAAAGCCGCGTTTGCGGATACCACGGACTGTCAGTGCGTTCCGTCATCCATATCCAGTGCGGATTGACGTCGAGCTGGACCCACGTAGGCACGCCCAGACCGCCCGCCAGATGCGCAATCGAGGTGCACACTGTCATGACGAGATCGAGGCCGCTGACGACCGCCGCGGTGTCATCGAATGACGAGAATTCCGGAGTCGGATCAACGACAGCGAGGCCGGAATCCCGCAAACGCTGCACCTCGGCCTGCGCATCCATCTGCAAATTCACAAAGGTCACATTTCCGATGCCTGCGAACGCGCGGGCGTAATCCATCGGATCGACCGAACGCAGGCCGTTGCGCTGATGCGTTTTGCTGCCGCTCCATGCGATGCCCACGCGCAGCTTTCTATCGCGCGACAAGCCGGGCAGCGTTGGGCGCTGAACTTTTTTCGGGTCGGCCTTCAGGTACGGTTGACCGGGCAAATCTTTGAGCGTGACACCGAGCACCAAAGGCAGACTGGCTATAGGCAAATGAAAATCGAACGCCGGCAGCGGGCGCAGATCGTGAGGAACAATCGTCTGTACCGCGTCGCCCAAGCTGCGTGCGAAAAGCGTTTGCAGGCTGCTGAAACAGCAATAGACCAGCTTTCCACCCTGCTGCTTCACGTACTCAGCGACAGCAGGCACGAAACGCACGAACTGCAACGCATCGCCGTGCCCCTGCTCGCCCCACACAAAAAGTGTTTTACCGCCGAGCGATTCGCCGTTCCAACGAGGCGCCGGAATATTCGGCACGACATCGCGCAACTCGGGCGAACCGCTCCAACGCGCCTCATGATTTCGCCAACCATTTTCGTAGTCGCCGAGCAGTAATTGCAGCATCGCGACAGTCCACACAATCGAAGCATTGTCGGGCTGCAGGCTCAACGCGCGCTGCGCAATCTGCAGCGCAGTCGGAAACTGTTGGAATTCACGCAGCACATACGAGTACGTCTGCAATGCGCTGATGTAATTCGGCGCAAGCGCGCATGCCCGTTCGGCCGCGACAAGACTGTCATTGATCTTGCGCGTTTTGAGCAGCACAGATGCAAGATTGGTCCAGGCCAGGGCGTGGTCCGGATCGTCGGCAATCGTTGCCTCGAACAGTTCGCGCGCCTCTTCGAACCGGTTCAATTCGAGGTGTGCAGCGCCCATGTTATTGCGCAGCATCGGCAAGTGCGGATTTAGGTTCGCCGCGTGCTGATATGCATCGAGCGCCTGCGCATGGCGACGTTCCTGCTGATGCGCGAGCCCAAGCCGGAACCAGTTTCCTGCGTCCGCCGCAAAATTCCGACAAAGGATGACGGCGACTTCTGCCGCGTCGTTCGTGCGCCCCAGGCGCGAGGCCGAATCAAACCAGTCGATCAGCCAGCCGTCACCGCGTGCCCCTGTCGTCCACGCGCGACGGAACCAATCCTGTGCGCCGGCATCGTCACCGAGCCGAACCGCAAGACGTGCGCGCTCGACAAGCGCATCCACATTTGCGGGTTCGACGCTCAGTGCCTTTTCGAGCAAGCCCTGTGCTTCGACGAGTCGAGCGCGCAGGATCAGCAAACGGCTGCATGCGACGAGCACACGCGGTTCTGCCGATTCCATCGCGCGATGGGTGTCGAGCAACCGTGACGCGCCGATAAGATCGCTGCGGGTGATTTGCATTTCTACTTCTGCGAGCCATTTCATTGCGACGCGCTCCGGAACGCTTGTTGCGGACGGATGACCGCTTTTTCGGCTAGCCGACTGACCAATCCGGCGAAAGCGTCATCGTTCTTTTTGCCTTGCATCGTTCTGCGCATCGACTCACGTGCTTCGTCGTAAGTCGGAATCACCGTATCGCGTCGATCGTCGAGCCGCGCAACCATGTAGCTGTCGCCGACACGAACCGGCGCGCGCGTGATTTCACCGGTTTTCAGCGTCGTGATAACGTGCGCCAGCGGGACCGGCACCCCCTGCGTATGGCCGTCTGTGATGGGAGTCTTGAAACTGACCCAGGATGTTTGCGCCGCGCTCGTCTGCGCACGTGCCGCGACCTGGGCGAACGACTCGCCATTCTGGAGCAGCATCAGCGCAAATCGTGCTGTCGGCTCGTCCGCAAAAGTCATCTGGCTGACCTGATACTGGTACGGGCCAAGCTCGCTGACGATTGCGTCGTAGCGTTCGCGCACTTGCGCATCCGTGACCGCTTCAGCGGATAGGTGCCGCGCAACGTAAAGGCGATTTTCGGTATCCACTTTCGCTTTTTGCATCGCGGCGCGAACCGATTCGGTGTTGCCCAGGCCTTCACGCTCCGCGGCCTGACGAAGCAATTCGCGCGCGACGAGTCCCTGCAAAATTTCCGGCCGCGCCGATTCCTGACGGCCGATCATGGCTTCGTACAGTTCGGCACGATGCACGGCCACGCCATTCACAGACGCCACGACATCGTCAGTGTCCGGCAGAGCCGCCGGCACCGACGGCTTAACGGCGAGCGCCACCGGCATATGCAGTGCAGCTGCGACCATCGCCAGAAACGTGAAGCCCGTCACGCGTGAGATACGTACGTTTTGCATGTGTGTTTTCCTCATGTGTGTGGTTCGTTTGTTGGTTAGGCCGCGACGAGCGCCGCGAGCAATTCGTCGTAACGGGCAATAAGCGGTTCGTGCGTCGCGAGAAAAGGCTTGATCGCTGCGCGCTGACGCACGCGGTAGCTTTCCCAGTCGCCGTTATGGTTTTCAATCGCGTGCACGAGCTTCTGCGTGCCTGCATCCAGATCGCTTTGCGGGTAGTAGTAGCCGACGTCCTTGCACAGATGCGCGTTGTGCACGAGCGCATAGCCGTTCCAGCAGGCGTCGAAATAGAAATAGTTGAGCGCGAGGCCCCATTGATGCGAGACAACGACGTCCGTGTGTTCGGCGAGAAACTGCGGCGTGTCGTGACGGCCAACGAAGCTGACCTTGCTATCGCGCACCAGGTCCAGGTAATGTGCGATGCCGACAAATTCCGGACAGGTGCGCGCAAGGTGTTCAGCGTTCGTCACATGCACGTAGCCGAGTTTCTCGCCGACCTGCCGATAGGCGCTTTCCGCGATCAGCAGCGGGTTCAGACAGAACTTCAGCACGTCGATGTTCGGTTCCATGATCGATATGCGCGCCGGCCCTTTGCGTGGCCTGTACTCGCCTGCGAACGGCATGCCCTTCGTGCGCATCGCGAGACACATCGGGTCCCACACGAAAGGCACAGGGACGACTTTCTGACGCCTCAGTACGCCGAGGAAACCCGCGCTCGTTTCCATCACCTGGGGAATGACCCAGACTTGATCGTAGTGCTGGTTGATGAAGACGTGATCGGTCAGACGCCGACCAAAAATCATCGCCTCGGTCATCTGCACGTATTCAGGCCCGCAGCAATAGCTGACGATCTTCGTGTTACGGCTCTTGAGATAGGCAGTCTGCTCGTTGCTGATCTGCCCGCCCAGCTCGATCAGCACATCGAGGCGGTCTTTTGCATCCTCGAACGCACGTGTCGGAAAGCGTTTCAGATCCCAAGGCAGCGCGGAAGTAACGGCCACATTCGTCGTGTTGACGAGCGTCACCTCGTGATGCAGCGGCGAATGCTGAAACAGCTTGCTCAAATACAGCGCGTTCTGCTTGATGCCGTTGACCCACAAGCTTTCGGCTTCGTGGTGAAGCCCAATCGTGATACCGATTCGTAGTTTTCGATTCATGGATTCCCTCCGGTATTTTTTATAAGGTCAGGTCGGTCAGCCGCTCACGACCGCCGCAATTGCCGCGCTGTACTGTTCGACATTGGCGGGGCCAAGTGGATCGAGCGTCGTCAGAAAGGCGCGCGCTTTCGCGCGATAGTCCTCGAGCGTGGCGTCATGAAGGGCAAACGCTTCGCGCAGCGCCAACGCCCCGCCTTCGCAATCGAAATCCGCATATCTGTATCCGCAGCCGCCGAGCAGATCCGAGTTATGCACGAGCGGATAGCCACCATGCAGTGCCTCGTAATAGACGTAGTTCTGCGTGTTTTCCCACGTGTGCGACACGATCGCATCGGCCTGCTGCGTGAGAATCTCGTGGACGGGCAAACGCGGCTCGAATGTCGCGCGGCCCTGCGTGACCAGATCGAGGCTGCGCGCAAAGCCGACGAACTGCGCATCGCTTTTCAGTTGCAGTGTGTTGAACACCCGCAGGTATTCAATGAAATGCGGCTGTTGACGGTGCGCGAGATCCGCAAGCAGCATCGGGATATGCGACGTCTTGACCATGCAGATATTCGGCTCGAGCACAGCAAGCCGCCAACGCGATCGACCCGGCTCGTAGCCGAATGCCGCGGTTGCTGAACGCTCGACGAGCGCCGGACTCCACAGGTGCTGCATCGCCTTGACGGGCGCGCGCAGTGCGGTTTCGTAGTAGCTCGCACAGGTTTTTTCGAACGCGGGCAATGTCCAGATCGCGCTATACGGGGTGCCCGACACGAGCATTCCATGCGGCAAGCCAAACATCATTCGCTCGATGTCGATGACGTAATCATTCGCAACCCGCATGCCGATGACATGACCGCCCTTCTCGCGAAAGCTGCGCGCCCAATCGGGATTGAGTTGCGCGCTCAGTTCGATTACCACATCGAGCTTCTCGCGCGCCGCGTCCAGATCGATGACCGGCACGGGTGCGAACTCGAGAAAATGCGCCGACGCTGCCGGATCGCCATCGCCGCCGTTGACCAGATAAGCGGCTTCGACATTCGGTGCGTGCTTGAGCAGCATCGCCAGGAAATAGCAGTTCTGAAAAATGCCGTTTTCCCAAATGGATTGCTGCCCGTTGCGCAGATAAATCGTCACGCCGACTTTCAGCTTTTTCATGCTGCCATCCCCGACTTTTTGCCGGTCAGGGCAAGCAACCGCCGCGCGTAGGCTGAGATGTTTGCCGGTTCGCGCGGTGACAGCGAAGCGAGGAAGCTACGTGTACGCTGCAAGTAATACTTATGATGCGTGTCGTGCTGGCGGGCGCGAAGGAGTTGAGCCGCTCCGGTCTCGATGTCGGAATCCGGATAGTAGTAGCCGTATCCTTCGAGCCACGGCGAGTTGTGGATCAGCGGATAGCCGCCGTACAGCGCATCGAGATACAGAATGTTCTGGTCGTTCTGCCAATGATGCGCGATCACGGCATCCGCATGCTGACTCATAAAGCCCGCAAAGTCGTGCCGGCCGTCGAGCCGTACGCGTTCCTGCCGGTGCAAATCCATCGAGCCGAGCAGAAACGAAAACGACGGATGGTCGCGCATCTGCACGCTGTTCAACAGGTGCAGTGATTTGACGGCATCCGGCTCCGCGCGGAAGGCAGCTTCGCCGATCAGCATCGGTATGACGCAGCATTTGACGACTGAAATGTTCGGCTCGAATACGGCCACCCGCAGACTACGACGCACCGATTCGCCAAGAGCAGACCGCGATTGGTAGCCGAATTTCAGGCCCACTTGTTCGACCGCCGCGATTCGCTGTTCGATGAATGTGCTGTCCCACAGAAACGGCACTTCGAAAACCGGGCAGCGATGCAGCGTGCGCAACATCGGCATCAGCGCGCGATCCTTCCCGAGTACCCAGATTTCATCGCAGCGCGTAGCGCGCGAGAAATAGCCGTCCCGCTGAAATACGCTTGGCTCGATCAGGCCCACATAGGGCTGTCCGCAGCAGAAGAACACCACCTTTTTGCCTTGTGCCCTCGCGTAGTCGAGCCATTCGACATCGAGGCCACCGCCCATTTCAACGATCACGTCCGGCAGTTCGGCCAGATCGCGCGGCGCGACGAGCGGCACACCCTGGGCGAGGGCTTCAGCTTCTGGCGGCAAGCGTGGCTGATCGCCGCAGTTCAGCAGCACGATCTCTTTCACAAACGGCAGCCCGCGCAGCAGTTGCACGAAGTAAAAGATGTTCTGGCCTAAGCCGTTTTCCCATATGCTCTGCCCCTCGTGCGTGAGCACGGAAATCCCGATTTTCATTTCCCGTTTCCCTCTTTTTTGTTTGTTGGTCTCTTCGCGCTGAAACCTGTTCGTCCAGCTTTTTTATTCGAGCGTGATATCGACGCGTCGGTTTTTCGCACGGCCCTCTACCGTGGCATTGCTCGCAACCGGACTGCTTTCTCCGTAGCCGCGCACGTCGAATTTCTGCGCCTTCAAACCGTGCTCGCGCAGATACGTCGCCACCGCCTGCGCCCGCCGTTCAGACAGCGCCTGGTTGTGTTCGACGGAGCCGGTCGAATCGGTGTATCCGTTGATCGTGATCGCCCGGAAAACGGTTCCGTTTGCAGCTTCGATCAGAACGTTGAGCCTTTCGCGCGCATCAGCTTTCAGCGTCGATTTATCGGTGTCGAAATTCGCGTCACTGTCCAGCGTGATGCGTTTCGGCGGAGCGGCCGGCGCGACAACTGGCGCGGGAGCCGGTGCAGGCTTCGCTACGACAGGCTGCGCAGGTTGCGTCGGGGTGGCGCATTGAAAGGTCAATACGCGCACGTCACGCGGGTTTTGATCGTCGCCCAACGGCGCAACCTGTTCGATAGGCTGCACCTGCTTCTGGCCGCAGATTTCGTTCGCCTGCGCAAAGCAGGTGCTTTGCCCTTCAAAAAGCCCGTGGCAATCGACGCGGTACGCCTGTTGACCGTTCGGCATGCCGACCCGATATGCATTCCAGGTCGGACCCTGCGCTGTCGAACAGGCCGCGAGCAACGCGGTTGCGAAAGCAACAAGCAGAAGTTTTGCTGACATTTTTTCCTCGTCTTAATCGGCTTTTTTCTGCGCGGGACGGACCTCGTGAGATCCATCCCGTGCACGTTTGAACGCGTCACCGCGCAGATGGACGCTTTACGCGTAAGCAGGCGTTACCACTGGTACGACACACCCGCACCGTATGAAGTCCCGGCACTGCTGATGCCCACGCCGCCCCGAACCTTCAGGTTGTTGGTAATGCGCGCGGTAAAGCCGATTGCTGTCGCACCGTATCCCTGATAGCCCGCCCCGCCGATTCCGACCGCCAGCGTCTTGCCTTGATCGACATCCGGAATCATCGTGAGAGCCGTAGCCGCAGCAATGCCGCCGTATGCCTTGCGCGCGACGGTATTGATGCTGTTGTTCAGGCTGTTCTGCACGCCTTGCAGTTGCGACATGTTCACGCCATCAGTCGGATTGACACCCGGTGCAACGTTCGTCAGTCGCCGTTCGTTGCCTTCCGATCCAATCGATACCGTGTTCGCCTCGCTTGCGACCGAATTCGTCCCAAGTGCAACGGAATTGGGCGCGCTTGCTACCGCACCCGCGCCAAGCGCGGTTGCATTCGTCCCCGATGCAGTCGAACCCACGCCAACAGCGGTCGTATTCGTTCCGGTTGCGTTGGCGTTGTAGCCAAGCGCCGTTGCCGCGCTTCCGGCAGCATTGGCCTTATCGCCGTAGGCCGAAGCATTCGCCCCCCCGGCAGTGGCGTTCGCGCCAACAGCGACGGCATTGAAGCCTGTTGCACCGTCGTTGTTGTAGTTCCCGCCCTGCACGCCGTCATCGTTGATGCTCACGTAATGCTGCGGCTTCAGGTTCGTGATCGCCGTGGACAACGAAGACACGTTGGTGTCGGTCGTGGACAGGCCGGTCGAAAGCGAACTGATTGCGCTCGTCGCAGTAGACAAACCAGTCGAAGTCGACGTGCTCAACGAACTGAGACCCGTCGAAGTCGACGTGCTGAGCGACGACAGCCCGGTCGAAAGCGAACTCGTTGCCGTGGACAGCGAACTCGTTGCAGTCGAGCTCGACGTGCTCAGCGAATCGACGCTGCTCGACACAGTCGACAGTCCGGTACTCAGGCTCGACATGCCGGTGCTGGTCGACGTGCTGAGCGACGACATGCCGGTGCTCAAACTCGAAAGTCCGGTGCTCGTCGACGTGCTCAACGACGAGAGTGCAGTCGACGTCGAAGTCGAGAGCGACGAAACACCCGTGCTCAAGCTGCCGATGCCGGTGCTAGTCGACGTGCTCAACGAAGAAAGTCCAGTGCTCAGCGACGACACGCCGGTACTCAAGCTGCTGATGCCCGTCGAAGTCGACGTGCTCAGCGAGTCGATACCGCTCGTCGCGGTGGACAGACCCGTCGAAAGCGAACTCAGGCCGGTCGACAAGGAGCCGATGCCGGTTGACGTCGACGTACTGAGCGAATCGACGCTGCTCGTGACCGTGGACAATCCGGTCGATGTCGACGTGCTCAGCGAATCAACGCTGCTTGTCACGGTGGACAGGCCCGTACTGAGGCTCGAAATTCCGGTGCTGGTCGAAGTCGAGAGCGACGACACACCCGTACTGAGGCTGGAAATGCCTGTGCTCAGGCTTGATACAGCCGTCGATGTGGACGTGCTCAGTGACGAAATGCCGGTACTGAGACTGCTAATGCCGGTCGAAGTCGATGTGGACAAGGACGAAACGCCGGTACTCAGACTGGACACCGCTGTCGATGTCGACGTGCTGAGCGAATCGACGCTGCTCGTCACGGTCGAAAGACCCGTACTCAGACTCGACACAGCCGTTGAGGTGGACGTGCTCAACGAAGAGACGCCCGTGCTCAAGCTGCTGATGCCCGTCGATGTCGAAGTCGAAAGGCTCGACACGCCCGTGCTCAAACTGGACAGGCCTGTCGAAGTCGATGTGCTCAGCGAGGAAATCGCCGTGGATGTCGAGCTGCTCAGCGACGAAACGCCTGTGCTCAGGGACGAAAGACCCGTCGACAGCGAACTCACGCCCGTGGACAAAGAACTGATGCCCGTCGAAGTCGACGTGCTCAACGAATCCACGCTGCTCGTTACAGTGGACAGTCCCGTCGAAAGCGACGATACGCCAGTGCTCAACGAACTGAGGCCCGTGGATGTCGAAGTGCTGAGCGACGACAGACCGGTACTCGTGGAGGTCGACAGCGAACCGATTGCCGTGGATGTCGACGTGCTCAACGAATCCACATTGCTGACGACCGTCGACAGGCCCGTGCTCAAACTCGAGATTCCCGTCGACGCGCTGGTGCTCAATGAGCTGAGACCTGTGCTCGTCGAAGTGGACAACGACGACAAACCTGTCGATGTGGACGTGCTCAACGAGTCCACATTGCTGACGACCGTCGAAAGACCCGTGCTCAGCGACGACAGGCCAGTCGAAGTCGATGTCGAGAGCGACGAAACGCCCGTGCTCAGACTCGATACAGCCGTCGAAGTCGATGTCGACAGCGAGACGATTCCCGTGCTCGTGGACGTGCTCAGTGTGTCGATCGCCTGATTCGTTTGATAAAGCTGCGAACCATTAATTGCGTCCGTGCTCGATGCAGTAACCTGACCGGCTGCAACGTTTGTCACCTGGCGTTCCGAACCCGGCGCACCGACACTGACTACGCCGACAGGGTTTGCACCGGCGAATTGATACGTTGCGCCGCCGATAACTGCGCTCGGAGTCGGATGCGAAACATCCGTGAGCGAACCTGCGCCAAGTGCAACCGAATTATCGTTTGCAGCATTCGCGCCGTCGCCAATCGCAACGCTACTTGCGCCCGCTGCCGTGGCGTTCGTGCCTGCCGCAATTGCGTTCAGTCCGGTCGCGCCGTCGTTGTCGTAGTTGCCTTGCTGCACGCCGTTATCGTTGACGCTGTAGTAATGCGTCTTTGCGGCTTCGATTGCAGTCGAAGTCGATGTGGACAAAGAACTGATGCCAGTCGAAGTCGAAGTGCTCAACGACGACACGCCGGTACTGAGGGACGACACGCCAGTCGACAGCGAGCCGACATTGCTCGTCACGGTAGAAAGACCCGTGCTTGTCGACATGCTCAACGAAGAAATATCGCTGACCGCAGTCGAAAGGCCGGTCGAAAGCGAACTTGCGACAGTCGAAGCCGAAGTCGAGAGCGAAGAAATTCCCGTCGATGCAGAAGTGCTTAGGGACGACACGCCCGTCGAAAGGGAACTTACGCCCGTGCTCAACGAACCGATGTTGCTCGTCACGGTAGAGAAGCCTGTTGATGTCGACGCGCTCAACGACGAAATTCCGGTCGAAAGCGACGACACACCGGTACTCAAAGATGCAACGCCGCTCGTGACGGTGCTCAGGCCCGTCGACGTCGAAGTCGAGAGAGACGAAACGCCCGTCGAAAGAGACGACACGCCGGTACTCAAGGATGCGACGCCGCTCGTCACGGTGCTGAGGCCCGTCGATGCGCTCGTGCTGAGCGAATCAACGCTACTCGTGACCGTAGACAGACCGGTCGAAGCAGACGTGCTGAGCGACGACAGGCCGGTACTTGCCGAAGTGGACAGCGAAGCCACATTGCTATCCGTTGTCGACAGTCCCGTGCTCAGGCTGGAAATCCCGGCCGAAGTCGAAGTGCTCAACGAAGTAACGTTGCTCGTGACCGTCGAAAGACCCGTCGATGCCGATGTGCTGAGCGACGAAATTCCCGTGCTCAACGAACCGATACCGCTCGTTACCGTGGACAAACCGGTACTCGTGGACGCGGACAGCGAATCAACGCTGCTTGCGACCGTGGATACACTTGCGCTGACGCTCGAAATGCCGGTCGATGTCGAAGTCGAGAGCGACGAAATTCCCGTGCTCAGCGAACCGATGCTGCTTGTAGCGCCCGAAATTCCGGTGCTCAAACTCGATACCGCCGCCGACGTCGAAGTCGAAAGCGAACCGACGTTGCTCGCCACCGTGGACAGACCTGTCGAAGCGGACGTGCTCAGCGAAGAAATGCCCGTGCTGAGTGAGCCGATGCCACTCGTCACCGTCGACAGTCCGGTACTCGTGGAAGTCGAAAGCGACGAAATACCCGTACTCAGCGAAGAAACCGCAGTGCTCGTGGACGTGCTGACCGCATCGATTGCCGTGTTCGTCGCGTACAGTTGCGATCCATTAATCGCATCCGTGCTGTTTTGCGTGACCTGGCCTGCGGCGACATTCGTAACCTGACGTTCGGCATTCGGAGCGCCGACGCTAACGACACTCGACGGATTTTCACCTGCATATTGATACGTCGCACCACCGACCGTGCCGCTTGCAGTCGGATGCGAAACGTCCGTGATGGAGCCCGAACCCAAAGCCACATCGCCGGTATTTTTCGCAACAGCGCGCGAACCAATCGCCACGGAATTTTCGCCTGTCGCATTCGCCGTATTGCCGACTGCAACGCCTGCTGCACCCGCTGCGGTTGCGCCCACGCCTGCCGCAAGTGCATTTACACCGGTTGCGCCGTCATTTTCATAATTCGCGCCCTGGACGCCGTTGTCGTTGACGCTGTAATAGTGCGTCTTGCTCGCCGAAATCGCTGTAGACAGCGAACTCGTTGCACTGGACAGGCCGGTCGACAGCGAGCCGATGCCGCTCGTCACGGTTGAAAGACCCGTGGACGTGGATGCGGATACCGAACTGATCCCGCTCGTGATCGTGGACAAGCTAGCCGAAGTTGCTGTGCTCAGCGACGACAGACCGGTACTTGCGGAAGTCGAAAGGCTGGAAATTCCCGTCGATGCCGAAGTGCTAAGCGACGACACGCCGGTCGAGAGTGAGCTGACGCCCGTGCTCAACGAAGCCACATTGCTCGCGACCGTCGAAAGCCCAGTGCTCGTCGAAGCGCTCAACGAAGAAATACCAGTGCTCGCGGAAGTCGAGAGCGACGATACGCCGGTCGAAAGGGACGACACGCCAGTGCTCAAAGACGATACGCCGGTGCTGAGGCTAGAAATCCCTGTCGAAGCGGAAGTGCTCAGGCTCGATACACCTGTGCTCAACGACGACATTCCCGTCGATGCCGAAGTGCTAAGCGAGGAAATTCCCGTCGAGAGCGAGGAAACGCCAGTGCTCAAAGACGATACGCCGGTCGAAAGCGAAGAGACACCCGTGCTCAACGAGGAAACGCCCGTGCTGAGGCTCGAAACTGCCGTGCTCGTGCTCGTGGACAGCGACGATACGCCGGTGCTCAGGCTTGAAATACCGGTCGAGGTCGAGGTCGAGAGCGCTTCAACCGCGAGGTTCGTTGCATTCAGTTGCGAGCCGTTAATCGCGTCTGTGCTGCTCGCGTTGACCTGGCCTGCTGCAACGTTTGTGATCTGGCGCTCCAGACCCTTCGTGCCGACGCTTACAACACCCGTGGGGTTCGCGCCTGCGTATTGGTATGTGTTGCCACCGATTGTGCCGCTTGAAGTTGCAACAGCATTTTTCGTCGAAGCGCCGTTGCCGAGCGCAACAGAATTTGCAGTCGATGCGCTTGCGCCATTTCCGATAGCGATTGAATTTTGCGTTTTCGCCTGCGCGTTGCCGCCAAACGCCATTGCGCCGTCGGTCGAAGCAACCGCGCCGCTGCCGACTGCAACCGAATTGTTCCCGGATGTGATTGCACCGTTACCAATAGCTGCATCGCCATCGCCGGATGCCGTTGCGCCGTGGCCCAAGGCAGTCGAATCGTTACCGCTCGAAACCGAATTCTGACCGACTGCTACGCCGCCGACACCGTTTGCTTGTGCACTGTTTCCGACTGCAACTGCGCCATCACCAAGCGCACTCGTGTTGTAGCCGATTGCAGCCGATGCATTTCCTTGCGCATTGGCGTTTACGCCCGCAGCGATTGCATTTACGCCGCTTGCGCCGTCGTTGTTGTAATTGCCTCCCTGAACGCCGTTGTCGTTCACGCTGTAGTAGTGCGTTTTGCTTGCGGAAATCGCAGTAGACAGCGAGCTTGCTGCCGTCGAAGCCGAAGTGCTCAGCGACGAAACGCCCGTGCTGAGACTACCGACGCCCGTCGAAAGTGAACCGATGCCAGTCGATGCGCTCGTGCTCAGCGATGCGATATTGCTAATCGCACCCGACAGGCCCGTCGAGAGCGAACTATTCGCCGTCGATATGGACGTGCTCAAAGAGCTGAGGCCGGTGCTCAACGACGATACGCCGGTCGAGAGCGAAGCGACATTGCTTGCGACCGTCGAAACCGAATTCGACAACGAACTGATACCGGTCGAAGCCGAAGTCGAAAGGCTCGATACGCCCGTCGAAAGTGAACTCACGCCCGTGGACAGACTAGAAATTCCCGTCGATGCGCTCGTGCTCAATGAGGAAACGCTCGTGCTCAATGACGACACGCCGGTAGACAACGAGCCGACATTACTTGCGACCGTGGACACCGAATTCGACAACGACGAAATCCCGGTCGAAGCGGAAGTGCTGAGCGACGACACGCCGGTGCTCAGCGATGACACGCCGGTCGAAAGTGACGAAGCGACGGTGGACAGGCTAGAAACGCCCGTGCTCAACGACGAAATTCCCGTCGAAGTGCTTGTGGAAAGCGAATCAACAGCTTGATTCGTCGCATTAAGCTGCGAACCATTTACGGCATCCGTGCTGTTTGTATCGAGTCGCCCTGCCGCAACGTTCGTGATCTGACGCTCAGCATTCTTAGCGCCGACACTGACGACACTCGTCGGAGCCGCACCGGCGAAGTCATAGGAATTTCCGCCAATCGTCGCATTCGGAGTCGGATTTGCAGCAGCCGTGCTCGAACCGCTGCCGAGTGCAACGTCCCCTGCATTTGTCGCAACAGCAGACGAACCGAGGGCAATCCCGCCGTCCGCCGCCGCAGTCGAAGTGCTGCCGAGGGCAAGCGAGCCGGTTCCGGTTGCGCTGTTTGAATTACCGACTGCGACCGCGCCTGTTCCATTCGCTGTATTGTTTGCGCCAATCCCGACCGCGCCCGTACCTGAAACCGACCCCGGATCGCCGATTGCAACTGCGCCATCGCCGCTTGCGGTTTGCTGATTTCCGATTGCGACTGCACTACCGTTGAGCGCCTGGGATTTATAGCCCATCGCTACGGAACCAGGACCGGCAGTCGTTGCGACGGTGTTGCTATCGCCGACTGCCACACTCGAATCCGCCAGCGCCTGCGAGTTATAGCCAACTGCCGTTGCATTTGCACCGCCTGCCGATGCAGCGACGCCTGCGGCAATTGCATTGACGCCCGTTGCGCCCTTGTTGTCGTAATTCGTTCCTTGAACGCCGTTGTCGTTCACGCTGTAGTAGTGCGTTTTGTTCGCATCGACAACGGTGCTCAACGACGACACGTTACTGTTCGTCGTTGAAAGACCCGTAGACAGACTGCCGATGCCGGTCGATGCGCTCGTGCTGAGCGACGACAAACCGGTCGATGCGGATGTGCTCAACGAATTCAGCCCGCTGGCGACGGTCGAAATCGAACCCGACAGTTGCGATGCGCCGGTGCTGAGCGAAGAAATGCCGGTCGATGCGGAAGTGCTCAACGACGATACGCCGGTGCTCAGTGATGACACGCCCGTAGACAGCGAACCGACACTACTTGCAACCGTGGACACGGAATTCGACAGCGAACTGATGCCGGTCGAAGCCGACGTGGACAGCGAGGAAACGCCCGTGCTCAGTGACGACACGCCAGTGCTGAGGCTCGACACGCCGGTGCTGAGTGAGGATACGCCCGTGCTCAACGAAGAAACGCCGGTGCTCAGCGACGAAGCGACCGTGGACAGACTGGAAGTGCCCGTCGATGTGCTCGTCGAAAGCGAATCAACCGCGAGATTGGTTGCGTTCAGTTGCGAACCGTTGACTGCATCCGTGCTGTCTGTAGTCAGTTGACCCGCTGCAACGTTCGTGATCTGGCGTTCGGCATTCTTTGCGCCAACACTTACGACGCTTTGCGGGTTCGCACCTGCAAACGCATAGGAATTTCCGCCAATCGTCGCGTTCGGCGTGGGATTTGCGGCGGCAGTTATCGAGCCGCTACCGAGTGCGACGTCACCTGCATTCGTTGCCACAGTAGCCGAACCGAGGGCAATCCCGCCGTCCGCCGCAGCAGTCGAAGTGCTGCCGAGGGCAAGCGAGCCGGTTCCGGTTGCGCTGTTTGAATTGCCCACGGCAACCGCCCCGTTGCCATTCGCCGTGTTGTTTGCGCCGATCGTGACCGCGCCGGTACCGTTTGCGGAACTCGGATCACCAATGGCGACAGCACCATCACCGCTTGCGGTTTGCTGATTTCCGATTGCGACTGCACTACCGTTCAGCACTTGCGAGTTCGAACCCATCGCAACGGAACCTGGACCGGCGGTTGCCGCCACTGTGTTGCTGTCGCCGACCGCCACGCTCGAGGCCGCCAGTGCTTGCGAGTTATAGCCAACTGCCGTTGCGCTTGCACCGCCCGCCGATGCAGCGACACCTGCGGCAATTGCATTGACGCCAGTTGCGCCCTTGTTGTCGTAATTCGTTCCTTGAACGCCGTTGTCGTTCACACTGTAGTAGTGCGTTTTGTTCGCATCGACAACGGTGCTCAGCGACGACACGTTACTGTTCGTCGTTGAAAGACCGGTGGACAAAGAACCGATGCCGGTCGATGCGCTCGTGCTGAGCGACGACAAACCGGTCGACGCGGATGTGCTCAGCGACGAAAGGCCGGTGGACAGCGAACTGTTTACCGTCGATGCGCTCGTGCTCAACGAATCCAGTCCACTCGCGACAGTCGAAATCGATCCCGACAATTGCGATGCGCCAGTACTGAGTGAAGAAATGCCCGTCGATGCGGAAGTCGAGAGCGACGACAGGCCCGTAGAGAGCGAACTTACGCCGGTCGAAAGTGACGACACACCGGTCGAAAGTGACGATACGCCCGTGCTCAAACTAGAAATGCCGGTACTCGTGGACGTGCTGAGCGCATCGACCGCAAGATTTGTTGCGTTCAATTGCGAACCGTTCACGGCGTCTGTGCTGTCTGCGGTGAGCCGACCCGCTGCAACGTTCGTGATTTGACGCTCAGCGTCTTTTGCGCCAACACTCACGACGCTCGCAGGATTTGCGCCTGCGAACGCGTAAGTGTTACCGCCGATGGTGGCGTTCGCTGTCGGATTCGCTGCGCCAGTGACCGAGCCGGAACCGAGCGCGACATCGCCGTCATTTGTGGCAACTGCTTTTGCGCCCACCGCGACAGAATTCGCGCCCGTACTATTTGCTGTGTCGCCCAACGCTACACCGCTCGCGCCTGCTGCTGTAGCGTTCGTGCCGACAGCAATTGCATTTACGCCGCTTGCGCCGTCGTTCGCGTAATTGCCTTGTTGCGTTCCGTTATCGTTGATACTGACGTAGTGTGATTTGCTCGCGGAAACAATAGTGCTGAGCGACGACACATTACTGTTTGTCGTTGACAAGCCAGTCGAAAGCGAACCGATGCCACTCGTCACAGTAGATAAGCCCGTCGAAGTGGACGCGCTCAAAGAGCTAAGGCCGGTGCTTGCCGAAGTCGAAAGACTCGAAATTCCCGTGCTTGCGGAAACGCTCAACGAAGAAAGACCCGTGCTCAGCGACGATACGCCAGTCGATAAGGAACTGACGCCGGTTGATAGCGAACTGATGTTGCTAGTAGCCGTGGACAGGCCCGTAGACAAAGAACTCACGCCCGTTGAAAGCGACGACACGCCAGTGCTGAGGCTCGAAATTCCTGTCGAGGTGCTTGTCGAAAGCGATCCAACAGCCTGGTTCGTGGCGTCAAGCTGCGAACCGTTTACGGCATCGGTCGAACTTGCGTTCAGTCGTCCAGCCGCGACGTTCGTGATTTGTCGTTCAGCACCTTTATCGCCAACGCTGACGACGCTTTTCGGAGCTGCTCCTGCAAAGCTGTACGATTTTCCGCCGATAGTTGCGCTCGAAGTCGGATTCGCTGCCGCAGTCACTGAGCCCGAACCCAAAGCCACATCGCCTGCATTTGTTGCCGTCGCCTTCTGACCAATCGCGACCGAATTCGCTGCTGCGCCGTTCGCTGCATCGCCGAGAGCCACCGCGCTTGCGCCCGCTGCCGTGGTATTTGTACCTACGGCAAGTGCATTTACGCCGCTTGCTCCGTCGTTCGCATAATTACCCTGCGGCGTGCCGTTATCGTTGATGCTCATGTAATGCGAGGGTTTCAGAGTCGAAATCGCCGTAGACAATGAGGACACGTTGCTGTTTGTCGTGGACAGCCCCGTAGACAAAGAACTTACGCCGGTGGACAAACTGGATATGCCGGTACTGAGCGAGGAAATTCCCGTCGAGGTCGAAATCGACAGGTCATTTATGGCGAGATTTGTCGCGTTGAGTTGCGAGCCGTTGATTGCATCCGTGCTCGTGTCACTGATGCGGCCTGCGGCCACGTTGGTGATTTGACGTTCTTTGCCTTTATCGCCAACGCTGACGACGCTCGTCGGCGCGCCCCCGGCATACGTATAGCTCTTGCCGCCAATCGTGCCTGTTGGCGTAGGATTCGCAGCAGCAGTAACTGAGCCGGTTCCCAATGCAACGCTATTCGCGTTCGCAGCGGTTGCGCCCTGTCCGAGTGCCATTGCACTAGCACCCGAAGCGACCGACGCTGCGCCAATTGCTACGGAATTTCCGCCAACAGCCGATGCGGTGTTTCCGAGGGCGATATCATTGACAATCGTTGTGTTGCTGTCGATGCCCGCAACTGAATTGAGTCCTGCTGCAAAGGAAGCGTTGCCGTTTGCTTTAGCGCCCGAGCCCACAGTCACCGCATATGTGCCTGCCGCAAGCGCTGACGCGCCGATTGCCGTGGCGTTCGTGCCTGCTGCCGTGGCGTTCGTGCCGATGACCACCGCATTGATTCCGGTTGCGGCCCCGCCATTAGAAATAGCGACGGAATTCGTGTTGCTGCTGATTGCGCCCTGACCGAGTGCCATCGCGCCCGAACCGCTTGCTGTAGACGATGTACCGACTGCAACCGAATTTCCGCCGACAGCCGAAGCGCCGTTACCGAGCGCGATGTCGTTAGCGATTGTCGTGTCGCCTGCTACGCCTGCAATTGCGTTTGTGCCACCCGAAAATGAATTCGCGCCGTTCGCTAATGCGCCGAAACCGGATGCCATCGATCCGGCACCTGAAGCCGTAGCGTTTTCCCCCAAGGCTGTGGAATCATCGCCGATACTTCTTGCTGTTTTGCCAACGGCAGTGCTGTTTAATCCATCAGCCCCCGCATTACCACCCACTGCTGTTGAGCCAACGCCGGATGCATACGCACCTGTCCCTGCGACGGTTGCGTTTGTACCTGATGCGGTAGCGAACACGCCGACAGCAGTTGCATTCTGGGCTGATGACGTAGAGTAATTACCTAACGCCAATGCTGCGATTGGACCGGACGCTGTAGACTTATTGCCGATGGCCATAGCGCCCTGGCCCGATGCAGTTCCTAGGAACGCAAAAGAATTAAGCCCCTCTGATACCGAATTGATGCCAAGCGCGACAGCCCAATTTGCCGATGCGGTAGCCCCACTCCCAAGAGCAACAGAATTTCCCCCGCTTGCTATCGCGCTTGAACCAATCGCCGTACTTCCGACTCCGGAAGATGTCGCGGCTAAACCGAGCGCCATACTTGCCGAAGCGCCAGCGGACGCCGAGTGACCGAGCGCGACTGTATCCGGGAAGTTCGCCAATGAGGCTAAACCGAGCGCCATACTCGCGCTTCCAGCCGCTGCTGATGCGGCACCGATCGAGACGCTTCCAATCCCGGAAGCGTTTGACCCGTGTCCGACTGCAATAGCATCCGATTGGGTTGCGTTTGAGTTTGAACCGAATGAAAGCGAAAAAGCGCCGCCGGATATTGCGGACGTGCCAATGGCAGTGCTACCGTCGCCTCCCGCAGTCGCGTTCCATCCGATTGCGTCACTGGCATTTCCGCTTGCTTGCGAATTGGAACCCATCGAAATCGCGCCGTTGCCCGTTGCAGCCGCCCCTGTACCGAAAGCAGCAGCACCTAACGTTGACGCCGTTGCAAGATATCCGACCGCTGCCGAATTCTGGCCTGATGCCACTGCATCCCCGCCGATAGCGGTTGCTCCGGCACCGGAAGCCGTGACGCCGCAGCCGACTCCAACAGTCAGCAGCGTTCCGGCTTTCGATGTCTGACTACATCCGGTGCCGGGATACAAAGCCGTTTGTGCTTCAGCCTCATCTGGCGTCATCAGCGAGCCGCCGAACATGACGGTCATTGCGACCGCCATAAGGGTAAGCGGCACGCCATTTATCTGATAAGGCGCATGCGCTGCGTCACTCACAACGCCGCCGCCTGCGCCCTTGCCGTGCGCCGTGTCCAGTTCGGACACAGCGACGTAAGTCCCTAACGATTCATTCCAGATCGTTCGATAACTTGTATTCATTCTCCACCCGCCTTTATCTAAAGGTTTCTCTCAACCAACGGACTTCTGATTAGCTGTCCTAATGTCAACGTGTAAATTTAAGAAGCGATTTGTGTGCGGGCGGCGAGCGCGCTGGAAGTCGAGCAAGCGGAAGCGCTTTTTGGCCCGTCGGAGAAAAGCGCCGTGACGAGTTGGCCTTGCGCCCACTGAGCGCCGCACTCGCGGACGTGCATGATATCGACGGGCTCATCAACGCCTTCCACGACGACCGTCTCGGCTTGTTTTGCTGCGCGGCGTATCAGTTGCGCGAGATGTTCGACGTGCACCCTGCCGTGCCGTGCAGCGGCAGTAAACGATGCATCGATCTTGATGATGTCCGGCGAGCGCACGCCGATGGCAGTTTCGATGCCGAAATCAGCAATCGCGATCTTGCACCCTGCATGCTTGAGGCTTTGCGTGAAACGCTGCACACGTTCATGAGCGTCAAACCAGGCTGCTTCAGGAATTTCGATCACCAGCCGTTCAGCCACGTCCGGCGTTTGTTCGATCAACTGGAAGATTGCTTCCCACACCACATCGGCCACCGAACTCTGAGCGGACACCTCCACGCCGAGCCGCGAGTCTGGTCGTGCGCGCAACGAACTGATGGCCTGCTTGACCACATGTCGGTCAAAAAGACGGATCAGCGAAGCCCGTTCAAGCGCGGGAATGAACTGGACAGGCTGCAATGTGTGGCCGCGCGAATTGAGCACGGATGTTTGACACACGTGATAAAGCACGGATTCGGCGCTCGCGACACTGCACACCGGCTCGCGGTTCAACGTCACGCGCGCATCGAGCATTGCGCTAAATACTTCCCCTGCCACGTCCATGTCGTTCATCTCATTTCTCCGGATTGGTCATTTCCGTACCGTGATCTAGACAGCAAGCGCTTTTGCGAACCTTAAAATGCCGAAACTGATCAACGCTCTTGACGCAAAAATAAAAAGCAGCCGACGGCTTAACGTGACGAAACTCTGTCGGCTAAAGAACCCCCGGTGCGCTGAAGCGAGCACGAGTTACAAGAGCCAATTAAAAAATTCGCTATACGCTGACTGCGCGTGAAAATCCTTCAAGAAATGTCAAGTGTGGGTTTCACGAGACACGATGCAATGCGACCCCGTTAAGTTTTCAAGCGAACAATTGTGAAAGAATAGAAAATTCCATCAGGTCGTCGTACGACCGCTTCCGGTCGTCAGATGACCCTTTTCGTTGTTTCCGTGCGACGGTTTCCGTCATGTCGATGCCTCCGGCATCAAATGTTGCGGTCGGCAGTCGCGGTGTTGCCATCGCCGTCTCGTTAGAGGCAGCGCTCAACGCTGTTGACCCCTTGTACACGCTCGCAATATAACGTAGAAATCATATTATGCAAATAGATGACCTTCCCGGTACGTTGGTAAAAATAGACACTCCCTCTTCCATTGAAGGGAGGAGACGTTTTGAGCAGCACTGCGCAACTCGCGAAGACCATCGGCGAAATCATTGCTGCCCGCCGGAAGGCGCTTGGCATGACCCAGGTCCAACTTGCCGATCTGCTCCAGATCGAGCAGCCCGTTCTGTCACGCATCGAGCGAGGTAGCATGCCAAGTCTTGAACGTCTTGCCGCGATAGCAGAAGTGCTGGAATGTCGGGTCGTTGATTTGCTTGGCGTCAGCGCTACAGGATCGATTGACCGTGCGATGCGCATTCACGATCGATTGGCGAAACTTTCGCCCGATCAGCAGGAAGCGTTTGAAAAGATGATGGACAACGCTTTTACGCTAGTGGAGGCACCGCAGGAGAAAAAGAAGAAAACTTAGCTCGCTCTGAGGGCTTGGAGGGAGCCTAAGCGGGATTTACATCGATTCGCTGAACACATACGCGTGTCGGCATTTACAAAAAAGATATTCACTGAGAAGCAACTAGCCAGTCGTAGCGGTGCCCATTAGCGCACCGCTGCGGCACATATTCAGCCCGTCACGCATTATCAGGCGGCGAATAACTTCCGCAGCCAATGACGCACCCGTTCGGATTGCATGAATCCTAAGAGGGCGATGCACGTCAGGCTCAGGCTCAACATTCAGCCTGCGCGGTTTTAGCGGTCCATCACAAGCGAAGCCACATCGATCCGTTGCGCTGCTGCTGAATTCGCCCAGCACGTCGCCCCGCGGGGATGCAATCGTCGTAGGTTTTCGGCAAAGTTGGTAGCTGGTCTATGCAGCCGGAAATTCGTTCTCGCTGCTAGAATGCAAGTCATGAGACACGGCACCCGATTTCCCTCCCTTCTGCTTTTTGGTTGGCGTTAAGCCATCCAGTTCTTTTTGCACGCCCCGCTGCGGGCAACACTCCTGCACAACCCGTTTAGACATTTCGCTTGGGGCTCCCTTACGCACCCGACAGGAAAGTCTCTCCATCTTCAAGAAGTTAGGAGAAATCATGCTGCTCATGATCGACAACTACGACTCGTTCACCTACAACCTGGTGCAGTACTTCGGCGAACTCGGCGAAGACGTGCGCACCTACCGCAACGACGAAATCACGCTCGATGAAATCGCGAAGCTGAATCCCGAACGTATCTGCCTGTCGCCGGGCCCGAGCAACCCGCAGCACGCGGGCATCACGCTCGACGTGCTGCGCGAATTCGCGGGCAAGACGCCGATTCTCGGCGTGTGCCTCGGCCATCAGGCGATCGGCGAGGCGTTCGGCGGCCGCGTCGTGCGTGCGCAAACCATCATGCACGGCAAGGTCAGTACGATCGAAACCGACTGCAAGGGCGTATTCGAAGACCTGCCGAAGCACTTCACGATAACGCGCTACCACTCGCTCGCGATCGAACGCGAATCGCTGCCCGACTGCCTCGAAGTATCGGCATGGACCGAAGACGGCGAAATCATGGGCGTGCGCCACAAGGAACTCGCCGTGGAAGGCGTGCAGTTTCATCCGGAATCGATCCTGTCCGAACACGGCCACGCGCTGCTCGAAAACTTCGTCAAGCAGTCGAAGCTCGCCGTCGCCGGCAAGGCCTCGCATCACGCGGCGCCGCGCAATGCCTGACACAAGGAGAGACGAGATCATGTCCATTACGCCCCAGGAAGCCTTGCAGCGGACCATCGAGCACCGCGAGATTTTCCACGACGAAATGCTGCACCTGATGCGCCTCATCATGCGCGGCGAGCTTTCGCCCGTGATGTCGGCGGCGATCATCACCGGCTTGCGCGTCAAGAAAGAGACCATCGGCGAAATCACCGCGGCCGCCACCGTGATGCGTGAATTTGCCCGGCACGTCGAGGTGCAGGACAACTCGAACTTCGTGGATATCGTCGGCACCGGCGGCGACGGCGCACACACGTTCAACATTTCGACGGCGACGATGTTCGTGTCGGCCGCGGCAGGCGCGAAGGTCGCGAAGCACGGCAATCGCGGCGTGTCGAGCAAGTCGGGCAGCGCGGACGTGCTCGAAGCGCTCGGCGTCAACATCGATCTGCAACCGGAGCAAGTCGCGGCATCGATTGCGGAAACGGGCATGGGCTTCATGTTCGCGCCGAACCATCATCCGGCGATGAAAAACGTTGCGCCGGTACGCCGCGAACTCGGCGTGCGCACGATCTTCAACATCCTCGGGCCGCTCACCAATCCGGCCGGCGCGCCGAATCAGCTGATGGGCGTGTTCCACCCCGACCTGGTCGGCATTCAGGTACGCGTGATGCAGCGCCTCGGCGCAAAGCATGTGCTCGTCGTGTACGGTATGGACGGTATGGACGAAGTGTCGCTCGGTGGCGCCACGCTGGTCGGCGAGTTGCGCGACGGCGAGATCCGCGAGTACGAAATCCATCCGGAAGACTTCGGCATGCAGATGGTGTCGAACCGCACGCTCAAAGTCGCCGACGCCGGCGAGTCGAAAGTCATGCTGCTCGACGCGCTCAGCAACAAGCCCGGGGTCGCACGCGAAATCGTCACGCTGAACGCCGGCACGGCGCTCTATTCGGCCAACGTCGCGGCCACGATCGCGGACGGCATCGAGCTCGCGCGCGAAGCGATCGCGAGCGGCAAGGCGCGCGCGAAGGTCGACGAACTGGTGCGCTTCACCCAGCAATTCAAGCAGTAATCACGTAGCGAGACATTTATGAGCGACATCCTCGACCGCATCATCGCGGTCAAACGTGAAGAAGTCCGGGCGGCCGAACAAAGCGTGCCGCTCGAAGAACTGCGGCTCGAAGCGTCGTCGCGTGATATCCGCGACTTCGTCGCCGCGTTGCGCGGCAAGCATACGGCGGGTCTCGCCGCGGTGATCGCCGAAGTGAAGAAGGCGAGCCCATCGAAGGGCGTGCTGCGCGAGCACTTCGCGCCGGCCGACATCGCGCGTTCGTACGAGAAGCACGGCGCGGCGTGTCTGTCCGTGCTGACCGACGTGCAGTTCTTCCAGGGCAGTGTCGCCTATCTGCAGCAAGCACGCGAAGCGTGCCAGCTGCCGGTGCTGCGCAAGGACTTCATCGTCGATCCGTATCAAGTCGTCGAAGCACGCGCGATGGGCGCCGACGCGATCCTGCTGATCGCCGCCGCGCTCGACACCGCGCAGATGCAGGACCTCGAGGCACTCGCGCATTCGCTCGGTCTCGCGGTGCTCGTCGAAGTGCATGACAGCGATGAACTCAACGAAGCGCTGACGCTGAAGACGCCGCTGATCGGCATCAACAACCGCAATCTGCGCACGTTCGACACCTCGCTCGACACGACGCTCGGCATGCTCGACGCGATTCCCGACGATCGCATCGTCGTGACCGAGTCGGGCATCCTGTCGCGCGACGCCGTCGAGCGCATGCGCGCGCGCAACGTGCATACGTTTCTCGTCGGCGAGGCGTTCATGCGCGCGAACGAGCCGGGCGTGGAACTCGCGCGGATGTTTTTCTGAGCGCCATATCGACGTATCGGCGCGAATCACCACGCGCAACAAGGAATCACATCATGGGCATGGAACGCGAAATCAAGCTCGCGCTGCCGGCTTCGCAGGTGCAGGCGGCGACGCGGTGGTTCGTCGCACGCGCCGGCCACGACGGACATGCGATCAAGCTCGTGAACATTTACTTCGACACGCCGCAGTTGACGCTGGCGTCGTCGAAAAGCGCGCTGCGCCTGCGGCAGACGCCGGACGGCTGGCTGCAGACCTTCAAGACGCTCGGTCACGCGACGAACGGTTTGCATAGCCGGCACGAATGGGAATTGCCGGTCGCGGACGCGAAGCTCGATATCGACGCGTTGCTGAGCGCTTGCGACGAACCCGCCGCCGCGGACGCTTTGAAACAGGCCGCGCCGACGCTGATCGCGCTGTTCCGCACGAATTTCACGCGCACGCTATGGCTACTCGACACCGATGGCGCGCAGATCGAAGCGGCGATCGATCAGGGCGACGTGCTTGCCGAAGTCGACGGTGAAGCGCGGCGCGCGCCGATCTCGGAGATCGAGCTCGAGCTGAAGGCGGGCGACGAAGCGGCGCTTCACACGTTCGCCGCCGAACTCGGCAAACGGATTGCCGGCCTCGCGCCGGACGACATCAGCAAAGCGCAGCGCGGGTATCGGTTGCGCGCGGGTTGAGCGCGGGTTGGGCGTGCCCGCGCGAGACCGCGGCGCCTGATGCCCTCGCGCTGCGCAACTTGAGCTAGCCAGCGTTTGCTGCGACACTTCCCCGCCATGACCACCGCTTCCCGTACCCGCTCCAGTTCGCCGCAGGCATCGTTGTTCGGCGATGCCGCGCCGGTCGACGCCGAAGCCTCGGCCGACACGGCCGCCGCCCCGCCCACGCTCGAAGCGCAATTCGCCGCGCTGCCGGCGGCGTGGCGCGCGCACCTGAAACCCTTCATCGACAGCGATACCTACGCGCCGCTGTGCCGCTTCGTCGACGGAGAGCGTGCGGCCGGCAAAACCATCTACCCGGCCGACGTGTTCCGCGCATTGCGCCTGACGAGCCCCGACGACGTGAAAGTCGTGATCCTCGGCCAGGACCCGTACCACGGTGAAGATCGGGGCACGCCGCAGGCGCACGGTCTCGCGTTTTCGGTCGCGCCGCACGTGCGGCCGCCGCCTTCGCTGCGCAACGTCTTCAAGGAAATCGCCGCGAGTCTCGGTCACGAAACGCCGCAGCACGGTTGTCTCGACAGCTGGGCCAAACAGGGCGTGCTATTGCTGAACACCGTGCTGACCGTCGAGCGCGACAGCGCCGCGAGTCACGCGAAACGCGGCTGGGAGAAATGCACGGACACGCTGATCCACGAACTCGCGACGCGGCATCAGCATCTCGTGTTCATGCTGTGGGGCGCGCATGCGCAGGCAAAGCGCGCGCTGCTCGACGGCAAGTCGCACTGCGTGCTGGAGGCGCCGCATCCGTCGCCGCTGTCCGCACATCGCGGCTTTCTCGGTTGCGGGCATTTCGCGAAGGCAAACGAATATCTGCTGCAGCACGGCCGGCAGCCGATCGACTGGCGTCTGCCGGACGACGCGCAAATGCTTGCGTGACAGCGTCGTCGCCGGAACATTGCGACATGCAACAAAAACGCCACGGAGGGCGAAGCCATCCGCGGCGTTTTTCTTTTCACCGCTTGCGCCGCATCGAAGCAGCGCAACGCGGTCCAACGAACCCGCTCAGACCGCGGCGATCGCTTCGCGCGCCGAGCTCAGCGCGGCGTTGGCGGCGTCCGGGCCCATGTTCAGCCCTTCGGCGTAGATGAAATTCACGTCGGTCATGCCGAGGAAGCCGAGGAAGCTCTTCAGATACGGCGTCTGGCTATCGTTCGGCGTGCCGAGATACTTGCCGCCGCGCGCCGATACGACGTACACCTTCTTGCCCGTCACGAGGCCTTCCGGACCGTTCGCGGTGTAACGGAACGTGATGCCCGCACGCGCGATGAAGTCGAAGTACGTCTTCAGTTGCGACGAAATGCCGAAGTTGTACATCGGCGCGCCGATCACGATGACGTCGGCGGCTTGCAGTTCGGCGACCAGCGCGTCACTGCGCGCGGCGATCGCGGCCTGTTCCGGCGTGCGCTGGTCGGCCGGCGTGAAGAACGCGCCGAGCACGGCGTCGTCGAGGTGCGGCAGCGGCTCCGCTTGCAGATTACGGACGACGACTTGCGCGCCCGGATTCGACTGTTGCAGCTTCGCGGTCAGCTCGTTGACGAGAAGCGTCGAGTTCGCGCCTTGCGAACGGGCTGCCGAGTTGATTTGCAGGATCGTGGTCATGGTTGACTCCAGTAGGGGCGCGCAGTGTCGCGCGAGTGGAGTCATTGTGTTTTTTTACCGGCCGGCGAAAAAGCCGTGCCGCGGCGACGGATTGTTGCATGGGTAGGACAATCCACCGCCGTCGTCCGCCGATTGATGGCGCGACGGGCGACGATCGTGGGCCGCCCGATGCGGCCCACCACCGCGCCGATCACTGCGCCAGCCAGCGCTTGCGGGCTTTGCGCGCGGCGGGCCGGTGATCGCTGAGCGCGAGCTTGTAGCGCGCCACTTCGGGACCGTCGAGCTTGACCTGCGTGACGCGCAGTTCGTCGCGGCGGAACGCATGCACCTCGACTTTCGCGCCCGGCTGATAGCGCGACAGCAGAGCATCGATATTCCCGCCGGTCACGCGCAGGCCATCGAGCGCGAGCAGCACGTCGCCGGCGGAGAGGCCCGCCTTCTGCGCAGCGCTGCCTTCGTGTACCGTCGCGAGCGTGCAATCCGCGCCGCCGCGAAGCCGCACGCCAAGCGACGGCTTGCCGTTCTTGTCGACGTCCGCTGCGAGCGCGACGCCGAACGGCGCGAGCAGCGCGTCGAGCGGCAGATCGCGCGTGCCACGTACGCCCTCAGCGAACAATTCGTCCAGTTGCGCGCCGCTCGCTTCCGCGAAAATCGCCTCGATCTCGCTTTCGTCGACGCCAACCGGCTGGCCTCGGTAAAAGTCACGGCCAAAGCGCTTCCACAGCAGACGCATGACGTCGTCGAGCGATTTCCGGTTGCCGGTCTGCGCGCGGATCGTCAGATCGAAGGCGAGCGCGATCAGCGAGCCCTTCGTGTAATAGCTGACGATCGCGTTCGGCGCGTTCTCGTCTTGCCGATAGTATTTGACCCACGCATCGAACGAGCTCTCGGCGACGCTCTGCTTCAGACGCCCACTGCCGCGCTGCACGCCGCCAATCACTTTGCCGAGCAGGCCGAAGTAGTCGTCGAGCGAGATCACGCCGCTGCGGACGAGCATCAGGTCATCGTAGTACGACGTGAAACCCTCGAACAGCCATAGCATCGACGTGTAGTTTTCGACGCCGAGGTCATACGGCGCGAACACGGCCGGCTTGATGCGCTTCACGTTCCACGTGTGGAAATACTCGTGGCTGCACAGACCGAGATAAGTCCGGTAGCCCTCGCTCATCGCTTCGCGGCCCTGCACCGGCAGGTCGGCGCGATTGCAGATGAGCGCGGTCGACGCGCGATGCTCGAGCCCGCCGTAACCGTCGGTGACGGCCTGCGTCATGAATACATAGCGCTCGACCGGTGCCTTTTTCGACTTCGGTTCGAACAACGCGATCTGCGCCTCGCAGATGCGCTTCAGGTCTTTGCACAGACGGTCCATGTCGAGCCCGATCACGCGACCTCCGATCACGACGTCGTGCGGCACGCCGTGCGCGTTGAACGTCGCGAGCGCGAATTCGCCGAGCGTCACCGGATGGTCGATCAGTTCGTCGTAGTTCTGCGCGCGATACTCGCCGAAACTGTAGCGCTTCGTGCCGCGCGCTTCCGGCAGCGCGGTCGCGACGCGCCAGCCGCGATACGCGGCGCCCTGCGGCTTCTGGATATCGACTACGCATTGCGCGTCTTCATGGCCGAGCGGCGACAGAAACACGCTCGTGCCGTTGAAAAAGCCGATCGTGTCGTCCAGATGCGCGGCGCGCACCGACATGTCCCATGCGTACACCTCGTAGTGCAGCGTCAAGGCTCCCTTGACCGGCGCGGCCTGCCACGTGTGCTTGTCGATCTTCTCGACGCGCACCTTGCGGCCCGCGTCGTTCACCGCGCGCAGCGTGACGATGTTGCGCGCGAACTCGCGCACCATGTAGCTGCCCGGAATCCACACCGGCAGCATGAAACGCTGACCGGCCGGATCGGGATCGGCGACGGTCACAGTGACTTGGAACAGGTGGGCGGCGGGGTGACTGGGAACGATGGTGTAGCGGATCGGCTTCATCGGCGGCGCTTGGGAGTGTCAGGAGAGTGAGGCGAGGAAGTTCGGGGCTCGATGCGAAAGAAGGCGCTGCGTGCGCCTCCTTTCATTCGAACGTTGCATCCGTCGCGCGCCCGCGGCGTGCGTGATGCTGCGTGCAGCGCGCGGTTCAGCGCACTGCCGCCAGTTCCTTATCGAGCCGGTCGGCCGGTACAGCGCCGGGCAGGCGTCGGCCGTCGGCGAGGAACACGGTCGGCGTGCCCTCGACGTTCATCGACCGGCCGAGCGTGAGGTTTTTGTCGATCGCAGCGGTGTCGCAGGTGGCGGCGGCGGTCGGCGCCTGACGGTCCTGCATCCACGATTCCCACGCTTTCGCGCGATCGGCCGAGCACCAGATCGACTTCGACTTGGCCGTCGAGTCCGGCGATAGCACCGGGTACAGGAACGTGTAGACCGTCACGTTGTCGATCGACAGCAGCGTCTTTTCGAGCTGCTTGCAGTATGGGCAGTTCGGGTCGGAGAACACCGCGATCTTGCGCGCGCCGTTGCCGCGCACGACCTTCACCGCGTTGCCGAACGGCAGGCTCGCGAAGTCGATGCGGTTGGTTTCCGACAGGCGTGCTTCGGTCAGATTCTTGCGCGTCTTCGATTCCACCAGGTCGCCGAGCATCAGATAGTCGCCGCTCGCATCGCTGTAGACGATCTGCGTGCCGAGATTGATTTCGTACAGGCCTGCGATCGGCGTCTTCGACACGCTCTTGATCGTCACGTCGGAAAGACGCGTTTGCAGGGTAGCTTTGAGCTTGTCGGTGGCTTGATCGGCCTGTGCCGAGCAGCCGAGCGTGGCGGCAGCGATCGCGAGCCCGGCGGCGGCGAGTCGGAAGGTCTTTTTCATGCTGGAGTCCTGGGTTCAGTCGCGCACCGTGCGCGTTTCTTACGCTCAATCAGGTTCGATCGGGGTTGGATAGAGGCCGGATCGCAGCGCGTCGATCCGGTCATGATACCCGTCCCGGGCGACCGCGAGCGGCCATCGGCTATCCAAGCGGCGCCTCGTTGCGGTTTAGCCGAGCGCGGCCGACACGAGCCAGCGCTTGACGAATGGCTGCGCGCCGACGAATGCCATCCCGGTATTGCGCACGGCGCGCGCGAGCGGACCGGGCACCGAGAACAGTTTCTGCAGCCCGTCAGTGGCGATCATCAGCGAGCGGATGTCTTCGCGGCGCGCGCGTTCGTAGCGACGCAGCAGGACCATGTCCCCGAGATCGCGGAATGACTCCTTGCCGCCGATCGTGCTAGCAAGCGCGGCGACGTCGCGCAAGCCCAGGTTCATGCCCTGCCCTGCGAGCGGGTGGATCAGATGCGCGGCATCGCCGACCAGCGCGACGCGCGGCGCGACCAGCCGGTCCACGGTCTGCAACGCGAGCGGGAAGCCTTGCGCGGGTGTCACGCAGTCGAGCGCGCCGAATTGCTCACCGCTCACGTGCTCGACTTCGGCGGCGAGCCGCTCGGGATCGAGCGCGAGCAACTGCTCGGCGTGTTCGGTGCGGGCCGACCAGACCAGCGACACGTGCCCGTCGGGCATCGGCAGCAACGCGATGATCTCGCCGTCGCGGAACCACTGATACGCGGTTTCCCCGTGCGGCTTCGCGGCTTTGAAATTGGCGACCACGCCGATCTGTCTGTAGTCGCGACGCACCATCTTCGAGCCGATCTGCGCGCGCACCCACGAGTGAGCGCCGTCCGCGCCGACTACCAGATCGGCTTCGAGGACGCTGCCGTTCGCGAGGCCGACGCTCGCGCTGTCGACAGAAAAATCGAGCGCCTGTGCGCGCGTGTCGATCCACGTGAGGTTCGGCTGGAAGCGCAGCGCTGCATCGAGTGCGCGCTCGATCACCGATGACTCGACGATCCACGCTAGTTGCGGCACCGATGCCTGAAACGCGGAGAAATGCAGCTCGGCGTGCGCATCGCCGTAGACGCGCATGTCGTAGACGGGCCCGAGCCGCGTGTGATCGAGCGCCTGCCAGACCCGCAGCCGTTCGAGCAAGGCCTGCGAACTCGACGACAACGCATAGACGCGCGAGTCGAACACAGCACCGGCGGGCAGCGCCGCGCAAGGCTGCGCAAGCAGTGCGACGCGCAACCCGCCTTGCGTGAGCGCGAGCGCCGCGGTCTTGCCGACGAGCCCGCCGCCGATCACGGCGGCATCAAAGGTCTGGTGGTGTGCGTTCATGCGCGCATTATAGCCGCGGGGGGTGCGGGGGACGGATCGATGGGCGCGGCATTTCGGGCTCTGTAAACGGGGCGCTTCACGCTTTAGCGGTCACGCGCAGTTGCCGGAAGCGCGTTGCGGCGCGGCACGAATGCGCCCGCCGGTCCGCGCGGGCGAACGGGTTACAATTGCGCTTTCCGTGAAAACTCGCACCGATCGTCGAGCCAACGCCCCGATTCGGTGACTTGTCCGCTCCGCTGAGCCTGCCGCGCCCCGCCCTGCGCGAAGGCTTTCCGACTCCGTGCGCAGCGTCGAGCGCATCACGCAACCTACTGATTCACTGAAGGATTTCCATGAGCCTCAAATGCGGCATCGTCGGCCTGCCCAACGTCGGCAAGTCCACCCTGTTCAATGCGCTGACCAAGGCGGGCATCGCCGCCGAAAACTATCCGTTCTGCACGATCGAGCCGAACGTCGGCATCGTCGAGGTGCCGGACGCGCGTCTGAAGGCGCTTGCCGAAATCGTCAAGCCCGAGCGCATCCTGCCGGCCGTCGTCGAGTTCGTCGACATTGCTGGACTGGTGGCCGGCGCGAGCAAGGGCGAAGGCCTCGGCAACCAGTTCCTCGCCAACATCCGCGAAACCGACGCGATCACGCACGTCGTGCGCTGCTTCGAGGACGACAACGTAATTCACGTCGCGAACAAGATCGATCCGCTGTCGGACATCGAGGTGATCAACACCGAACTCGCGCTTGCCGACCTTGCCACCGTCGAGAAGGCGCTCGCGCGCTATTCCAAGGCGGCCAAGTCGGGCAACGACAAGGAAGCCGCGAAGAACGCGGCGGTGCTGGAGAAGGTCCGCGCGCAACTCGACCAGGCGAAGCCGGTCCGCGCGCTCGATCTGACCGATGAAGAACAGGCCACGCTCAAGCCGTTCTGCCTGATCACCGCCAAGCCAACGATGTACGTCGCCAACGTGAAGGAAAACGGCTTCGAGAACAACCCGCACCTCGACGCCATCACGAAGTTCGCGGCGGCTGAAGGCGCGCCGGTCGTGGCCGTGTGCGCGGCGGTCGAAGCGGAAATCGCCGACCTCGACGAAGCCGACATGGAAGTCTTCCTCGCCGATATGGGCATGCACGAGCCGGGCCTGAACCGCGTGATCCGCGCGGGCTTCAAGCTGCTCGGCCTGCAGACCTACTTCACGGCGGGCGTGAAGGAAGTGCGCGCATGGACGATCCACGTCGGCGATACGGCGCCGAAGGCGGCCGGCGCGATCCACACCGACTTCGAGCGCGGCTTCATTCGCGCGCAGACGATCAGCTTCGACGACTACATCACCTACAAGGGCGAGCAAGGCGCGAAGGAAGCCGGCAAGATGCGCGCGGAAGGCAAGGAGTACGTCGTGCATGATGGCGACGTGATGAACTTCCTGTTCAACGTGTGAGCACAAAGCAGCGCGACCTGCTGCGCGAGTCAGGCCCGCAAACCCTTCAGGGGTTGCGGGCTTTTTTTGTTTCCGGCCACGACTTGCGAGAGCCGACTGCAAAGCGCCATGCGACGACCTCCCCTGGCCTTCACTACGACTTACGTAACGCGTCGAGACAGCGAGTCTTGATCTGCCTATTTACAGTCGTCACCGCCGAAACAGCGCGCAACGCTTTGGTCTTGTAGTTTTTCGGCGCATCCTCGATAAACGGAATGCCGCACACTCGCGATATCGCCAGAATGTGGCTATCGCCTTCGACGGGGTCCACCACCTTCAACACGGCCGCGGGATTTCGCGGCAACGCATACGCAAGAGCGATTCCTAAACCTTCGGCGTTCGCGCCGTCCGCCCCTTCGGCCAGTTTCGGCGCAAGTGCGACCCAGTCCGCGCGTCCCGCCCCGATCCGGTCGAAAAGCCTGTCGACAGCGGCTTCGTCCAACGACCTGAAAAACACGTTTGCCCCTTGTCGCCCGATCGCCGCCGACACCTCAGCAGGTGTGTCGCTTTGCACGGCCGACACCGCTCCTGACGCAAAGGCCAAGATCAGTAGTACAAGGTGTTTTTTCATCGTTCGACCAGTAGACGATGGTCGCCGCTTGACCAGACTCGTTCGCGGACGGCCCGCTCCGAAATGACGATACATCCGTTCGATGCGCTACCTGGATGCCTCTTGCTGTCGCCATGTATGAAGAAGGCGTCGCGCCCAAAGGTTTGCGTTTCCGGATGAGGCGTCAACGGCATGGCGAAAGGTCCGACACGAGCGGAATGTCTTGGCGACCCAATGGTGTAGGAACCTTTCGGTATCGGTCCGACGGATCGGACCGTTTGCATGGAGTGTTTGTTTTTGCCCGCGCCGTGGCCCGAATATCCGCGAGCGACAAGGTTGCCGTTGCGGGACAGGGTTCCCGAAGCCTGGCTGTACGTCCACGTCATCTTTGACACCTTCATATCAAGTCGAGAGATCGAGCTTACGGGATTCTCCGATGGACGAATGTCAAAAGTGGTAATGGTGCGTGCAACAGTCCGATGCGGCTCCTCGCCGCCTCCCCCAGCGTCGCTCCGCGCTCACCCTAAATCCTCTTTATTTCCTTTCCCTGACAGCCAATGCTAAATTTCGGCTTCCGGCGCACCGACGCCGGAATGTCATCGAACACAAATAGAATCGCGCGTTTCGCGTCCGCGCCCTTCCGAACCGGAGACAAATCGATGAATTACAAGCCGCTGTTCCGTTCACTTTCCGTCGCCGCCGTATTGAGTATCGGCGTCAGCCAGGCGGCTCACGCCGCGACCGAAATCCAGTTCTGGCATGCAATGGAAGCTGCACTGGGCGAACGTCTGAACGACATCGCGAACGACTTCAACAAATCGCAGAGCGACTACAAGATCGTGCCCGTGTTCAAGGGCACCTACGACCAGACCCTCGCCGCCGGTATCGCCGCCTATCGCAGCGGCAACGCGCCGGCCATCCTGCAGGTCTACGAGGTCGGCACCGCGACGATGATGCAGGCGAAGAAAGCCATCGTCCCGGTGACGCAGGTATTCAAGGATGCGGGCGTGCCGCTCGATCAGAAAGCCTTCGTGCCGACCATCGCGAGTTACTACAGCGACTCGAAAACCGGCGAGCTCATCTCGATGCCGTTCAACAGCTCGACGCCGGTGCTGTACTACAACAAGGATGCGTTCAAGAAGGCCGGCCTCGACCCGAACCAGCCGCCGAAGACCTGGGCCGAACTGCACGCCGACGCGCAGAAACTGAAGTCGTCGGGCATGTCGTGCGGCTACTCGTCCGGCTGGCAGAGCTGGATTCAGCTCGAGAACTACAGCGCGTGGCATGCGGCGCCGTTTGCGTCGCGCAACAACGGCTTCGACGGCATGGACGCGAAGCTCGAATTCAACAAGCCGCTGCAGGTCGCGCACATCCAGTTCCTGCAGAACATGGCGAAGGACGGCACGTTCACCTACGTCGGCCGCAAGGACGAACCGGTGTCGAAGTTCTATAGCGGCGACTGCGGCATCATCACGAACTCGTCGGGCTCGCTCGCGACAATCAAGAAATACGCGAAGTTCAGCTTCGGCACCGGCATGATGCCGTACGACGACAGCGTGAAGGGCGCGCCGCAAAACGCGATCATCGGCGGGGCGAGCTTGTGGGTGCTGTCGGGCAAGGACCCGGCGGTCTACAAGGGGGTCGCGAAGTTCCTCGCGTATCTGGCCACGGCACCGGTCGCCGCGAAGTGGCATCAGGACACGGGCTATCTGCCGATCACGACCGCCGCGTACGATCTCACGCGCCAGCAGGGCTTCTACGACAAGAACCCCGGCAGCGACACCGCGATCCGCCAGATGCTGAACAAGCCGCCGCTGCCGTTCACGAAGGGTCTGCGTCTGGGCAACATGCCGCAGATCCGCACCGTGATCGACGAAGAACTCGAGCAGGTGTGGGCGGACAAGAAGACGCCGCAGCAAGCGCTCGATTCGTCGGTCGCGCGCGGCGACGACCTGCTGCGCCGTTTCGAAAAGGCCAGTAACTAGGCATCGACTGCTGGCAGGGTTCCGGCGCTCCCGCACCGGAACCCGTCGTTGCAGCACACTCCGGACATCCCAATGGAAAAGCGCTCTTACTTCGGCACCAGCGCGCTGCCCTACCTGCTCGTCGCGCCGCAGTTGCTCATCACGCTGGTGTTCTTTCTGTGGCCGGCAGGCGTGGCGCTCTGGCAATCGACGCAATCTCAGGACGCGTTCGGTACCTCGAGCGAGTTCGTCGGACTCGCGAACTTCAAACAGCTTTTCGCCGACCCGTTGTATCTGGCGTCGTTCAACACGACGATCGTGTTCTGCACGCTCGTCACCGTATCCGGCCTCGTGATCTCGCTGCTGCTCGCCGTCTGCGCGGACCGCGTGACGCGCGGCGCGAAGGCCTATCAAACGCTGCTGATCTGGCCGTACGCGGTCGCGCCCGCGATCGCCGCGGTGCTGTGGTCGTTCCTGTTCAACCCGAGCATCGGCCTCGTCACGTATGCGCTCGCAAAATTCGGCATCGTGTGGAATCACGCATTGAACCCCGCTCAGGCGATGTTCCTCGTCGTGCTCGCGTCGGTCTGGCAGCAGGTCAGCTATAACTTCCTGTTCTTCTATGCGGGCCTGCAGGCCATTCCGCGCTCGCTGATCGAAGCGGCCGCGATCGACGGCGCGGGTCCGGTGCGCCGCTTCTTCGGCATCGCGCTGCCGCTGTTGTCGCCGACCACGTTCTTTCTGCTGGTGATCAACATCACCTATGCGTTCTTCGACACGTTTCCCGTGATCGACGCGGCGACCGGCGGCGGCCCCGGCCAGGCCACCCGCACGCTGATCTACAAGATCTTCGCCGAAGGCTTCCAGGGGCTCGACATCGGCAGCTCGGGCGCGCAGTCGGTCGTGCTGATGATCATCGTCGTAGCGCTGACCGTCGTGCAATTCCGCTTCATCGAACGCAGGGTTCAATACTCATGATCGAGAACCGACGCGGTTTCGACCTGTTCTGTCATGCGGTGCTGATCGTCGGCGTCGCGCTGGTGGTGTTTCCGGTGTACGTGGCATTCTGCGCGGCGACGATGAGCGAGCACGAGGTGTTCACGGTGCCGCTGTCGCTCGTGCCGAGCACCCATCTGTTGGAGAACGTCGCCACGATCTGGACGCACGGCACCGGCAATGCGGCGGCGCCGTTCAATCGCATGCTGTTCAACAGCCTCGTGATGGCGCTCGCGATCGCGGTCGGCAAGATTGCCGTGTCGATGATCTCCGCGTACGCGATCGTCTACTTTCGCTTTCCGTTTCGCACGCTCGCGTTCTGGCTGATTTTCATCACGCTGATGCTGCCGGTCGAAGTGCGGATTTTCCCGACCGTGCAGGTGGTGTCGTCGATGCATCTGAGCAATACCTACACCGGTCTGACGTTGCCGCTGATCGCGTCGGCAACTGCCACGTTCCTGTTCCGCCAGTTCTTCAAGACGCTGCCGGACGAGCTGATGGAAGCCGCGCGCATCGACGGCGCGGGCGCGCTGCGCTTCTTCTGGGACGTCGTGCTGCCGCTGTCGCGGACCACGATGGCGGCGCTCTTCGTGATCACGTTCATCTACGGCTGGAACCAGTATCTGTGGCCGATCCTGATCACGAGCCAACAGTCGCTGACCACTGCGGTGATCGGCATCAAAGGGATGATCGCGTCGGGCGATACCGCGACCGAATGGCATCTGGTGATGACCGCCACGCTGCTCGCGATGCTGCCGCCGCTCGTCGTCGTGCTGACGATGCAGCGCTGGTTCGTGCGCGGCCTCGTGGATTCGGAAAAATGATCCGGTCTGGCGGACGGCGACAAGCACTCAAAAGACAAGGCTAGAACGGCATGGCTGCACTGACTCTGCATAGCGTTAAGAAAACCTACGACGGCAAACAGTTCGTGTTGCACGGTATCGACGTCGACGTCGCCGACGGCGAATTCGTCGTCATGGTCGGCCCGTCCGGCTGCGGCAAATCGACGTTGCTGCGGATGGTCGCCGGGCTCGAGCGCATCTCCGACGGCAGCATCTCGATCGCCGGCAAGGTCGTCAACGAGCTGGAGCCGAAGGACCGCAACATCGCGATGGTGTTCCAGAACTACGCGCTGTATCCGCATATGAGCGTGGCCGAGAACATGGGCTACGCGCTGAAGATCGCGGGCGTCGAGCGCGCGCAGATCGCCAGGCGCGTCGAAGCCGCCGCGCAGATTCTCGAACTCGGCGCGCTGTTGCAGCGCAAGCCGCGCGAGCTGTCGGGCGGGCAGCGGCAGCGCGTCGCGATGGGACGCGCGATCGTGCGCGAGCCGGCGGTGTTTCTGTTCGACGAGCCGCTGTCGAATCTCGACGCGCGTCTGCGCGTGCAAATGCGCCTCGAAATCCAGCGCCTGCATGCGCGACTCAAGACCACGAGCCTGTACGTCACGCACGATCAGATCGAAGCCATGACGCTGGCGCAGCGCGTGATCGTGATGCACAAGGGCTACGCCGAACAGATCGGCGCGCCGACGGAAGTGTACGAGCGGCCGGCCACGATGTTCGTCGCGAGCTTCATCGGCTCGCCGGGGATGAACCTGCTCGAAGGCCGTGTTTCGGACGACGGCTCGACCTTCGACGTCGCCGGCAACGGCCCGAAGCTGCCGCTCGCGGGGGTGCCGTCGATCGGCCGCGAAGTCGCGACAGGCCGCGAATGGAGGCTCGGCATCCGCCCCGAGCACCTGAGCCCGGGCACGGCCAACGCACCGCACGCGACGCTGAGCGTCGACTCCTGCGAACTGCTCGGCGCGGACAATCTCGCGCATGGCCGCTGGGGTAAGCACGACGTGACCGTGCGGTTGCCGCATGCGCATCGTCCGGCGGCGGGCGAAGCGCTGCAGATCGCGCTGCCCGCGCAGCATCTGCACTTCTTCGATCCGGCGACGGGACAGCGCGCGAACTGAGACGCCCGCCGGAGTGCCGCGACGGCGGCCCGCCGCCCGGAACGCCCCTGCCGCCCGCCCCCCGCCCCGAAGTACAATGCCACCTGAACCACACGCCGGGCGCGGCAGCGTCGTCGAATCCGACGCCGCGCCGGCCGGCGCCGGGCGTTCCACCCGCCCCTCACACCGATTACCCATTCACCCCCGACTGCCCGCCCGCACGCGGCCGGCGTCGTCAACGTCTACTGCAAGCAAATGGCCCAATACGTTTTCACCATGAACCGGGTCGGCAAGATCGTGCCGCCCAAGCGCCAGATCCTGAAAGACATTTCGCTATCGTTCTTCCCCGGCGCGAAGATCGGCCTGCTCGGCCTGAACGGCTCGGGCAAGTCGACACTGATCCGCATCATGGCGGGTGTGGACACCGAGATCGAAGGCGAGGCGACACCGATGCCGAACCTGAACATCGGCTATCTGCCGCAGGAGCCGCAACTCGATCCGCAGAAAACCGTGCGTGAAGCGGTCGAGGAAGGCCTCGGCGACGTGTTCAACGCGCAGAAGAAGCTCGACGAAATCTACGCGGCCTACGCCGAGCCGGACGCCGACTTCGACGCACTGGCCGCCGAGCAGGCGAAGTACGAAGCGATCCTCGCAACGACCGACGGCAGCGCCGAGCAGCAGATCGAAATCGCCGCCGACGCGCTGCGCCTGCCGGCGTGGGACGCGAAGATCGAGCATCTGTCGGGCGGTGAAAAGCGCCGCGTGGCGCTCTGCAAGCTGCTGCTCCAAAAGCCGGACATGCTGCTGCTCGACGAGCCGACCAACCACCTCGACGCCGAATCGGTCGAATGGCTCGAGCAGTTCCTGACACGTTTTCCGGGTACCGTGGTCGCCGTCACGCACGATCGCTACTTCCTCGACAACGCCGCCGAGTGGATTCTCGAACTCGACCGCGGTCATGGCATCCCGTGGAAGGGCAACTACAGCAGCTGGCTCGATCAGAAGGAAGAGCGCCTGAAGCAGGAAGAAGCGTCGGAGTCGGCGCGCCAGAAAGCGATCAAGAAGGAACTCGAGTGGGTGCGCCAGAACCCGAAGGGACGCCAGGCGAAGTCGAAGGCGCGTATCGCCCGCTTCGAGGAACTGAACAGCCAGGACTACCAGAAGCGCAACGAAACGCAGGAAATCTTCATTCCGGTCGGCGACCGTCTCGGCAACGAAGTGATCGAGTTCAAGAACGTCAGCAAGTCGTATGGCGATCGCCTGCTGCTCGATAACGTCAGCTTCAAGATTCCGGCCGGTGCGATCGTCGGCATCATCGGTCCGAACGGCGCAGGCAAGTCGACGCTGTTCCGGATGCTGACCGGTCGCGAGCAACCCGATTCGGGCGAAATCGTGCAGGGCCCGACCGTCAAGCTCGCTTACGTCGATCAGAGCCGCGAAGCGCTCGAAGGCACCAAGACCGTGTTCGAGGAAATCTCGGGTGGCGCGGACGTGCTGACGGTCGGCAGGTACGAAACGCCGTCGCGCGCATATATCGGCCGCTTCAACTTCAAGGGCGGCGACCAGCAGAAGATCGTCGGCAATCTGTCCGGCGGCGAGCGCGGTCGTCTGCATCTGGCGAAGACGCTGATCGCGGGCGGCAACGTGCTGCTGCTCGACGAACCGTCGAACGACCTCGACGTCGAAACGCTGCGCGCGCTCGAAGACGCGCTGCTCGAATTCGCGGGCTCGGTCCTCGTGATCTCGCACGATCGCTGGTTCCTCGATCGTATCGCGACGCATATCCTCGCGTTCGAAGGCGACTCGCAAGTCACGTTCTTCGACGGCAATTACCAGGAATACGAAGCGGACAAGCGCGCGCGTCTCGGCGAGGAAGGCGCTCGGCCGAAGCGTCTGCGCTACAAGCCGATCTCGCGCTAACAGGCAGCGAACGACGGCCCGTCTGACGCAATGCGGACGGGCCGCGGGGCATGCGCGTTGCTCGCCACTGCATGGCGGACGCGCGCGTGAAAGCCCCGCACACGCGACGGGCGGTCAACCCAACGCCGCGCAACCCGGTGACGAGGAGACAAGCATGGCGATGTCGAAGGGCAGGCGCTGGGTCGTCGTCGTGGGCGGAACGCTATTGGCGTTGTTGCTGATCGCGATCGGCGCGATGCAATTCGCGCAACAGGAAGTCAAGAATCGCGTCAGCGCGGTGCTCGGGCCGCTCGGCAGTGCCGAGCGCATCGATGTCGGCCTCACCTCGGTTCACCTTACCCACGTTCTGCTGAAAGCGCCGCCCGGCTGGCCGGCGGGCGAACCGCTACGCGCCGACGAAATCACGATCACCCCCGACGTGCGCGACCTGATCGCGCGGCGTATGCATATCCGCGAGATCGTCGTGCGTGGCTTCGACATGGCCGTGCTACGCACCAGCAACGGCTCGCTGAACCTGCTGCCGAATCTGCGCGAATCGCTGAACCGTGGCAATCAGTCGGGCGGCACCGGCGCGGCAGCGCCGATCCCGCGCGAAAAGCGGGTCGACCATATCCGCTTCGAGCAAGGCAACTTCCATTTCTACGACATGACGGTCGGGCCGCCACCGTTCAAGGTGACGGTCAGCAACGCGACCGCGAGCGTCGACAATCTGCATTTGCCGTCGCTTACCGAGCCGACCAACGTCAGCGTTCGCGGCTCGCTGAAGGGTCCGGCGCATACGGGCACGGTGACGTTCGACGGCTGGATCAAGATCGCCAGCCGCGATTCGCAGACGACGAGCACGCTGCGCGGCGTCGATATCGCGATGCTCGATCCGTATCTGCTGAAAAAGGCCGGCGCGCGCGCACAGGTGACGGGCGGCACGGTCGACCTGACGATCGAATCGACGGTGCGCAACTATCATCTGCGCGCACCCGGCACGGTGACGGTCCACCATCTGCAACTCGCCGAATCCGACAATCCGCTCGAGACGTTCATGTCGATTCCGACCCGCGCCGCCGTCGCCGCGCTGCGCACGCACAACGGCGACATCACGCTGCATTTCGTGCTCGACGGCGATCTGCGCGATCCGAAGTTCTCGGTGCGCGAAGGGATCCTCACGCGCATCGGTGCGGGGTTTGCGCAGGCGCTCGGGGTCAGCGTCGAAGGCGTCGCAAAGGGCGCGGGCGAGACCGTGAAGGGTCTCGGCAATGCGTTGAAGAATCTGTTGGGACAGTAGCGGTCAGCTCAAACCGGCAAGCCCAGCTTGCGCAGCTTCGTCTCGGTTTGCGCGGCGCTCGTGTGATGCACGCCGTGCCAGCCGAGCGCCGTCGCGGCTTCGGCGTTCTTCGCGTTGTCGTCGATGAAGACGAGTTCGGCCGGTTCGACACCGGGTATCTGCAACTCGATGCGCCGGCGCATTTCCGCGAAGATCGCCGGGTCGGGCTTCACGAGCTTCACGCGCCCCGACACGACGATGTCCCGAAACCGCCTCAGCACCGGATAGTGCTCCCACGCATACGGGAAAGTCTCGTGCGACCAGTTGGTGAGCCCAAAGAGCGGCACCTCGGCCGCTTCGAGTTTTTCCATCAGCGCGATGCCGTCGTCGAGCACGCCGGCCACCATCTCGTGCCAGCGCTCATAGAACGCGCGGATCAGCGGCTCGTGATCGGGAAACCGCGCGATCAGCTCGTCGGTGGCTTCGACGATCGGCTGGCCGCCGTCCTGGCGGACCACCCAGTCCATCGAGCAAACGTGCGTGAGGAACCAGCGGCGCTCGACGTCGTCGGGAATCAACTCGCGGTACAGGTACTCGGGACTCCAGTCGATCAGCACGCCGCCGAAATCGAACACCACTGCCTTGATCGCCATGCCTCACGCTCCGTTTGCAAGGTCATCCACTGCGCTCAGACCGGTTGCGTGCGCAGTTCGAGCCACGCCTTCGCGTCGCCCGACACATGCGGCGCGAGGCGCGTACGTACCGTTTCGTGATAGGCGTTGAGCCACGCACGCTCGTCGTCGCGCAGCAGCGACAGCTCGATGCAGCGCGTGTCGATCGGACACAGCGTCAGCGTTTCGAACTTCAGGAAATCGCCGAATTCGGTTTTTTCCGCGGCCACGTTCAGCACGAGGTTTTCGATGCGCACGCCCCACTTGCCCGGCCGATACAGACCCGGCTCGTTCGACGTGATCATGCCCTCCTCCATCGCGGTCCACGGTTCTGCCGGCGCGTAGTGCGAGATCACCTGCGGGCCTTCGTGCACGTTCAGGAAGTAGCCGACCCCGTGACCGGTGCCGTGGCCATAGTCGGCGCCAGCCTGCCAGATCGGCGCGCGCGCGATCGCGTCGAGCATCGGCGAGCGGATGCCGCGCGGGAATTGCGCGCGCGACAGCGCGATCATGCCCTTCAGCACGACGGTGAAATCGCGGCGCTGTTCGATGCTCGGCGTGCCGACCGGGACGACGCGCGTGATGTCGGTCGTGCCGCTCAGGTACTGGCCGCCCGAGTCGATCAGCAGCAGACCGTTGCCCTCGATCACCGCATGCGACTCTTCGGTCGCGCGATAGTGCGGCATTGCGCCGTTCGCGTTGAAGCCCGCGATCGTCGCGAAGCTCAGCGACACGAAGCCGGGATGGCGCGCGCGGGCGGCTGTCAGACGTTCGTCGATCGTCAGTTCGGTGATGCGCTCGCGGCCCAGCGCGCTTTCGAACCACGCGAAGAATTCGGCGAGCGCGGCGCCGTCGTGCTCCATCGTCTCGCGCACGTGCGCGGCGTCGGCGGCGGTCTTGCACGACTTCAGGAAAGTGGACGGATTGACCGCCTCGACCACCTTCACCGACGACGGCACCGCCTGCAGCGAACCGTACGTGATGCGCCGCGGATCGATCAGCAGCGTGCTGCCGGCCGGCAGCGCGGCGAGCGCCTCGGCGGCTTGCGCGTACGGCTCGACGCCGATGCCGTCGCGCGCCAGCACTTCGGCGAGCGCCGGCGAGACTTTGCCGTCGCCGATAAAGAGCGACGCGCGATCGCCGCCGATCAGCGCGTGCGCGACGAACACCGGGTTGTAGCTGACGTCGGCGCCGCGCAGGTTCAGCAGCCAGGCGAGATCGTCGAGCGTGGAGATGAAGTGCCATTGCGCGCCTTTGTCGCCCATCGCGCGACGCACCTGCGCGAGCTTGTCCGCGCGCGTGACGCCCGCTTGCGGCGCAAGATGCTCGAAGACGGCGTCGGCGGGGAGCGCGGGACGCTGCGCCCAGATCGCGTCGAACAGGTCGACGTCGGTGCGCAGCTGCACGCCGCGCGCCTTCAGTGCGGCGCTCAACGCGCGCGCGGCCGCGACGCCGAGCACCGCGCCGTCCACACCGACGGTTCCGCCGCTCGCAACCCGCTGCGCGAGCCAGTCGAAATGCGGCGTTGTCTGCTGGCCGCCCATCATTTTCATCAGCTGCACGCCGGTGCCGGCGAGCTGGGCGCTCGCCTGCTCCCAGTAGCGGCTGTCGGTCCAGACGCCGGCGAAATCGGCGGTCACGATCAGCGTGCCGGCGGAGCCGGTGAAGCCCGACAGCCACTGGCGGCCTTGCCAGCGCCCGGGAAGATACTCGGACAGATGCGGATCCGCCGACGGCACGAGGTAAGCGGCGATGCCTTCGCGCGCCATCGCAGCGCGCAGGCTCGCGAGGCGCTCGGGAATGGAGGAGGTTTCGGGAAGTCGGGCGTTCATGGCGTTACCTGCGAGGATTCATCGACGGATTGACTGGCGCGAAAAGAGCCGCACCGTCACGGCGACGGCGACGAGCGCGACGGCGGTACATATCGGCCATTCGAGCATGTCGCCGTCATGGAAAAGACCTGTCACGTTGCCGGCCATGCGCGCGACGCACGCGCCGACCACGCCGGCCAACAGCGCGGGCCAGCAGCGGGCGCGGCTCGCCCGGCGCTGGGGATGCAACCAAAAGCCCGTGAGGCCGATCACGGCGCCGAGGACGAGAATGCCTGGCCAACCCATCAGGCGTGCGCTCCGGACTGGGCGCTCAAACACGGCCAAATCGATTTCGGAGTCGTCTCATAGGCGAAAGGAGCCGCCAAAGCTAGCATTTTTGCCTCCTCAACGATAGAAGTTCAGCACGGCGCTTTCCGCATAGCGGTCGAGTTTAGGGGTCGGGGTGTGCTTAGGCAAGTTGCAAGTCTGACGAAAACGCCTCGCGTTCCGCCCTTTGCCACGCTGACGCCGAGCCATGCGCATCGCCCTTATCGAACCCGACCTGCAACACGCCAAACTGGTCGACCGGCTCATCTTCGCCGGGGGCCACGTATGCCAACACTTCACCACCAGCGCCACCTTTTTGCAGCGCGCCACCGACGAGTTCTTCGACTTGCTGATCACCGAAAGCTGGGCCGGCGACCATTGCGCCGAAGACGTGATCCCGCGGGCGCGCTCCATCTTGCCGGGCCTGCCCGTCATGATGCTGATTACGGCACCGCGCGAATGCCAGATCGTCGCCGCGCTGCACGCCGGCGCCGACGACTGCCTGAGCAAGCCGGTGCGGGGCCCCGAAATGCTCGCGCGTGTCGAGGCGCTGCAGCGCCGCGCGGGCCTGCGTCGGCCGCGTAACCGGCGGCGCGACGCGATCGGCGGCTATACGTTCGAGCCGGCGACTTTCGCAGTGAGCTTCCGCGAAGTAACCGTGACCCTGACGCCGAAGGAATTTCGCCTCGCGCTGCTGCTGTTCAACAATCTGGCGCGGCCGGTGTCGCGCGCGCATATCCTCGAAACCGTTTGGGCGCGCCGTCGCGACGCAAAGTCGCGCACCATCGACACCCACGCGTCGCGCGTGCGCAGCAAGCTGCAACTACGCCCGGAGCTTGGCTATACGCTGTCGCCGGTCTATGGTTACGGTTACCAGCTCGACGCGATCCCGCCGGAGACCCTGACAGGCGGTAACTGACGCATGCGGGGCTAGACGGCGTGCAGCATGTGAAAATCGGGAAAACGCTATAATACGGGGCTGAACCATAGCTCTCCCAAATGCAGCTTCTAACGATCGGAATCAACCATCACACTGCGCCTGTCGCCTTGCGCGAACGCGTGGCGTTTCCGCTCGAACAGATCAAGCCTGCCCTGGATACCTTCAAAGGCATCTGGCTTGGCCGCATGGCCCCCAATGCGCCCGAAGCCGCCATCCTATCCACCTGCAACCGCACCGAACTCTACTGCGCGACCGACGACCTCGCCGCACGCGAAGCTTCGATCCAGTGGCTGTCGAAATACCACAACCTGCCCATCGACGAACTGGCACCGCACGTCTACGCGCTGCCCCAGTCCGAAGCGGTGCGGCATGCGTTCCGCGTGGCATCGGGGCTTGATTCGATGGTGCTCGGCGAAACGCAGATCGTCGGACAAATGAAGGACGCGGTGCGCACCGCCTCCGAAGCCGGCGCGCTCGGCACCTATCTGAATCAGCTCTTTCAGCGCACGTTCGCCGTCGCCAAGGAAGTGCGCAGCACGACAGAAATCGGCGCGCAGTCGGTGTCGATGGCCGCCGCCGCGGTACGGCTCGCCCAACGCATTTTCGACAAGATCGCGAATCAGCGGGTGCTGTTCATTGGTGCTGGCGAAATGATCGAGCTGTGCGCGACGCATTTCGCCGCTCAGCAACCGCGTGAACTCGTCGTCGCGAACCGCACCGCCGAACGCGGCATGCGGCTCGCCGAGCGCTTCAACGGCCGCGCCATTCCACTCTCCGAGCTACCGGCGCGGATGCACGAATTCGACATCATCGTGTCGTGCACAGCGTCCACGTTGCCGATCATCGGTCTCGGCGCGGTCGAGCGTGCGGTCAAGGCGCGCCGTCACCGGCCGATTTTCATGGTCGACCTTGCTGTGCCGCGCGACATCGAACCCGAAGCCGGCCAGCTCGAAGACGTGTTCCTGTACACCGTCGACGACCTCGGCGCGATCGTCCGCGAAGGCAATGCGTCGCGCCAGGCCGCGGTCGCGCAGGCCGAAGCGATCATCGAAACGCGCGTGCAGAACTTCATGCAATGGCTTGACGCGCGCAGCATCGTGCCGGTGATCCGCCACATGCACACGCAGGCCGATACGCTGCGCCGCGCAGAGGTCGAACGCGCGCAGAAAATGCTCGCGCGCGGGGACGATCCGGCCGAGGTGCTCGAAGCACTGTCGCAATCGCTCACCAACAAGCTGATCCATGGTCCTACGCACGCGTTGAATCGTGCGAGCAGCGACAACCGCGACAAGCTGATCGAGCTGATGAGCGGCTTCTACAGACATTCCGGCTCCTCCGAGCGTTAGCGGCGCCGTGCTCGCCGCACCGCGCGCACCACAGCGTGGCTCGCGAAGTGCTTCCGCCCCGGGCATTCGCCCGTTCCCTGGCCGCATCCTTTCCGGAGTCCGCTCCGCTATCCGCCTGATGAAAACGAGCATGCAACGCAAGCTCGACCAGCTGACCACCCGGCTGGCCGAACTGAACGACCTGTTGAGCCGCGAGGACGTCACCGCCAACCTCGACCAGTACCGCAAGCTCACGCGCGAGCACGCGGAACTCGGCCCCGTCGTCGAGCAATACGGGCTTTGGCGTCAGGCGCAGAACGATGCGACCACCGCGCAGGAACTGCTCGCCGACGCGTCGATGCGTGATTTCGCCGAAGAGGAAATCCGTGCGGCGCGCGATCGCATGGACACGCTCGGCGTCGAACTGCAGAAAATGCTGCTGCCGAAAGACCCGAACGACGACCGCAACATCTTCCTTGAAATCCGCGCGGGCACCGGCGGCGACGAATCCGCGCTATTCGCGGGCGATCTGCTGCGCATGTATCTGCGCTATGCCGAACGCAATCGCTGGCAGGCCGAGATGATGTCGGCGAGCGAATCGGACCTTGGCGGCTATCGCGAAGTGATCGTGCGGATCGCCGGCGATGCCGCGTACTCGAAGCTGAAGTTCGAGTCGGGCGGGCACCGCGTGCAGCGCGTGCCGGCCACCGAAACGCAGGGCCGCATCCATACCTCGGCGTGCACGGTCGCGGTGATGCCGGAAGCGGACGAGATCGGCGAAGTCGACATCAATCCGGCTGATCTGCGAATCGACACGTTCCGCGCGTCGGGCGCGGGCGGCCAGCACATCAACAAGACCGACTCGGCGGTGCGCGTGACGCACTTGCCGACGGGCATCGTCGTCGAGTGTCAGGACGACCGCTCGCAGCACAAGAACAAGGATCGCGCGCTGAAGGTGCTCGCCGCGCGCATCAAGGACAAGCAGGCGCACGAGCAGCAGGCGAAGGAAGCGGCGACCCGCAAAAACCTGATCGGCTCGGGCGACCGTTCCGAGCGCATCCGCACGTACAACTTCCCGCAGGGGCGTCTCACGGATCACCGCATCAACCTGACGCTGTATCGCCTCGACGCCATCATGGACGGCGATCTCGAAGAACTGATCGCGGCGCTCGTCAGCGAGCATCAGGCCGAGTTGCTGGCCTCCCTGGGCGACGCGGATTAACGTTGCGACAATGACCGAGACCTCCCCCGCTCCGCTCCATCCCACCGCTCTGCCCGCCACGGCCGACGCGCTGTTGCGCGCCTCGCCGCTGCCGCCGCTCGAAGCGCGGATTCTGCTCACGCATGTGCTGGGCTGGCGGCGCACGCAGTTGATCACGCGCGGCGAGGAGCCGCTCGAGCGCGCGAGCGTCGAGCGTTATCGTGCGCTGGAGGCGCGGCGCGTGGTCGGGGAGCCGGTCGCGCAGCTCGTCGGTGCGCGTGAATTTTTCGGGCTCGAGTTCGAGGTCACGCCGCAGGTGCTGATTCCGCGCCCCGAAACAGAGTTGCTGGTGGAGACCGCACTCGCGGCGATCGAACATCGGCCGCGTGCGCGCGTGCTCGATCTCGGCACAGGAACCGGCGCAATTGCGGTGGCGATAGCGTCGATGCGTCCCGACGCGCAGGTCTGGGCGCTCGACCGATCGACCGACGCACTTGCGGTCGCCGCGCGCAACGGCGCGCGCCTTCTCGATGCGCAGCGCCCGGGCGGCGCGGTCGCTTTCCTGCACAGCGACTGGTACGGCTCACTCGACCCCGCGCTGCGCTTCGATGCGATCGTCAGCAATCCGCCCTATATCGCGAGCGGCGACCCGCATCTGGGCGAAGGCGATCTGCGCTTCGAGCCGCGCAGCGCGCTCACCGACGAAGCCGACGGCTTGAGCGCGATCCGCGCGATCGTCGCCGGCGCGCCCGAGCGTCTCGCCGCCGACGGCGCGCTATGGGTCGAACATGGCTACGACCAGGCCGAAGCCGTGCGCGCGTTGCTGAGCGCGCGCGGTTTTGCCGAGGTCCGCTCCGAGCGCGATCTGGCCGGCATCGCGCGGATCAGCGGCGGCGTGCTGCGCGCCGCCGCGACGTGAGCGCGGCGGCGCAGCTAAAACCCCAGGCGCGACGCGGCTGCGGCCGCCCATAGCGAAATCCGCTATCATTTCAGCCTATCCCTTCCTCTATCGGAACCGCAAGGTCAGCCATGGACACGCAACAACGCATCAAGCAAATCGTCGACGGCAACAACGTCGTTCTCTTCATGAAGGGCACGGCCCAGTTCCCGATGTGCGGTTTTTCCGGCCGCGCCATCCAGATCCTGAAGGCGTGCGGTGCCGGTGAAATCAAGACCGTCAACGTGCTCGAAGACGACGAGATCCGTCAGGGCATCAAGGCGTTCTCGAACTGGCCGACCATTCCGCAGCTGTACGTGAAGGGCGAATTCATCGGCGGCTCGGACATCATGATGGAGATGTACGAATCGGGCGAGTTGCAGCAGCTGTTCGCCGCGGCCTGAGCGTTCTTCGCTTCTTTCGCTTCGTCAGGCGCCGCAAGCCATGCAGCAAGCACGCACCGCGGCGCCTCGCCGGCTGATCGTCGCGATCACCGGCGCCACCGGCGCCATCTACGGCATCCGGCTACTCGAGACGCTGCGCCGTCTGGGCGGCGTAGAAAGCCATCTGCTGATTTCGAGCGCGGGTTGGCTCAACATCCAGCACGAACTCCAGTTGGGCAAGGAAGACGTGCATCCGCTTGCGGATGTCGTCCATTCAGTGCGCGACGTCGGCGCGAGCATCGCGTCAGGCTCGTTCGCGACCGACGGCATGATCGTCGCGCCCTGCTCGATGAAAACCCTCGCGAGCATCGCGCACGGTTTCGCCGACAACCTGATCATCCGCGCCGCCGACGTCACCCTGAAGGAGCGCCGCCGCCTCGTGCTGCTGGTGCGCGAAACGCCGTTCAACCTCGCACACCTGCGCAATATGACGGCCGTCACCGAAATGGGCGGCGTGATTTTCCCGCCACTGCCCGCGTTCTATAACCAGCCCGGTTCGATCGATGAGATGGTCGACCACACCGTCGCACGCGTCCTGGATCTGTTTGCGCTGGGGCCGGCGCTGTCGCCCGCGTGGCAAGGATTACGTGGCGCTCAGGACTAACGGGAACCACGCGGATTAACAACGGCCGCGACACAATCAATTCCACGCGCACCCATTTATCAAGCTGGCGTGCGGACCTATATTGGTGGTAGTCCAATTCCTCGTGCCGTGTCTTCACGCCGCGTTGCCGCCATGAACCGCTTACCTTCGCTTTTCCTGTCCCACGGCGCGCCTACGCTGCCGATCGATCCGTCGATGCCGTCCGCCGAGTTCGGCTCGCTTAGCGCGCAATTGCCGCGTCCCGAAGCCATCCTGATGTTGTCGGCGCACTGGGGCACCACGCAGCCGCTCGCGAGCATCGCGGCGGCGCCTGAAACGATCCACGATTTTTACGGTTTTCCGCGCCAGCTCTACGAAATCCGCTACCCTGCGCCGGGCGCGCCCGACGTCGCGCGCCGCGCCGCTGCACTGCTCGGCGCGAGCGGCGTCGTCGCGGACGTGCAGCTGCACGGACTCGACCACGGCGCATGGGTGCCGATGCTGCTGATGTTCCCCCAAGCGGACGTGCCGATCGCGCAACTATCGATTCAGCCGCACAAGGACGCCGCGCATCATTTCCGCATCGGCCGCGCGCTGCGCGCGCTGAAAGACGAAGGCGTGATGGTGATCGGCTCCGGCCAGATCACGCACAATCTGCGCGCCGCCGATTTCTCCGCGCGCCCCGAAGACGCCGATCCGCGCGTGAGGGAATTCACCGACTGGTTCGAGGACAAGCTCGTCGCGCGCGATATCGACGCGCTGCTCGACTATCGCCGGCAGGCGCCGCATGCGGTGCTGATGCACCCGACCGACGAGCATCTGTTGCCGGTGTTCGCCGCGCTCGGCGCCGCCGACGACGACTATTCGCTCGCGATCCAGTCGCTCGGCACCTTCCAGCGCTCGCTCGCGATGACGAACTACGTGTTCGGCACGGCCTGATCTGGCGCCGGCTCGAGCACAAAGGCCAATAAAAAGCCCGCCTGCTCATCGAGCAGGCGGGCTTTTTGTCTAACGCGAAAGATCTGCGTCGAGCGGATCCTTCGGTTTCGATCAGCGCTCAGTGCGCGCCGATGCCTTCGAGTACTTCGTCGTGCACGAGCCGCTCGTCCAGATACTCCGAACGATAGCCGCTGTTCACGCCCCAGAAGTAGAACACCAGCGCGAAGGCGATCACGACCAGCATGTCCCAGCCGTACGGCAGAATGCCGAAGCCGCCGAATTCCTTGCTGCCGATCAGCGACAGGATCGCCATGATCGGCAGATACGCGACCAGCCACCAGGCGGCCTTCAAATCACGGCCCCAACCCTCGAAGCCCGACTTCGCCTGGAAGTAGAAGTACACCGGCAGCGCGACAACCATCAGCAGAATGATTTCGCCGGTCAGCGGCCACTTCGCCCAGTACAGGATCAGCGACGCGCAGACGAACGCGAACGGCGCGATCACCTTCATACCGGCGATGTGCAGCGGGCGCTCGAGATCCATTGCCGCGCGACGCAGTGCCATCAGGCTGATCGGACCGGTCAGGTACGAGATCACGGTCGCGACCGAGATCACCGCCGCGAGCGAGCTCCAGCCGCGGAAAAAGAACAGGAAAAGAAACGACACGAACAGGTTGAACCACATTGCCGGACGCGGCACGCCATAGAACGGATGCACCTGGCCGAAAATCTTCGGCATCGTGTTGTTGCGCTCCATCGCGTAAATCATCCGCGTCGTGGTCGCCATATAGGTGGTACCGGTGCCGCTCGGGCTCACGAACGCGTCGACGTACAGCAGGATCGCCAACCAGTTAAGGTTCAGCGCGATCGCCAGTTCCGCGAACGGCGAAGCGAAGCTGAAGTGGCTCCAGCCCTTCATCACGTCGGCCGGATTCACGGCGCCGATGTAGGCGATCTGCAGCAGCACGTAGATCACGAGCGCGAGCAGGATCGAGCCGATCACGGCGAACGGCACGCTCCTGGCCGGATTGCGCGCTTCACCGGCCAGGTTGATCGGGCTCTGGAAACCGTTGAACGCGAACACGATGCCGCTCGTCGCGACCGCGGTCAGCACGGCCGACCAACCGTACGGCGCGAATGTGGTGGTCTGACCGAAGTTCTCCGTGTGGACGCCGGTCATCATCAGACCGACGATCGTCGCGCCGGGGATCAGGAACTTGAAGATCGTGATTGCCGAGTTGGCGCGCGCGAACAGCTTGACGCCCCAGTAGTTGAGCAGGAAGTAGATGATGACGAGCGCGGCGGACAACAGCAGGCCGTTGGTGGTCAATGACCCGTTGACGAAGAGCGCATGCGCCCAAGGATAGGGCCACGTACTCATGTATTGAATCGATGCTTCGGCCTCGATCGGGATCACCGACACGATCGCAATCCAGTTGGCCCACGCGCTGATGAAACCGACCAGCGCGCCGTGGGAGTAGCGCGCGTAGCGCACCATCCCGCCAGATTCCGGAAACATCGCGCCGAGCTCCGCATAGGTCAGCGCAATCGCGAGAATCACGACCGCGCCGATGATCCACGCGCAAATCGCGGCCGGACCGGCGATTTTTGCGGCCTTCCACGCGCCGAACAGCCAGCCCGATCCGATGATCGAGCCCAGACCGGTCAGCATCAGCGCGAATGGCCCGATGTTCCGTTGTATAGAACTTTTCACGTCTTCTCCTAAATCAGAACCATGTCGGCACCGGTAACATCGCTCGTGGCGGTGGAAACGGGTGACGCGCATGTAAGCGCGTCCGGTGCGGAATAGGTGCAACCGACGCGCGGCGCGTAGTGTAACGGTTGCACCGTATCACTGCAGCGAAACCGCAGATCAACCAAGGGTTCTCCCTAGCAAACACTTGGCCAAATGCGCAAGCTTTGTAAGGAATTTTCGTACCCGTCCGACAAACTTTCGTGCCAACAGTTGACGTTCGTCCGAATTCGCCGTATAACGTTCGGGCAGGATTTCAAGTGGCGAGTGAAGTGGTTCTTTCGTAGGTCGCCCATCAACGGTACTCCGGTTGGTCCCATTACCCCTTCCTTGATTTTCATGCACCCCCGGGCTTCGGCCTTATTCACCATTTTTAGGAAAAAGTAATATGGAAACCGGTACCGTCAAGTGGTTCAATGACGCTAAGGGCTTTGGCTTCATCACTCCCGACGGCGGCGGTGAAGATCTGTTCGCGCATTTCTCGGAAATTCGCACGGAAGGCTTCAAGACGCTGCAAGAAAACCAGAAGGTCACGTTTGAAGTGAAGACGGGCCCGAAGGGCAAGCAAGCGGCTAACATCAAGCCGGTGTAAGCTCCGCGCTTCCTTCTGGACGCAAAAAAACCCCGCCTCGGCGGGGTTTTTTATTACCAGCGGCTAATCCAAATCCGCCAATTCAATTCGCGTAACTTCGCAATTCGCGGCGGATTATCTGTCGATTATTTTCGATTATCCGAACACGCGCCGCGCATGAATACCCAGTCCGGTCGCCACGCTCGCGAGACGATCGCCGAACACGGCCTGCGCGTCCGGAAACGCCGCAGCGATCGCGCTCGACAGAAAGGCGAGGCCCGTCGAGCCGCCGGTGAAATAGATCGCGTCGAGGTCACGCGGCGCGACCCCCGATGCCTGCACCGTGTCGCGCGCGGCCTGCACGATGCGTCGCGTTTCCTCCTCGCCGGCCTTCACGAGTTGCGCTTCGTCGAACGCGAGACGCAAATCCGCTTCCACCTCCTCGAGATCGATCGCGGTCTCGCCGCCCGCCGCTACCCCGATCTTGGCCTCTTCCGCATGCGCGGCGAGCGCGTGCCCGAAGCGCTGCTCGACCACGCGCATCAGCCGGTCGTGGTGCTTCGTTTCCGTGAAAAGGTGCCGCATCAGCGCGAGTTCGCTGACGCGCTTCGGCGTGTAGACGGTGTTGATCAGGTGCCACGTCGCGAGATCGAAATAAATCCGGTTCGGGATTTCGCGCCCATGCGGATCGAGCGACTGGTAGCCGAGCTCGCGCAGAATCGTCACGAGTTCGACGCGGCGGTCGAAGTCCGTGCCCGCGACATGCACGCCGTGGTGCGCGAGCACGTCGTCCTTGCGCTCGACGCGATTCATCCGTTCTGGCCCCACACGAACGAGCGAAAAGTCCGAGGTACCGCCGCCAATGTCCGCGACGAGCACAAGCCCCTCGGCGCTCAGATGCGATTCGTAGTCGAACGCCGCCGCGATCGGTTCATACTGAAAGTGGATGTCGCGCAGGCCGACCGCGCGCGCAGCGGCTTCGAGCTGTTGCTGCGCCATCTGGTCGGCGCGCGGGTCGTCGTCGACGAAGAACACCGGTCGGCCCAGCACCGCGCGGTCGATTGCGCCGCCGGCGCTCGCTTCGGCCGCGCGCTTCAGGTGAGTCAGGAACGTCGCGATCACGTCGGTGTACTTGATCGCGCTGCCATCGCCGAGATCGGTCGTTTGCTCTGCGAGCGGCGAGCCGAGAATGCTTTTCATCGAGCGCATCAGCCGGCCGTCGAAACCGTCGATGTAGGCGGCGAGCGCCGCACGGCCGAATTCGCTGGTGTTTTCGTCGGTATTGAAGAAGACCGCGGTCGGCAGCGTCGTATATCCGCCCTCGACCGGCGCCAGCTTCAACTGCGGGCCGCTCGGAATAGCAACGGCCGAATTGGAAGTACCGAAGTCAATCGCGCAATAGTTCATGGCAGGAATGGCCGCTCACGGCTGGCGCGCACAGAAAGGGGAGCGGCTTTGTATCACGAAAACTCCCGCAGCATCAACTGAAGCTGTCGGAACCGCCGCAAGATGGTTTGAAATCCTGCCGCGGAACGGCTCTTGCTGCGGCGGACCGGATATGCCGCCCCATTTCGCCATCGAGGAGAGCCCGCGTCATGAGCGTGCCGCCCACCGCCGCCGTCGACGACCACCAGACCACGCTGATCGAGACCGATCTGCCGTCGCGCTTGGACCGCCTGCCGTGGGGCCGCTTTCATACGCTGATCGTGGTCGCCCTCGGCGTGACCTGGCTGCTCGACGGCCTCGAAGTGACGCTCGCCGGCGCGGTCGCGAGCGCGCTGAAAACCAGCCCGGCGTTGCGCTTTTCGAACGCCGACGTCGGCCTCGCGGGCAGCGCGTACATTGCCGGCGCGGTGCTCGGCGCGCTCGGTTTCGGTTGGCTGACCGACCGGCTCGGCCGGCGCAAGCTGTTTTTCATCACGCTGACGCTCTATCTGGCCGCGACCGCGGCGACCGCGCTGTCATGGAATCTTATGAGCTTCATGCTGTTTCGCTTTCTGACCGGCGCGGGTATCGGTGGCGAATACACGGCGATCAACTCGACGATCCAGGAATTTACGCCGGCGCGCGTGCGCGGCTGGACCGATCTCGGCATCAACGGGACCTTCTGGGTCGGCGCGGGGATCGGCGCGGCGGGCTCTCTGGTGCTGCTCGATCCGCATCTGCTGCCGGCGGACTGGGGTTGGCGCGCGTGCTTTTTCATCGGCGCCGTGCTCGCGCTAGCGATTCTGCCGATGCGCATCTGGATCCCCGAAAGCCCGCGCTGGCTGCTCACGCATGGCGACGAGCGCGACGCGCGCACCATCGTCGAGGGGATCGAGACGCGTTTTCGCGACGCCGGCCACGCGCTCGCCGACGACGCCCTCACGCGCCTGCGCCTGCGCGCGCGCGACCATACGCCGTTGCGCGAAGTGTTCCACGCGCTGTTCAACCTGCACCGGCGCCGCGCGCTGGTCGGTCTGACGTTGATGACCGCGCAGGCCTTCTTCTACAACGCGATCTTTTTCACCTACGCGCTCGTCCTCACGGACTTTTATCACGTGCCGGGCGGCGACATCGGGTGGTATTTGCTGCCTTTCGCGCTCGGCAACTTCCTGGGACCGCTCGTGCTCGGGCGGCTATTCGACGTAGTCGGCCGACGCAAGATGATCGCCGCGACGTACGCGATGTCGGCGATCCTGCTGACGCTGTCGGGCTATCTGTTCGAGCAGCAATTGCTCACCGTGGTCACGCAGACGGTTGCCTGGATGGTGATTTTCTTCTTCGCGTCGGCCGCCGCGAGTTCCGCCTACCTGACTGTGAGCGAATCGTTTCCGCTCGAAATCCGCGCGCTTGCGATCGCGGTCTTCTATGCGTTCGGCACCGCGCTCGGCGGCATCATCGGGCCGGCGTTTTTCGGCCGGCTGATCGATACGCATCAGCGCAGCGAGGTGTTCCTAGGCTATCTGGTCGGGTCGGCGTTGATGCTCGCGGCGGCAGTCGTCGCGGCGATCTGGGGTGTCGACGCGGAGCGCAAATCGCTCGAGCACGTGGCGGCGCCGCTGTCGAGCGTGGCGGACGGTTAGGCGGCGCGAACGGCGCCGCATGTAAAACGCGCGGACCGTGCCGCGCGTGGCTAACCGCTGCGTCGCTCGTTGCTTTTTTCGCTTGGCGCGAAGTCACTCGGCAAGCGCCGCGAATCCCTCGCTCAGAACGCCTTCTTCCAGCCGCCTGCGTACACGATATCCGCGAGCGCCGCGCGCTGACGCGGCGCCTTCTCACGTTCGCGCAAGACCGGGTCCAGTTTATCGACGTCGCCGTAATGGCCGAGCGAGATCATCGCGATCGGCTCGACGTCGTTCGGCAATTCGAAGGCGGTGCGCAACGCTTTCACGTCGAAGCCGCTCATCTGATGCGCCGCAAGGCCCAGCGCGTGCGCCTGCAGCACCAGCGACATCGCCGCCGCGCCCGCGTCATAAAACGCGCAACGGTTCACGTCGCCCTTGTTGGTCAGCGTGTGCGCGGTCACCGCGATCAGTACCGGCGCGCGAGCGTTCCAGCCCTGGTTGAACGGCACCAGCGTGGCGAAAGCCTTCTTGAACGCGACTTCGTCGACGCTGCGATCGAAGACGACAAAACGCCAGGGCTGCGCGTTGTACGAAGACGGCGCCCAGCGCGCCGCTTCGAGCACGGCGCGCAACTGGTCGCGGCTCACCGGCTCGCTCGAAAACGCGCGCGGGCTCCAGCGGCCTGCAATCAGTTCGTGAATGGCAACTTCGGTGGAGGCGGGTTTGTTAGCCATGCGCTTCTCTCGGTGAAAATTCATGATCGCCGGGCGGCTGCCCAGGGCCACATAGAATAACGGGCTTTCGAGGCGCGCTCCAAGTTGCGGGGCCGTGCGTTGTCGCTTCCATGACGGTGAATCTGCGCGGCTCGCGAGGGCGCCTCAGTCAGATTGTCTGTGGCGTCGGCACTTTGGCCGGGCGGTTGATGCGCAGCACGATCACCGCCGCGACCAGACACAAGCCGCCGGAAATCATGGACGCCACCGTGTACGTGCCAAGGCTCGCGCGCAGCATGCCCGCGCCGAGCGCCGCGAATGCCGCGCCGAGCTGGTGTCCCGCCACCACCCAGCCGAACACGATCGGGGCCGACTCCTTGCCGTAGACGTCGGTGGCGAGACGCACGGTCGGCGGCACGGTGGCGATCCAGTCGAGGCCGTAGAACACCGCAAACAGCGGCAGGCCGAAAAAGTCGATGCCGAACGCATGCGGCAGATACATCAACGACAGACCCCGCAGCCCGTAGTACCAGAACAGCAGCACGCGGCTATTGAAGCGGTCCGACAGCCAACCGGACATCGTCGTGCCGAACAGGTCGAACACGCCCATCGCCGCAAGCAGCGACGCGCCCTGCACTTCGGTCATCCCGTAGTCGCCGCACATCGCGATCAGATGAGTGCCGACATAGCCATTGGTGCTCGCGCCACAAATGAAGAAGCTGAAGAACAGCAGCCAGAAGTCGCGCGTTTTGCTCGCCGACGCGAGCGTGCCGAACGCGATTGCAAGCGGGTTCTGCTTCGTCACGGTCGTGGTGATGGGCGCATCGTGCGGTTCACCGTACGGGCGCAGTTGCATGCTGGCCGGATGCTCGGGCAGCAGGAATGCGACGAGCGGAATCACGACGCCCGCCGCGAGCGCGACGACCCACACGACCTGGCGCCAGCCGTGATGCTCGGCGATGGCCGCGAGCAGCGGCAGGAACACTAGCTGGCCGGTCGCCGAGCTGGCGGTCAGGATGCCCATCACGAGCCCGCGACGCGTGGTGAACCAGCGCGTCACGACGGTCGCCGACAGCGACAGCGCGGCCACCCCGGTCGAGCCGCCGACCATCACGCCCCAGATCAGCACCATCTGCCACGGATGCGTCATCAGCGACGACAGCGCGACGCCCGCGGCCATCGTGCCGAGCGCGGCGAGCAGCGTCGGCCGTACGCCGAAGCGCTGCATCGCGGCGGCCGCGAACGGCCCCATCAGCCCGTACAGCGCGATGTTCACGGAGATCGCCAGCGAAATCGTTGCGCGGCTCCAGCCGAACTGGTGCTCGAGCGGCACCATCATCACGCTCGGTGTCGCGCGGGTGCCCGCCGCCGCGAGCAACACCAGGAACACTACGGCGACGGTCAACCAGCCGTAGTGGAATCGTCCGCCTATCAGTCGCGCAGCCCAGTTCATCGGTTCTCCCATCAACGCGCCCGGGTGGCGGCGTCGTTCGTATTATTTCGGTGTCGGTGGATGACTTGTGACAGGTCGGTCACAATAGTGTTGCGATGTTAGTTACTGGTCGGTAACATGTCAAGGCGTCAATTTCATTCGGGTGACCTGCCATGTCCCACAGCCAAACTCTCAAGCCCGCCTCCACCCGCTCCCGGCGCGCGCGCGGTGCGCAGACCGCCGGACCGCAGGCGCAGCAGCATCTGCTGCGCGCCGCCAGTGAGTTGTTCTATCGCGAGGGCGTGCGCACGGTCGGCGTCGACGCTGTGGTCCAGCGCGCGGGGGTGAACAAGATGAGCCTGTACCGGCAGTTTTCGTCGAAGGACGAGCTTGTCATGGCCTATCTGGAGCAGAAGGACGAGCAGTTCTTTGGCTACGTCGAGAAGAGTTTCGCCAAGCATCCGGGCCAACCGGCGAAGCAGCTTCAACAGTACTTCGACGACCTCGCGGTGCGCGCCTCGGTCGACGACTACCGCGGCTGCCCGTTCGTGAATGTGGCGGTGGAGTTTTCGGATACCGCGCATCCGGCGCGGCAGTTCGTCTTCCGCAACAAGCAGCGCTTGATGGCGCGCCTGCTCGAACTGTCGACGGCGGCCGGCGCCGGCGATCCGCATGCACTCGCCGATGCGCTCGGGCTGCTGATCGAGGGCGTGTACGCGGCGAGCCAGACTTATGGGCCGAGCTGCGGGCCGATCCTCGCCGCGCCGAAAGTCGCCGCACAGTTGATTGCGGCCGCTTGCGGCGAGACGCGGGCTAGCTGAACCGGTTGGTCGGCCGAGTCCATTAAAATTACGCTTTCCCCGCCGCGTCCGCCCGCCATGCCGTTGCCCGCCGAATCCCATGATGCCGTTATCGCCGCGACCCGTCACTGGCTGACTGAGGCCGTGATCGGCCTGAACCTCTGTCCGTTCGCGAAGGCCGTGCATGTGAAGGGGCAGATCCGCTACACGGTCACCGAGGCGGACACGCTCGAAGCGGTGCTGATCGATCTGGAAGGCGAACTGCAGACGCTCGTCGCCGCCGACCCCGCTGTCATCGACACGACGCTGCTGATCCTGCCGCGCGCGTTCGGCGACTTTCTCGACTTCAACGATTGCCTGTTCTTCGCCGACCGGCTGATCCAGCAGTTGCGGCTCGAAGGCGTCATCCAGATCGCGAGCTTTCATCCGCGTTACCAGTTCGAAGACAGCGAGCCCGACGATATCGAGAACTACACCAACCGGGCGCCCTATCCGATCCTGCATCTGCTGCGGGAGGACAGCATCGAGCGGGCCGTGCGGGCCTTTCCCGACGCGGAGCAGATTTACGAGCGCAACCAGGAGACGCTGCGGCGCGTCGGCCTCGCGGGCTGGGATGCGTTGATGAAGCGCTGAGCCGCGCGTCAGCCGGGCACGAAAAACCGCTCCTTCAGCGCATCGAGCCCGAGGGTGTCCAGCACTTCGCCGAGTCGCTCGGCCGGCCGGCGCCGCGGCAAATCCTTGTACTGCGCGATGATCAACTCGTTTTTCATCGAGTGTTCCCAACCGACCAACTCGGTCACAGTGACCTGATAGCCATGGGCTTCGAGTTGAAGGCAGCGCAGCACATTCGTGATCTGGCTGCCGAATTCGCGCGTGTGCAGCGGGTGACGCCACATTTCCGTCAGCGCGTCCTTCAGCGCCCGGCCTTTGTTTTGCCGCAGCACGCCGGCCACCTCTGCCTGACAGCACGGCACGACGACGATGTACTTCGCGTGTTTTTCGAGCGCGAAGCGAATCGCGTCGTCGGTGGCGGTATTGCACGCGTGCAGTGCGGTCACGACGTCGATTTCGGCGGGCAGGCGCGTCGACGTGATCGACTCGGCCACCGACAGATTCAGAAACGACATCCCCTTGAAGCCGAGCCGCGCCGCCAGCTCTTCGGACTTCGTCACCAGTTCTTCGCGCGTTTCAATGCCGTAAATGTGCGAAGCCCCACCAGCGACGTCCTGAAACTCCTTGAAAAACAGGTCGTAAAGGATAAAACCGAGATATGACTTGCCAGCGCCGTGATCGACGAGCGTCAGCGACCCCTGCCGGTTCTTCACGTCCTCGAGCAGCGGCTCGATGAACTGGAACAGATGGTAGACCTGCTTCAGCTTGCGACGGCTGTCCTGATTCATCTTGCCGTCGCGCGTGAGGATGTGGAGTTCCTTGAGCAGTTCGACGGACTGGTTGGGACGGATTTCGTGGGTTTTGCCGGACATCGTATGAGCCGCCATCAATTGCAGTGCGAACGTGCGACAGATGACGGAAAAAGGGAAATGTTGCTGCCAGTTTACCCAAAGTGCGGCACTCCCAGCGAGCACGCCCCGCGAATCACGCGAGGTAGGCGGTCACTGGGAACACTTTCTGCTCGACAGGCGATGCGTGAAAACGTCTCGAGGATGGCTGAAAAACAGCTCGCGCGCCGGCTCAGTCTGCGGGGTGCAAGCCGTGGCGCCGAAAACAGCGGCTGTCCGGCCGTGCGACCGGATACGCGAGCCGGATGCATGTGGGGAGAGCGGTCCCGGAACCGGGCCGAACATTACGTAACCAGCAGCGAGCCAGCTGAGCAACGGCTCGCGCTCGGACGATCACAGTAGAGGCGGCAATGGATACGGTACCCAACGGAAACGTCGAACAGAAATTTCAGGAAATGCTGGCGAAGCTCACCGCCGCGCCGGCATGGTCGGAGAAGCAGCAACTCGAGCTGGAGATGGCACGCGACATTTCGACGGAAATGCTGCGGCTCGCCGAGGTCATGCGCGACGGCAACGTCGACCTCGAAACCTGCCTGACGATGCTCAAGTACGCCAAGGTGCTCGACTTCGTGATGACGACCCTTGCGTCGCGGCGCGACATCAAACCCCAGACGCTACGGGTGATCTTCAAGCTCGCCGGGCTGAAGGTCGACGAAGCCTACCCGGGTTAGCGCTTCGCCGCGTTGCTCAGGATAGACTGGTATCGCGTCTCCGGCGTCACCGCAACACTCACGCTGCTCCGCAACACGACCGCGCGCGAGCGGCTATGCCGCTCACGACGCGGGCTTCCGCACTTTCCCTCCACGGTCGTCTCACGCGCGCGGCGCCTCGGCGGGCGGCGTTCCCTCATGAAATAGCGTCTTCAGCTGCGCGCGCAGCTCCGGCGAATCCGCGTGCTTGTGAACGCTGACGGCATGCTGAACCGCGGCTTCGAGCAATTCGCTGTCGCTGTCGGCGGACATCGCGACAGTGCAGTTCATTTCGCTCGGAAACTCGCGACAGTCGATATATTTGCGAACCATGGCAACCTCCTTGAACCAGACGATCGACCCTTCCACCGATTCAACACGCGATGCGCGTCGGCTGCCGACGGGCGGCAGGGGTCCGACGCGCCGCAGCGGCTGCGTCCGAAGTGACGTGATCGGGAATTGGCGCAAGGAACGACGCGAACGGCGTCCGATGGAAGGGATTTGAAAAGTATAGATCGCGTGCCGCGCGAGCCAAGCGGTGAATGCGATGCGCAACGGCCGGGAGAAAGACTGAATGCAGTATTTTCCGGCCTGGGGCGATCGAGCCCCACCGCCTGGCTCAATTGCCGCCTGCTTGCCTGCACCGAGCAGGGTTCGGCCGCCTCCGGCGGCGTTTGCCGCACACCGCGCGCGGTGTGACAATAGCGCCCTTCACGTCGTCCGTCCGCCCGGTCGCCACGACGCACCGCCATTTTCCCCCGCTGAACCCGATGCCATCCTCGCTTGATTCCGCCCGCGTCGCCGTGATCGGCGGCGGCCCTGCCGGCCTGATGGCCGCCGAGACGCTTGCCCGGCGCGGCGTGCAAGTCCACGTGTATGACGCGATGCCGTCGGTGGGTCGCAAATTCCTGATGGCGGGCAAAGGCGGCATGAACATCACGCATTCGGAACCCCTCGAGCCGTTTCTCGAGCGCTACGGCGCACGACGCGCGCACATCGCGCCGTTGCTCGACGCGTTCGGTCCCGACGCGCTGCGCGCGTGGCTGCGCGAGTTGGGCGTTGAGACGTTCGTCGGCAGTTCGGGGCGCGTGTTCCCGTCCGACATGAAAGCCGCGCCGATGCTGCGCGCGTGGCTGCATCGGCTGCGCGCAGCGGGCGTGCAATTCCATATGCGTCACAAGTGGAGCGGCTGGGCGTCGATCCCGGCAGGCGACGCCGCGCATGGGCTGCGCTTCGACACGCCCGATGGTCAACAAGCGGTGAGCTGCGACGCGGTCGTGTTCGCGCTCGGCGGCGCCAGCTGGCCGCGCCTCGGCTCCGACGCCGCGTGGGTGCCGCTGATGACGTCGCGCGACGTGCCGGTGACGCCGTTACGTCCCGCGAACTGCGGCTTTGACGCGGACTGGAGCCCGTATCTGCGCGAGCGTTTCGCCGGTCAGCCGATCAAGCCGGTCGCGATTTCGCTCACCGACGTAGACGCAAAAGTCCACCATCGACAAGGTGAAATACTTTTGACCGAAACGGGCCTCGAAGGGAGCCTGATTTACGCGTTGTCCGCGCCGATTCGCGAGCGCATTCTGGTCGACGGCGAAGTCACGATCTCGCTGGATCTCGCGCCGGGCTTGCCGCTCGAGCGGGTCGTCGAGGAAGTGACGCGGCCGCGCGGCTCGCGCTCGATCGCGAGTCATCTGCATGGGCGGATTGGAATCGGCGGGCTCAAGCTGGCGTTATTGCACGAGATCCTGGCGAAGGAGGCATTCGCCGATGCGCACCGCCTCGCCCATGCGATCAAGGCGCTGCCGGTGCGGCTCCTGCGCGCGCGACCGATCGACGAAGCGATCAGCACCGCGGGCGGAATCCCGTTCGAGGCACTGGACCCGCATCTGATGATCGAGCGGATGCCTGGCGCATTCTGCGCGGGGGAAATGCTCGATTGGGAAGCGCCGACCGGCGGCTATCTGCTGACCGCCTGTTTTGCCAGCGGACGGGTGGCTGGCCAAGGCGCATGCGCGTATCTGCAAGCGCGCGGCGCGTCGGCATGAGCCGCGCAATCGCCGTCACCGCACCTTGAGCCGCCACAACGACGTCACCTCGGCCGCGCGCGCATCGTACAGCGGATCGTTCTGATCGCTGGCCTTCGGATGCCGCGGGCGAATGTCCTCGCGTCCCACGACGTTCAGACCTGCGTGCTCGATCGCCGCCAGCAGCCACTCGCGCGTGCGCAGCCCGAGATGCTCGGCGAAATCCGACATGATCAGCCAACCCTCGCCGCCCGGCGTCAGATGATCCCCGAGGCCGTTCAGGAAGCCAAGCAGCATGCGGCTGTCAGGATCGTAGACCGCGTGTTCGAGCGGCGACGCGGGCCGCGCCGGCACCCACGGCGGATTGCAGACGACGAGCGGCGCCCGTGCGTCCGGGAACAGATCGGCCTGCACGATCTCGACCTGCTCGCCGTAGCCGAGGCGCGCGAGGTTTTCACGAGCACACGCAATTGCGCGCGAATCCTGATCCGTCGCGACGATTTTGCGCACGCCACGCTTGGCCAGCAGCGCGGCGAGCACCCCGGTGCCGGTGCCGATATCGAATGCGAGGTCGAGCGAGGGCAGCGGCATGCGCGCGACCAGATCGACATACTCGCCGCGTACCGGTGAAAAGACGCCATAGTGCGGATGGATGCGGTCGCCGAGCGCGGCGATCTCGACGCCCTTCTTGCGCCATTCGTGCGCGCCGATCAAGCCGAGCAATTCGCGCAACGATACGACCGACGCCTCACCGCTCGCCGGTCCATACGCTTCGATGCAGGCCTGCCGCACGTCGGGCGCGCGACGCAGCGCAATGCCGTAGTCGGCATCGAGCGGAATCAGGATCATGCCGAGCGTGCGCGCGCGCTGCGACTGTGCCTGCCGATGCAGGTTGAACGCGTCGAGCGGCGTCGCTCCCTGCTTGCGCGGCCTGCGTTCAAGCCGGCGCGTGACTGCCTGCAGCAGTTGGCGCGCATTCTGAAAGTCACCGTGCCACAGCAGCGCGGTGCCTTCGCACGCGAGGCGGTAGGCCGAATCGGCGGTGGTGCGGTCGTCGGCGACGACGACGCGCTTCGGCGGCGGCACGGCCGCTTCGGAACGCCAGCGCGACGTGCGCGGGCCGTCGGCTTCGGGCCAGGTGAGAGTTGCGGGGCTGGTCATGGTGCAATGGAATGGATGTGACGTCGCCGGCTACGTGGACCGCGACAGCGGACAGAAGGTCCGGTAGCTGCCGGCCATCCGGGCGACGCACGAATAGTACCGTACCGCTGCCTTGCGGATTCTCGGCGGGGCACGCCTCGGTGAGGATGATGAGGTGAGTTTAAGACGTGCAAGACGTAGACTAAAACGTCCACAATCGACAAGGTGAAAGAGATATCGTGGATTTTGGGCCGTCGAGCGGCTCACCTGACGCTGCGCTAGTCTGTTACCGGCAGAAGCCAAAGTCGAGAAAAACCGCCGTGGCAATCGGGCAGCGCTCGGTCCGGCATGCCGCGCGCGGGCTCACGCTGCTTGTGGACGACGGGAGGTAAATCGAACTGGCTCGGTGGTTTAACGCAGAAAAAAGAAAAACCCCGTCGAAGCGTGCGCCTCGACGGGGTTTTCAGTTACTGCTGATAGAGCAATCTGGTGCCGGCTGCAGGACTCGAACCCGCCACCTCATGATTACAAGTCAAGCGCTCTACCTGATGAGCTAAGCCGGCATGAGGCCGTGATTCTACTTCATTTCACGATCTTAAGGCGAGCCCTCCCGCCGCCTTTCGAGCCATCGTCGTCGGGCTGCGGGTTGTCGTCGGCATCCGCGGCCACGGCCGGGTCGGCCCGCGCAGTTTCGACCACACGCGGGGCCGCCGGCGCATCGGCTTCGTCCGCGGCATCCGCGCCCGAATCCTGCGCCTCGCCGCCCGCCGATTCGACCGGGAACGCCATGCCCTGGCCGTTTTCGCGCGCGTAGATCGCGAGGATATTGGCGACCGGCACCTCGATCTTGTGCGACTTGCCGGAGAAGCGCGCGTTGAACTCGATCCACTCATTGCCCATCTGCAGCTGGCTAGTCGCCTCGAAGCTGATGTTCAACACGATCTCGTTGTCGCGCACGAACTGACGCGGTACGCGCGTCTGATTGTCGACCCGCACCGCGATGTGCGGTGTGTAGCCGTTATCCGTGCACCACTCGTAAAGCGCGCGTAGCAGATAAGGCTTCGTGGAAATCTCTTGCATCAACAGTCCTCTTGCGGGCGCGGGCGCGCATCAAGGCGATGCGGCGCCCGCGCGCCAAAGCCAAACTCAACGACGCATCACCTTTTCCGACGGCGTCAGCGCTTCGATATAAGCCGGGCGGCTGAAAATGCGCTCGGCGTATTTCATCAGCGGCGCGGCGTTCTTCGACAGCTCGATACCGTAGTGGTCGAGGCGCCACAAAAGCGGCGCAATCGCGACGTCGAGCATCGAGAACTCTTCGCCGAGCATGTACTTGTTTTTCAGGAAGATCGGCGCGAGCTGAGTGAGACGATCGCGGATTGCGAGGCGCGCCTTCTCGTGATTTTTCTCCGCGGCCTTGCCCTTCTCGTTTTCGAGCGTGCCGACGTGGACGAACAGCTCTTTCTCGAAGTTGAGCAGGAACAGGCGGGCACGCGCGCGCTGCACCGGATCGGCGGGCATCAGTTGCGGGTGCGGGAAGCGCTCGTCGATGTACTCGTTGATGATGTTCGATTCGTACAGAATCAGGTCCCGTTCGACGAGAATCGGCACCTGACCGTACGGATTCATCACGGCAATGTCTTCCGGCTTGTTAAACAGGTCGACGTCGCGGATCTCGAAGTCCATGCCCTTTTCGAACAACACCAGCCGGCAACGCTGGGAGAACGGGCAAGTAGTGCCGGAATACAGAACCATCATGTTTACGTTTCCTCAAAAAGCTGAAGGGCCAGCGCGCGGAAAAACCGTTCAGCAGTCTTTCCTGGCGCCGGCCCCACGCCGTGTAACGACGTGATTATTTGATATGTTTCCAGTACGCGGCGTTCAGTCGCCAGGCGAAAAAGCTCAGGATACCGAGGAACAACAGCACCCACACGCCAAGTTGCCTGCGGGTTTGCTGCGTCGGTTCGGACATCCATGACAGGTACGACACGAGATCGGCCACAGCAGAATCATAATCTACCGGCGACATCGTCCCAGGAGTCAGTTGCTGGAAACCAAGGAATTTGTGTACCGTTTCGCCGGTTCTTTCGTCGGTTTCATCGCCGAATTTCGCCGCGCGCTGCCCCTGAAGCTGCCACAGCACATGAGGCATGCTCACGTTTTCGTACACCAGATTGTTCCAGCCGGTCGGCCGCGTATCGTCGCGGTAAAAACTGCGCAGATACGTGTATAGCCAGTCCGTGCCGCGCGCCCGCGCCTCCACCGACAGATCCGGCGGCGCCGCGCCGAACCACGCTTTCGCATCCTCCGGGCGCATCGCCACGGTCATCGTGTTGCCGACCTTGTCGGTGGTGAACAGCAGGTTCGCCTGAATTTCGCTCGGCGTGATGCCGAGATCGGTGAGGCGGCTGTAGCGCATCAGGTTCGCGCTGTGGCAATTCAGGCAGTAGTTTACAAACAATTGCGCGCCGCGCTGCAAAGAAGCGAAGTTGTTCGTGGTGTCCGGCGCGCGGTCGAGCGGGAAATTCTCGTCCGCGTGGACCGGAACGGCCAATAGGGTGAGCACGGCCGCGCCGATCAGCGCGCACATCGAAAGCAGCTTTTTCATCTTCGTGTTCTCCTGGCTCGCGATTAGTGAGGCTTGAACCGCACCCTTTCCGGCGGCTGCTTGAACTTGCCAAGCCGCGTCCAGAAAGGCATGCCGAGGAAAAACGCGAAGTAGATCAGCGCGCAGATCTGGGCGATCAGCGTCGCGGCCGGTGAGGGCGGTCGCGTGCCGAGGAAGCCGAGCGTGAGGAACGCGAGCACGAAGATCCCGAAGAAAACCTTGTGGAAAAACGGCCGGTAGCGGATCGACCTGACGGGCGAGCGATCGAGCCACGGCAGGAAGAACAGCGAAACCACCGCGCTGCCCATCACCACGACGCCCCAGAACTTCGATTCGGTGAACACCATCGCGACAATCACCAACACCGCGAGCACCGGAAGACCCAGCCGCCACTTGCCGCGCGCCCGCACCAGCGCGAGCAGCCCCAGCAGCGCGATGACGATCATCAGCACGATCTTGAATGGATCGGTGGTGGCGCGCAACATCGCATAAAACGCGGTGAAGTACCACACCGGCGCGATTTCAGGCGGCGTCTGCAGCGGATTCGCGGGAATGAAGTTATTGGCTTCGAGGAAGTACCCGCCCATTTCCGGCGCGAAAAAGAGGATCGCCGCGAAGATCAGCAGGAAGATCGTCACACCCATGAAGTCGTGCACGGAGTAGTACGGGTGGAACGCAATGCCGTCGAGCGGCACGCCATCCGGTCCCTTCTTGGCCTTGATTTCGATGCCGTCCGGGTTATTCGAGCCGACTTCGTGCAGCGCGACAAGGTGCGCGATCACGAGGCCGACCAGCACGAGTGGAATTGCGATCACATGGAATGCGAAGAAGCGGTTCAGCGTGACGTCGGACACGACGTAGTCACCGCGAATCCATAGCGACAGATCCGGCCCGATGAACGGAATCGCCGAGAACAGGTTGACGATCACCTGCGCGCCCCAGAACGACATCTGGCCCCACGGCAGCAGGTACCCGAAAAACGCCTCGGCCATCAGGCACAGGAAGATGAGACAGCCGAAAATCCACACGAGCTCGCGCGGCTTGCGATACGAGCCATACATGAGCCCGCGGAACATGTGCAGATACACGACGACGAAGAACATCGACGCGCCCGTCGAGTGCATATAACGGATCAGCCAGCCCCACGGCACCTCGCGCATGATGTACTCGACCGACGAAAACGCAAGCGTCGCGTCGGGCTTGTAGTTCATCGTCAGAAAAATCCCGGTGACGATCTGGTTGACCAGCACCAGCAACGCAAGTGAACCGAAGAAGTACCAGAAGTTGAAGTTCTTCGGCGCGTAGTATTCGGAAGCGTGCTTCTTCCATGTGGAAGTCATCGGGAAGCGCCGGTCGATCCAACCAGCCAGCCCGGTCGTCTCTACTTCGTGTTCGCTCGCCATTACGCTTCTCCTTTTTCGTCCTTCCCGATCACGAGGGCGGTCGCCGACGTGAACATGAAGCGCGGGATGTCGAGGTTCTGCGGAGCGGGTTTGTTCTTGAAGACGCGGCCGGCCAAGTCGTAGGTCGAGCCGTGGCACGGGCACAGGAAGCCGCCGGGCCAGTCGTCGGGCAGGTTGGGCTGCGGGCCTTCCTGGAAGCGCGGCGTCGGCGTGCAGCCCAGATGCGTGCAAACGGCGACGGCGACGAGCAGATGCTTGTTCTCGGCGCGTGAGCGGAATTCGTTGTTGCAGTAGTCCGGCAGCGGCATCGAGAAGGGGTTCTTCGTGTGCGGATCCGCGACCATGTTGTCGGCCTTCTGCACGTCGGCGAGCATGCGGTCGGTGCGGTTGAGGACCCACACCGGCTTGCCGCGCCAGGCGACGGTCATCATGTCGCCGGGCTTCAGACTGCTGATATCGACTTCGACCGGGGCACCCGCGGCCTTGGCCTTTTCGGATGGTGCAAACGAACTAACAAAGGGTACGACAACGGCAACACCTCCTATACCGCCTGCTACGGTCGTAGCCACCAGCCAGTTACGGCGGCTGCCATCGACGCGTTCCTCTTCTTTGTCTCGCATCACACGCCCCACTTCTGAGTTGGATTTTTCCTTCACGTCGCTTCTACCGCCGCTAGTTTGCTCGAATGGAGTCGCCATTTACAAGGGCCGATTGCCAAAAACCGTGCGAAGCCCTTGATAACTCAGGGTTTGTCCGTACCGATCGCAAACTTTTTCGTATCTCCTTTTAAGCGCCTTCTACGGTATTCCTACCTTTTTCTTCGTGAATGCAATCTGCAATTCAAACGGGATTGGGGATATCGATAAACAGGTGTTCGAGATCGAACGATTCGGACAGATGCTTGCCCACCGCCTGCACGCCGAAGCGTTCCGTCGCGTGGTGGCCGGCCGCCAGAAACGCGACGCCGCTTTCCGCCGCCGTGTGCATGACCGACTCCGACACCTCGCCGGTCACGTAAACGTCGGCGCCCGCGTTGATCGCCGCGTCGAACATGCCTTGCGCTGCGCCCGTGCACCAGCCGACGCGGCGCAGTTCGAAATCCGGATCGCCGAACACGAGCGGCGTGCGCCCCAGCGTCTGCTCGATTTCCGCGCTCAGGTGCGACAAGGTGATCCGCATCGGCAAGGTGGCGAGCCAGCCCAGACTGTTGTCGCCAAACCGCGCGTCGCTGATCCAGCCCATCTTTTCGCCGATCTGCGCGTTGTTGCCGAACTCCGGATGATCGTCGAGCGGCAGATGATAGGCGAACAGGTTCAGGTCGTTGGCGAGCAGCAGCTTCAAACGAGCATGTTTGCGGCCGGTGATCTGCGGCGCCTCGTTGCGCCAGAAGTAGCCGTGATGGACCAACACGGCGTCCGCGCCCCAGTCCAGCGCGGCCTCCAGAAAGGCCACCGACGCGGTCACGCCGGTCGCGAGTTTGTGGATCCGGCGGCGCCCCTCGACCTGCAGTCCGTTCGGGCAATAGTCCTTGAAGCGCGCGGTTTCGAGGAGATTGTTCAAGTACAATTCAAGTTCGATCCGATCCATATAGACCTCTAGTCTTCAGATGCTTAGACGCTTCTGGCTGTTATTTGCCCAAGCGGTGACGGTGCTGTTGGCGCTGATGTTCATCATTGCGACCCTCAAACCGCAGTGGTTGCAGCGTCAAGGACAGTTCGGCAGACAACTCGTCGAACCGATCGTCGCGCTGCGGGAAGTGGCGCCAGGCATCGGCACGGGCCACGCCGAAACGTCCTATGCCGAAGCGGCGCAAAAGGCCATGCCCGCGGTCGTCAACGTGTTCTCCAGCAAGGATGGCTCACTGCCTCCCGACCCGCGCGCCAAAGATCCGCTGTTCCGCTACTTCTTCGGCGACAGGAACAATCGCAAGCAGCAGGAGCAGCCTGCCTCGAATCTCGGCTCAGGCGTGATAGTGAGTTCGGAAGGTTACATTCTAACGAACCAGCACGTCGTCGACGGCGCCGATCAGATCGAAATCGCGCTCGCCGACGGCCGCACCGCCAGCGCGAAGGTCATCGGCATCGACCCCGAAACCGATCTGGCCGTGCTCAAGGTCAACATGACCAATCTGCCCACCATCACGCTCGGCCGGATGGACCAGACGCGAGTCGGCGACGTCGTGCTCGCGATCGGCAATCCGTTCGGCGTCGGACAAACCGTGACGATGGGCATCGTCAGCGCGCTGGGCCGCAACCATCTTGGCATCAATACGTTCGAAAACTTCATCCAGACCGACGCACCGATCAACCCCGGCAACTCGGGCGGCGCGCTCGTCGACGTGAACGGCAACCTGCTCGGCATCAACACAGCCATCTACTCGCGCTCGGGCGGCTCGCTCGGCATCGGCTTCGCGATTCCGGTGTCGACCGCGCGCAGCGTGCTCGAAAGCATCATCACGACCGGCACGGTCACGCGCGGCTGGATCGGCGTCGAACCGCAGGACGTGACGCCGGAAATCGCCGAGTCGTTCGGGCTCGACCAGAAGTCGGGCGCGATCGTCGCGGGCGTGCTGAAAAGCGGGCCGGCGGACCGCGCGGGCATCAAGCCGGGCGACATCCTGACGAGCGTGAACGGCCAACAGATCACCGATACCACGCGTCTACTGAACGTGATCGCGCAGATCAAGCCGGGCACGGCAGCCAAGGTGCATCTAGTGCGCAAGGGTCATCAGCTCGATCTCGACGTGATGATCGGCAAACGCCCGCCGCCGCCCAAACAGGCGGATGACGACAACAGTGGCGATCAGCCGGACGACGAGGGCGGGTGAGATTAAGGCTGCGGCTTCGCGCAACGAAAAAGGGCAGTCCGCGATGGACTGCCCTTTTCATTTGACGCACGAGACCGGCTCCCGACACCTCAACTCGACGGCGGACTCACATCCTCCACGATCACCGGCTGCTTGCCGACGATCAGCCGCGCCGCGATGATGCCCGCCTCGTACAACAGGATCAGCGGAATCGCGAGGATCAGCTGCGAAAACACGTCCGGCGGCGTGACGACGGCCGATACCACGAACGCGCCGACGATCACATACGGACGAATCTCCTTCAGCTTCTTCAGCGTCAGCACATTCATCCGCACCAACAGTACGACGACGATCGGAACCTCGAATGTGACGCCGAACGCGATGAACATCGTCAGCACGAAGCTCAAGTAATTGTCGATATCGGTCGTCATCTCCGCGCCGAGCGGCGCATTGTAGTGCGCCATCACGCGGAAGATGGTCGGAAACACGACGAAGTACGCGAACGCCATGCCGCACAGGAACAGCGTGTAGCTGCTCGCGACCAGCGGCGCGACCAGCTTCTTCTCGTGCTGATAGAGCCCTGGCGCGACGAACGCCCAGATCTGGTACAGCACGACCGGCAGCGCGATCACGAACGCGACCAGCATCGTCACCTTCATCGGCACGAAGAACGAGCCGGTGACGTCGGTCACGATCATCTTGCCGTCCTTCGGCAGATTCATCATCAGCGGACGCGCGAGCAGTCTGAAGATGTCCGGCGCCCAGTACACGAGCCCGATAAACACGACGATGACAGCGAGCCCCGCACGGATGATGCGGTCACGCAGTTCGACGAGGTGGGAAATGAAGGTCTCTTCAGTGCCTTCGTTCTGGGATTGCTGGGGGTCGCTCACACCGGCCCTCGGTTAGAGATTGTCGATCTGAACATCAGAAAAACCGCGTCGGACGACGCAGGTTGGCAGGTGTGTGCCGCGCAACGCGCGCGGCGCCCGACTGCACGCGCGTGCGGCGCAGATTCGCACGTTTGTACCAGGTGGGCGTGGCGCTCTGCTGGACGCGCCAGTTCTTGCGTTTGGGTGCGGCGGCCGGCGTAGTGACCGGCCACGAAGTCGCACCGGTGCTGCCGCTGACCCCGCTGCCGGCATCTTCGAGCGCGCCGCCGGCGATACTCGGCGACACCGACGTACCGCTGTTCCATGCTTCGTTCAGTTCGTTCTCATGCTTGCGCAGATTGTCCTGAACCGCCGTCTCGACGTTGCTCGCGGCCTTCTCGAACTCGGTCTTCATGCGCCGCAATTCGTCGAGCTCGATTTCGCGCGTGACCTCGGCCTTCACGTCGTTGATGTACCGCTGTGCGCGGCCGAACAGTGCGCCGGCCGTGCGAGCGACACGCGGCAGGCGCTCAGGCCCGAGGACGACCAGCGCGACGACGCCGATCAGCGCCATCTTGGTTAGACCGAGGTCCAGCATGAAGTGGAATGTCCGTCAGAAACGCGGGAACGGCGCGAACGCCGCGGCTTAGCGGTAGTCGCTCGATTGCTGCGTCTTTTCCTTCGCTTCGACGTCCACCGCGCCGTTGCGCGGCAGCTCGCGCTGCTGTTGCGCGTCCGCCGACGGCGAATCGGCTTCCTTCACGCCTTCCTTGAAGCCCTTCACCGCGCCGCCCAGGTCGCTACCGATGTTGCGCAGCTTCTTCGTGCCGAACACCAGCGCGACGATCAACAGAACGATCAACCAATGCCAAATACTCAATGAACCCATGACTACTCTCCTTAACCCCGGCGCCGCATCTCGATGCGGCAAATTTGCATAACCTGAAGCGCGTGCGCTCCCTCTCCGTGTATCTCTACGTTACCGCAGGTCGCCACGCCTCGCTGGCGGCGCGCCCCCTAGTCTTCACGGATGTCATTGTGGCGAGACGATCGCGTCGACGGTATTACACAGCGGTAAAAACAACGGTGGCGGTATTGTCCTCGACCAAAACCCGCCACGGTTTGCGCGTTTCACGCAGCGCGCATGACACGCGAACCCGCGCTCAGCCCATGCGTTGCCAAGGGCGCGGTCCCGCGAGAATGTGCAAGTGCAGGTGATAGACCTCCTGACCGCCGCCCGGACCGGTATTGATGACCGTGCGAAAGCCCGTGTCTCCGCCGCTGTATGCGACCCCCAATTGCTCGGCCAGTCGCGCGGCCAAGACAAGCATTCTACCAAGCAGAGGCGCATCGCTTCCGGTGCAGTTCGACAGCGTCGCGATGTGCCGACGAGGAATCACCAGCACATGCGTTTCGGCCGCAGGACGGATGTCGCGGAAGGCGACGAACTCGTCGTCTTCGTGGACCTTGGTCGACGGGATTTCGCCAGCGGCGATCTTGCAAAAAAGACAGTTCGGATCGTGACTCATCATATTCCTGACGCGGGATAACTTGGCGAGCGAAGCCGCGCGCGACGAGGTTCGACCCGAAGCCGGCCCGCCCAGCGGACCGGCTAGCGTTCAGACCCAACCGGCCGGATTCGCGAACGGCTTGTTATCGTACAGATACAGCCAGCCTTTGATAATTCGGTACAACATCCATATGCTGACGGCCCACAGCAATGGAATGCCGATCACCACGAGCAGCAGCAACGCGCCGATCGCGTAACCGACGAGGCCCAGCCAGAACGTGCGAATCTGCCATTCGAAGTGCGCTTCGTACGGCGTGCCCGCCACGTCCGGCCGTTTGACGTAATTGATGATGATCGCGATCAGAATGGTGAGCCCACCCGTCAGCCAGTGGACTGCATACAGCGCGTACAGCACGTGCGTGAGTGTGCGCAGGCTGCGCTCGCGTTCAGGCTCCATCGCGTGACGGTAAGCCGGCGGCGGATGGCTTCCTTGCGGCTGTTCCATGCTTGCGTCCTCCCGAAGGTACGGTTACCGCTATATGGGTGGCGGCGCGCGATGTCGAGCGCAAACGCCAGATTTCCGCTCCGGTTGCTCAGTCGCCGTTCTCTTCGCGCTCGAGGCTTTTGCGCAGCGCCTTTTCCTCGATGCCCGACAAGCCTTCGCGTCGCTCGAGTTCGGCGATCACGTCGGCGGGGCTCAGATCGAAATGCGACAGCATTACGAGGCAGTGGAACCACAGATCCGCGACCTCGCCGACCAGCGCCTTCGGCGCGCCGCCGTGGCGCGCGTCCTTCGCGGCCAGCACGACTTCGGTGGCCTCTTCGCCAATCTTCTTCAGCACCGCGTCGTCGCCCTTGTGAAACAGGCGCGATACGTACGAGATGTCCGGATCGCCGCCCTTGCGGCTGTCGATCACCGCCGCGAGGCGCAGCAGCGTGTCGAGCGTGGAAGCCGTGGCGGGCAACGGGTTTTGCGTGGATTGCGTCATTTGTAGATGTGTTCGGGGTCTTTCAGCACGGGATCGACGGCCTGCCAGTCGCCGTCGTCCACCGAGCCTTCGAATTTCTGGAAAAAGCACGAGTGGCGGCCGGTGTGGCACGCGATGCCCGATACCTGCTCGACTTTCAGCAGCACGACGTCTTCGTCGCAATCGAGCCGCACTTCATGCACATGCTGCACGTGGCCCGACTCTTCGCCCTTGAACCACAGGCGTTGGCGCGAGCGCGAGAAATACACCGCGCGGCCGGTCTCGACGGTCTTCGCGAGCGCCCCGCGGTTCATCCACGCGAACATCAGCACGTCGTTCGTCGACGCTTCCTGCGCGATCACGGGCACGAGGCCGTTCGCGTCCCACTTGACCTTGTCGAGCCAGTTCACTGCCGAGGAATTCGTCACGTCACAACCTCACCGAAATGCCCTGGTCGGCCATGAAACGCTTGGCCTCCCCGACCGTGTGTTCGCCGTAGTGGAAGATGCTCGCGGCGAGCACCGCGTCCGCGTGACCGCTCTTGATGCCGTCGGCGAGATGCTGCAGATTGCCGACGCCGCCCGAGGCGATCACGGGCACCGGCACCGCGTCCGAGACCGCGCGCGTGAGCGCGAGGTCGAAGCCGCTCTTGGTGCCGTCGCGATCCATGCTGGTCAACAGGATTTCGCCGGCGCCGAGCGCGGCCATCTTGCGCGCCCATTCGACCGCGTCGAGGCCGGTGGCCTTGCGCCCGCCGTGCGTGAACACTTCCCAGCGCGGCGTTTCGCCGTCGGCCGACACGCGCTTCGCGTCGATCGCGACGACGATGCACTGCGAGCCGTATTTGTCAGTCGCGTCCTTCACCAGTTGCGGATTGGCGACCGCCGACGAGTTCATGCTGATCTTGTCGGCGCCGGCGTTCAGCAGGCGCCGCACATCTTCGACCGCGCGCACGCCGCCGCCGACCGTCAGCGGAATGAACACTTGCGAGGCGACCGCCTCGATGATCGGCAGGATCAGGTCGCGCTGATCCGAGGTCGCGGTGATGTCGAGGAACGTCAGTTCGTCGGCGCCCTGATCGTCGTAGCGGCGCGCGATTTCGACCGGGTCGCCCGCGTCGCGCAGTTCGACGAAGTTGACGCCCTTGACCACGCGGCCCGCGGTGACGTCGAGGCAGGGGATGATGCGTTTAGCTAGAGCCATGATCGTGCAATTCTGCCAATACCGCTGATGAGGCCGCTCGCTTGCGGGCAAGCGGCACGGTGCCGGCGCGAGCGGTTGCGTCGCGCCGCGAGGGAGGTGCCGGCCGCAAGCTGGCGAGATTCGAGGGAGCCAGCGCCGCGAGCCGAGTTGAGCGCCACATGAGCGGCCCGCGCGACCTGCCCGGCGCGCGCAGCCGACGCCGCTTAAGCGTCGTCCGCTTCGCGCAGCCGGTCCGCTAGCGTTTGCGCGGCCCCGAAGTCGAGGTCGCCCGAATAGATCGCGCGGCCGCAGATCACACCTTCGATGCCCTCGCCTTCGACTTCGCACAGCGATTCGATGTCCGCGAGGTTCGACAGACCGCCGCTCGCGATCACCGGAATCTTGACCGCGCGCGCGAGGCGCACCGTCGCTTCGATGTTGATACCCTGCAGCATGCCGTCGCGGCCGATGTCGGTGTAGATGATCGACTCGCAGCCGTAGTCCTCGAACTTGCGCGCGAGGTCGGCCACTTCGTGACCGGTCAGCTTGCTCCAGCCGTCGGTCGCGACCTTGCCGTCTTTCGCATCGAGGCCAACGATGATGTGGCCGCCGAACGCGGTGCACGCGTCCTGCAGAAAGCCGGGGTTCTTCACCGCCGCGGTGCCGATGATCACGTACGACAAACCGTCGTCCAGATAGCGCTCGATCGTGTTCAGGTCGCGGATGCCGCCGCCCAGCTGAACCGGAATCTGGCCACCCACTTCGTCGATGATCGCGCGGATTGCGTCGCCGTTTTTCGGTTTGCCGGCAAACGCACCATTCAGGTCGACCAGATGCAGTCGACGCGCGCCGCGGTCGACCCAATGTCGGGCCATTGCCGCCGGTTCCTCGGAGAAAATCGTCGCCTGGTCCATATCGCCCTGTTTGAGGCGTACACACTGACCATCTTTCAGGTCGATGGCGGGAATCAGCAGCATAGCAATCGGGTGTTGTCTGGGAGGGGGTTGAAGGTCGGCGGCAGCGGCTGGAGAGCCAGCCCGGCGCAACGCCGTCTCGCTAGTTTAGTACAACTCTTTCGGCGCTCCAGCGGCGCGCCGTTCGGAAGCAGGACCGCGGCGCCGCGCATCTTGCGCGCGGCAACGGGATAAAGAAAGGCGTTCACGGATTCCAGTGCACGAAGTTGCGATACACGCGCAAACCCGCGTCGGCGCTCTTTTCAGGGTGGAACTGGGTGGCGAAGATGTTATCGCGCGCTACCGCCGAGGTAAAGGGCACGCCGTAGACCGTTTCGCCCGACGTATGTGCCGGGTTGTCCGGCACCACGTAGTAGCTGTGCACGAAGTAGAAGAACGCGTTGTCGGCAACGCCGTCCCACAGCGGATGCGGCTGCGCCTGACGCACGCGGTTCCAGCCCATCTGCGGGACCTTGAAGCGTGAACCGTCGTCCTGCACCTGGCCTTCGAGCTCGAAGCGCATCACCTTGCCGGGCAACAGACCCAGGCCCGGCGTGTCGCCTTCGGCGCTCCAGTCGAACAGCATCTGCTCGCCGACGCACACGCCCATCAGCGGCTTGCTGCGCGATGCCTCGACGACCGCTTCCTGCAAACCGGACGCACCGAGACTGCGCATGCAGTCGGGCATCGCGCCCTGGCCGGGCAGCACCACGCGGTCGGCCGCGCGGATCGCTTCCGGACGATCGACGATCGCCACGTCCGCTTCCGGCGCGGCTTTGCGCAGTGCCTGCGCGACCGAGCGCAGGTTGCCCATTCCGTAATCCACAATCGCTATCGAAGTTTTCATTTCAAGTTTGGCCGCTCTGCCCTCAATTCATCGTTGCCGCCGCGCAGCGTCGAACGACGTGCCGGCAAGTGCGGTCATGCCCGATAAGTGGCTTGAAGGTGAGTGGCCTGAAGACGTTGGAGGCGTTGAAACCCGGGTTGAAGCCAGTACGGCCGTTACGTTAGAGGCTGCCCTTGGTCGACGGAATCTGTCCGGCTGCGCGCTCGTCGAGCTCGACGGCCATGCGCAGCGCGCGCCCGAACGCCTTGAACACCGTTTCGAGCTGGTGGTGAGCGTTGATGCCGCGCAGGTTGTCGATGTGCAGCGTCACGCCGGCATGGTTCACGAAGCCGCGGAAGAATTCGATCGACAGGTCGACGTCGAAGGTGCCGATACGCGCGCGCGTGAACGGCACGTGGAATTCGAGGCCCGGGCGGCCGGAAAAATCGATCACGACGCGCGACAGCGCTTCGTCGAGCGGCACGTAGGAATGACCGTAGCGGCGGATGCCCTTGCGATCGCCGATCGCCTTCGCGACGGCCTGCCCGAGCGTGATGCCGGTGTCTTCGACCGTATGGTGGTCGTCGATATGCAGGTCGCCATGCGCTTCGATCTCGAGGTCGAACAACCCGTGGCGGGCGATCTGATCGAGCATGTGGTCCAGGAACGGCACACCGGTGGCCAGCTTCTGCTGGCCGGTGCCGTCCAGGTTGATCTTCGCACGGATCTGCGTTTCGCTGGTGTTGCGAACGACTTCCGCAAGGCGCATGGCAATTCCTCGAATCTGGCTTAAAAGCGCTAGTAATGTGGGGCGGAAAAATGGCGGGCTGCTCGGTGCAGCCGCGCTTATGCAGCCGCTTGGCGTGGCGGATTATCGCAACACGAGTTTCAGGCCGGCGAGCAAATGGGCGTTCTCGTTCGGCGAACCGACGGTCAAACGCACGCAGTTGACCAGCAATGGATGCATTTTACTCACGTTTTTAATCAGAATCCGCGCCGTTAGCAGGGTTTCGAACAGCACCGACGCATCGGGCACCCGCACGAGCAGGAAGTTGCCCGCGCTAGGGAACACTTCGGCGCCTGGTAGCGCGGCCACCGCCTGCGCGAGCTTCGTGCGCTCGTCGCGCAATTGCGCGGCCTGCGCGTCGAGCACGCCGATGTGGTCGAGCAGAAAATCGGCGGCGGCCTGCGTCAGCACGTTGGTGTTGTACGGCGGGCGCACCTTGTCGAACTCGGTCAGCCACGCGGGCTTGCCGACCAGGTAACCGAGCCGGATGCCGGCGAGGCCCAGCTTCGACACCGTGCGCATCACGACGACGTTGTCGTACTGATCGGCGCGCGGCAGCCAGCTCTTCTGCGCGAAGGGCTGATACGCCTCGTCGATGACGATGAGGCTCTTGCCCGCCGCGGCGATGATGCGCTCGATTTCGGCGTCATCGAACAGCGTGCCGGTCGGATTGTTCGGATACGCGAGATAGATGATCGCCGGTTCATGTTCGGCGATCGCCGCGAGCATCGCGGCGGTGTCGAGCGTGAAGTCCGGTTTCAGCGGCACACCGACGAAGTCGAGATTCGCCAGCTTCGCCGACATCTGATACATGACGAACCCCGGCACCGGCGCGAGCACCTTCGCGCCCGGCTTCGCGCACGCGACCGACATGATGCTGATGAGTTCATCGGAGCCGTTGCCGAGCAGCACGTCGCAACCCGCCGGCACGCCCATCACGTCACGGATGCGCTCGATCAGCTGCTCGGGGCGGGGCGCCGGGTAACGGTTTAGGGCGACGCCGGCCAGACGCTCGCCGAGATGCGCGGCAAGTTCCGGCGGTAGTGGAAACGGGTTTTCCATCGCATCGAGCTTGATGAAGCCGGTGGCGTCCGGAACCGGATAGCTCGTCATTGCGAGCACGTCGCTGCGGATGATGTCTTGAGGTGTCGTCATAGCTTCGGGAGCCGGGCCGTGCGAAGAACGCCGGGGACGGCGTCGTCGGCGCAGGGCGCTCGGGTTGGTCTCTGTCGTCGTTATTGAACGGGCGTTAGGCTCCGCCGCGCGCCCGCGTTATCAGCGATCCGCCTAGCCGCGTTCGTTGCTGTTCTGCCGCATCCGGTATTCGGCGCTGCGTGCGTGCGCTTGCAGGCCTTCGCCGTATGCTAGTTCCGCGGCGATCTCGCCGAGCGTCTGCGCGCCTTCCGCGCTGACCTCGATCAGGCTCGAACGCTTGAAGAAATCGTAGACGCCGAGTGGCGAAGAGAACCGTGCGGTACGCGACGTCGGCAGCACGTGGTTTGGGCCCGCGCAGTAGTCGCCGAGGCTCTCGCTCGTGTAACGGCCAAGGAAAATCGCGCCTGCGTGACGGATCTGCTGCGCCCACTGATGCGGCTCGAGCGCCGAGATTTCGAGGTGCTCGGGTGCGATGTCGTTGGCGATCGCGCAGGCCTCGGCCATGTCGCGCACCTTGATCAGCGCGCCGCGGTTTTCGAGCGACGTGCGGATCACTTCGCGGCGCGGCATGGCGGGCAGCAGTTCGTCGATCGCTTCGCGCACGCGCGCGATGAACGCGTCGTCCGGGCACAGCAGGATCGACTGTGCGAGCTCGTCGTGCTCGGCTTGCGAGAACAGGTCCATCGCGACCCAGCGCGGGTCGGTGGTGCCGTCGCACAGCACGAGAATTTCCGACGGCCCGGCGATCATGTCGATGCCGACCGTGCCGAAAACGCGCCGCTTCGCCGACGCGACGTACGCGTTGCCAGGGCCGCAGATCTTGTCGACCGCCGGGACGGTCTGCGTGCCGTACGCGAGCGCGGCCACCGCCTGCGCGCCGCCGATCGTGAATACACGATCGACGCCGCCCAGCAGAGCCGCCGCGAGCACGAGCGGATTCTTCACGCCATCGGGCGTCGGCACGACCATCACGATTTCGCGCACGCCGGCCACCCGCGCCGGAATCGCGTTCATCAGCACCGACGACGGATACGCGGCCTTGCCGCCCGGCACATAGATCCCCGCGCGATCGAGCGGCGTGACCTTCTGGCCGAGCACGGTGCCATCGGCCTCGGTGTACTGCCAGCTATGGCTGCCGCACTCAATCTTCTGCTTCTCGTGATAGCCGCGCACACGCGCCGCCGCGGCTTCGAGCGACGCGCGCCGCTTCGGCTCGAGACTTTCGAGCGCCGCCTCGAGCTCCGACATCGGCAGCTCCAGTTCGGCCACGCTTTTCGCATCGATGCGGTCGAAGCGATTCGTGTACTCGAGCACCGCGTCGTCGCCGCGCGCCTTCACGTCGTTCAGAATCTGCGCGACCGCGCGCTCGATGGCTTCATCTTCGCTCGCCTCGAACGCGAGCACCGCATGCAGCGACTTGTGGAAGTCGCGAGCGGTGGAATCGAGTTTGCGAATCTTGGTAGACATACGGGTATCCGTTTCGGTAAGGCGCGCTAGCAGGGCGATGTCACGTCGCCATCGTCAGTCAGACCGCCGGGGCGCCGGCTTTCGACGACGCATTGGCAAACGCGTCGAGAATCGGCCGCAACGCGGCGCGTTTGAGCTTCAGCGCTGCCTGGTTCACCACGAGGCGCGACGAAATCTGCATGATCTCCTCCACCTCGACGAGATTGTTCGCGCGCAGCGTATTGCCCGAGCTGACCAGGTCGACGATCGCGTCGGCGAGGCCGACCAGCGGCGCGAGTTCCATCGAACCGTACAGCTTGATCAGATCGACGTGAACACCCTTGGCGGCAAAATGCTCACGTGCGGTTTCAACGTACTTGGTCGCGACACGCAGACGCGCGCCCTGGCGCACCGCGTTCGCATAATCGAAACCCGCCGCGACCGCGACCGACATCCGGCAACGCGCGATGTCGAGGTCGACCGGCTGATACAGGCCGCCGCCGCCATGCTCGAGCAGCACGTCCTTGCCGGCCACACCGAAGTCGGCCGCGCCGTATTCCACATAGGTCGGCACGTCGGTCGCGCGCACGATGATCACGCGCAGGTTCGGGTCGGTGGTCGGCAGGATCAGCTTGCGCGAGCTCTCCGGATCTTCCGCGACTTCGATGCCGGCTGCCGCGAGCAGCGGCAGCGTTTCCTCGAAGATACGCCCTTTCGACAACGCGAGCGTGAGCGGCGCGCTCACCGCCGGCGACGACGACGTTTGCGGCATCGAACTCATGCCTCGCTCCCGGAAACCCGGCGCACCTTCGCGCCGATCGCGTTGAGCTTCGCTTCCATGCGATCGTAGCCGCGGTCGAGGTGATAGATGCGGTCGATCAGCGTCTCGCCCTCGGCGCGCAGCGCGGCAATCACGAGACTCGCGGACGCGCGCAGATCGGTGGCCATCACCTTCGCGCCGGACAGTTTTTCGACGCCGGTCACGAGCGCGGTGTTGCCGTCGATCGTGATGCTCGCGCCGAGACGGTTCAATTCCTGCACGTGCATGAAGCGGTTTTCGAAGATCGTCTCGACCACCTGCGACGTACCGTCCGCGATCGTGTTGAGCGCCATGAACTGCGCTTGCATGTCGGTCGGGAACGCCGGGTATTCGGAGGTGCGGAACGTCACCGCGCTCGGGCGCCGGTCCATCCGCACGCGCATCCAGTCGTCGCCTTCCTCGACCGTGACGCCCGCTTCGCGCAACTTCTCGGTGACGGCTTCGAGCAGCAGCGGACGCATCTTGCGCAGCGTGACGTCGCCGCCGGCTGCCGCGACCGCGCACAGGAAGGTGCCCGCTTCGATGCGGTCCGGAATCACCGTGTGCTTCGCGCCGTGCAGCTTGTCGACGCCGTGGATCACGAGGCGGTCGGTGCCGATGCCTTCGATCTTCGCGCCCATCGCGACGAGCAGATGCGCGAGGTCGACCACTTCGGGTTCGCGCGCGGCGTTCTCGATGACCGTTTCGCCTTCGGCGAGCACCGCCGCCATCAGCAGGTTCTCGGTGCCGGTCACGGTGATCATGTCGGTGACGATGCGCGCGCCCTTCAGACGCTTCGCGCGCGCTTCGATGAAGCCGTGCTCGATCGTGATCTCGGCGCCCATCGCCTGCAGCCCCTTGATGTGCTGATCGACCGGGCGCGCGCCGATCGCGCAGCCGCCCGGCAGCGACACGCGCGCATGGCCGAAGCGCGCGACGAGCGGACCGAGCACGAGGATCGACGCGCGCATCGTCTTCACCATCTCGTACGGCGCGACGAGATTGTCGACCTTCGACGCGTCGAGCGCGACGCGCCCTTCGCCTGCTTCGATACGCACGCCCATCTGGCCGAGCAGCTTGAGCATGGTGCGCACGTCCTGCAGATCGGGCACGTTGTCGAGATGCACCGGATCGGCGCTCAGCAGACCCGCGCACAGGATCGGCAATGCCGCGTTCTTCGCACCCGAGACGACAACTTCACCGGAGAGCGGGTAGCCACCTTCAATGATGAGTTTATCCATGCCTGTCGGTTCCTGATCGGTCCGGTTCGCGCCCGGACCTGCTTTGTCTGTGTTCGGCGCGCCGCTAGCCGCGCGCCCTTCCTGAGTCATTCGCACTAAATTTCCAGATTACGCGTTTTGCCATTCGGCGGGCGTCAGCGTCTTCATGCTGAGCGCGTGGATTTCTTCGCGCATGCGGTCGCCGAGCGCCGCATACACGAGTTGGTGGCGCTGGATCGGGCGCTTGCCTTCGAAGTTCGGCGAGACGATCGTCGCAAAGAAATGCTGACCGTCGCCTTCGACTTCGAGATGCTCGCACGCGAGTCCAGCTGCAATGTACTGTTTGACCTGTTCGGGAGTCGGCAACATGAGAAGCTCCTTGTCAGTGGCGCAGCTTGTAGCCGGTGGCGAGCATGCGCATCGCCACGGCAGCCAGCACCACAAAGAAACCGGCGACGATCGCGAGGCTCACGAGCGGGTCGATATCCGACACGCCGAAAAAGCCATAGCGAAAGCCGTCGATCATGTAGAAAAACGGATTGAGCCGCGATACTTCGCGCCACACGGGCGGCAGCGTATGCGTCGAGTAGAACACGCCCGACAGGAACGTGAGCGGCATGATCAGAAAGTTCTGGAACGCGGCGAGCTGGTCGAACTTCTCGGCCCAGATGCCGGCGATGAGACCCAGCGTGCCGAGGATCGCCGCGCCGAACATCGCGAAGACGATGATGTAGAGCGGCGCGGTGAAGGCGAGCGGCACGAACCAGATCGTCACGATGAACACGCCGAAGCCGACGCACAGCCCGCGCGCCACGGCCGCGAGTACGTAGGCCGCGAACATCTCGTAGTGCGACAGCGGCGGCAACAGCACGAACACGAGGTTGCCGGTGATCTTCGATTGAATCAGCGAAGAAGAACTATTCGCGAACGCGTTTTGCAGCACGCTCATCATCACGAGGCCCGGAATCAGGAAACTCGTGTATTCGACACCCGCATAGACCTGCACGTGGCCGCGCAGCGCGTGACCGAAGATGGTCAGATAAAGCAGCGCGGTGATGACCGGCGCGAGCACGGTCTGGAACGACACCTTCCAGAAGCGCAACAGTTCCTTATAGAACAGCGTGCCAAATCCACTGTAGCCGCTCATGCAAGCCCCTCGATCACTTCCGGACCGTTCATCACCTGAACGAAAACGTCTTCGAGGTCGGCCTTGCGGACCTCGATTTCTTCGAATGTACAACCGGCCGCGCGGCATTGGGCGAGAATGCGCTCGACGTCGTCGTAACTCGTCAGGCGCAGCAGATGCTGGCGGCCATTGCCGTTGCCCGCGCCGCTTTCCGCCTCGAGCGGACGCAGTTCGGCAGGCAGCACGCCCTGCGCGAACCGCACGAACAGCTGCATGCCGGCGAAACGCTGCAGCAGCGTGCTGGTGCGCTCGAGTGCAACGACCTCGCCACGGCGCAGCATGGCGATGCGGTCGCATAGCGATTCGGCTTCTTCGAGGTAGTGCGTGGTCAGTACGATCGTGTGGCCTTCGCGATTCAGGCGCGAGATGAATTTCCACAGCGTCTGGCGCAGCTCGACGTCGACACCCGCGGTCGGTTCGTCGAGCACGATCACCGGGGGACGGTGCACGAGCGCCTGCGCGACCAGCACGCGGCGCTTCATACCACCCGACAGCGCGCGCATGTTGGCATCCGCTTTTTCGGTGAGATCGAGATTGGCCATGATCTCGTCGATCCACGCGTCGTTGTTGCGCAGCCCGTAGTACCCCGACTGGATGCGCAAGGTTTCGCGTACCGTGAAGAACGGATCGAACACGAGTTCCTGTGGGACCACGCCGAGCGCGCGGCGCGCGTTGCGAAAATCGTCGATGACGTCGTGACCGCGCACCGCGATGCTGCCTTCGTCGGCGCGCGCGAGACCCGCAAGTATGCTGATGAGCGTCGTCTTGCCCGCGCCGTTCGGACCAAGCAGTCCGAAGAACTCGCCTTCTTCGACCGTGAGGCTGACGCCCTTGAGCGCCTGCAAATCCTTGTAGCGCTTCTTGACGTTACGAATTTCTATGGCTGACATGACTATGGGCCGCGTGCGTCGCGGCGCCTGAAGTAGCCCCAATGGAGCTTGGGACGAGCAAATGCTGGAAGAAATGGAACCGGGGCCGATTAGGGGGCCAGTTCGACGCCCCAAAAAAACGTTTGATTATAGGGCAAAAACTGAGACCCCCGGCCTCACCGAGAGGGGGGAGACGACGCTAGCGGAGCGTCAATGTCGCGCTGAAGCAACCGTGCTGGAGGCGACAGGAGAGAGAAGTGTGTCGACGCCGTAGGCCTGCGCGAGACTGGCGAGACCAGCCGGCAGATTGACGATTTCGAACTTGCCGCCACGCGACGCCGCCGCCCGCACCCACGCGAGCAGGACCGCGAGCGCCGACGAGTCGAATTGCGTGAGCGGCGCGCAATCGACGCCGCCCGCGCCCGCCGCGATGCGTTGCAGACCCGCCGCGAGCGCGGCCTTCGCGCTCGCGTGGGTTAGCGTCGCGCCGCTGTCGAAGCGGTTCGCGACCGCGTTCAGCACGTCGTTCACGACTGCTTGCCCGCGGCGAGTTGCTGATTGCGCTGCGTGAGGAACTGGATAAGTCCGTCCACGCCCTTCTGCTGGATCTGCTCGTTGAACTGCTGCTGATACGCCTGGATCAGCCACGCGCCGAGGACGTTGATGTCATACACGCGCCAGCCTTGCGGCGTCTTGTACAGGCGGTAGTCGAGTTCGATCGGCTGGCCGTTGTTCATCACGACCGAGCGCACCACCGTGTCGGTGTCGTCCGGGTTCATGCGAAACGGCTTGTACTGGATCTGCTGGTCGCGCACTTGCGCGAGCGCGCCCGAGTATGTGCGGATCAGCAGCATCTTGAACTGCTCGACCACCTGGTTCTGCTGCTCGGGCGTCGCGGTGCGCCAGTTGCGGCCCATCGCGAGCTGGGTGGTGCGGCGAAAGTCGGTGTACGGCAGGATCTTTTCGTTCACCAGCGCCGTGATGTGCGTAATGTCGCCCTGCTGGATCGACTTGTCGCTGCGGATCGCGTCCATCACCTGCTGGGTGACGGTCTTGATCAGCGCGTCGGGTGCATTGGTGTCGACGGTTTGCGCCGATGCGCCGGCGCTGACGAACGAAAACAACGCGGCAAATAACGGAATCAGGAAGAATTTTTTCATATCAAGCTTTGCCTCAAAAATAGTGCAACGGTTTGAGCCGACCTTATCACGCGAGTTCGACGGCAATCCATGCGCAAACTGCGAGAGTCGTATCGATCTGTTACGGCTGCAGATTCAATGCAATCTCAAGGACGGAAAGTTGAAGCGTGTGGGCGGTACCAACTGACCGGCCGGAATCTGCGTTTCAGGGCCGCCGTTCAAATCGAGCGGCGGCGTTCCGGCGCCCGATGCGGCCTCCGGTGCCGACGCACCCTGCGGCGTGCCCACGGCCGCCCCGGATGCCGGAGCCGCCTTGGCCGCAGCACCCTGCGTACCCGCGGCGGCGCCTGCCGTGCCGGTTACGGCGCCGGCCGGCGCGCCTGCCGCACCCGCAGCAGCGCCCGTGTCGCCTTCATCGTACTTCGGCAGCGGCGCTTCCTCGTCATAGCTCGGCAGTTCCTGCGGACGCCGGCGGTTATCCGACAGCAGATACTGACGACGCTGCAGATACGCATTACGCACGAACGAGTACTTGTCGAGCGCCGCGCCTTCGAGCAAGTTGCTCGCGCCGAGCAGGTTCGCGCGGGTGTTGATGATGTTCAGGCCATACAGCGCCCAGCTCAGGCCCGACGGACTGATGTAGCTGATCGGGTTCACGTAGTAGTTGCCGAGCGAGCCGACCGCGTCGCGCACCGTACTCGGCCCGAACAGCGGCAGCACCAGGTAGGGGCCCGCCGGCACGCCGTAGTGACCGAGCGTCAGACCGAGGTCATTGTCGTGCTTCGGCAGCTTCGCGAGCGTCGCGACGTCGAACAGACCGCCGACGCCGAACAGCGTGTTGATCACGATGCGCATGATGTCGGACACGCCGTCGGCGATGCGCAGCTGCAGCAGATTGTTCGCCGCGATGTAGACGTCGCCGATGTTCGAGAAGAAGTTCGTCACGCTGTCGCGAACCGGCTGCGGCGTGACCCGAACGTAGCCCTGCGCAACCGGCTTCAGCGCGTACTGGTCGAGCTTGTCGTTGACCGTGAAGATCGTGCGGTTCAGGCCTTCGAACGGGTCGCCCTTGGTAGGCGTTTGCACGGTCGTGCAACCCGCGAGGAGCGCAGCCGCCACGGCGACCTTGCCGAACTGTAGGACGCGCGCGCCGCTGCGCGGGGTCTGCAGTGTCGTGTGCATCGTAGTTCTCCTTGTTGGCCTTACTGACTGGCAGCGCCGGAGGCCGGCGCGCCCGGCGCCGGCGCCGGGACTGGTGCAGCAGGCTTGGCCGCGCCGGAATCCGCGGCCTTGCTATACAGGAACTGACCGATCAGGTTTTCCAGCACGATCGCCGATTGCGTCATCGAGATCGTATCGCCCGCTTTGAGCATTTCCGAGTCGCCGCCCGGCTCGAGCCCGATGTACTGTTCGCCGAGCAGCCCCGAGGTCAGGATCTTCGCCGAGGTGTCCTTCGGAAACTGGTATTGCTTGTCGATATCGATCGTGACGAGCGCCTGGTAGGCGTTGCTATCGAAGCCGATCGACGCGACCCGGCCGACCGTCACGCCGGCGCTCTTCACCGGCGCGCGCGGCTTCAGCCCGCCGATGTTGTCGAACTTGAGTTTGACCGGGTAGGTTGCCTGAAACGACAACGAGCTCATGTTGCCGGCCTTCAGCGCAAGAAACAGCAAGGCCACGAAACCCAGCACCACGAACAGGCCGACCCAGAAGTCGAGAGCATTCTTTTTCATCGTCATCCCAAAGTGAATCCGCCGCGCCGCCGCCACTTCCCGCCGGGCGCGGCGCATCATGCGCCGCCGGCCGCCGGCGCGCTGCGCGGTCTTAGCTGAACATCAGTGCGGTCAGCAGGAAATCGAGCCCGAGCACCGCGAGCGACGCGTACACGACCGTGCGGGTCGTTGCACGCGACACGCCTTCCGGCGTCGGCTTCGCCTCGTAGCCCTGAAACAGTGCGATGAAGGTCACCGCGAGGCCGAACACCACGCTCTTGACGACCCCGGCGCCCACATCGCGCCACACGTCGACGCCGCTTTGCATCTGCGACCAGAACGCGCCGGCGTCGACGCCGATCAGCAGCACGCCCACCACGTAACCGCCCAGCACACCCACCGCGCTGAAGATCGCGGCGAGAATCGGCATCGACACAATGCCCGCCCACAGGCGCGGCGCAATCACGACCTTGACCGGATCGACGGCCATCATTTCCATCGCGGTGAGCTGCTCGCCCGCTTTCATCAGGCCGATTTCGGCGGTGAGCGACGTGCCCGCGCGCCCGGCGAACAGCAGCGCGGTGACGACCGGCCCGAGCTCGCGCACCAGTGACAGCGCCACCAGCAGTCCGAGCGCCTGCTCGGAGCCGTAGCGGTTCAGCGTGTAATAGCCCTGCAGCCCCAGCACGAAGCCGACGAACAGGCCCGACACCGCGATGATCACCAGCGAATAATTACCGACGAAGTGGATCTGCTTCGTGACAAGACGCGGGCGACGCAGCAGCGGGAAAAATTCGAGCACGAGGCGCAGGAAGAAGCGCGTCGCATAGCCGGCGGTGCCGAGCCCGGTGATGACCGAGCGGCCGATCGCACTGATCATGACTGGCCCCCGCCAATGCCGAAGTCCGCCGCGAGGGGCGCCTTCGCCGGATAGTGGAATCTGAACGGGCCATCGGGCGCGCCGTCGATGAACTGCCGCACGGTCGGATCGGTCGACGCGCGCAGTTCGTCCGGCGTGCCCTCGGCGAGCACCCCACCGTTGGACAGGAAGTACACGTAGTCGGCGATCGCGAACGATTCGGGCACGTCGTGCGTGACGAGAATCGACGTCGCGCCGAGCGCCCGGTTCAGCGTGCGGATCAGGTTCGCGGTGATGCCGAGTGAGATCGGGTCAAGTCCGGCGAACGGCTCGTCGTACATCATCAGTTCGGGGTCGAGCGCGATGGCGCGCGCGAGTGCCACGCGCCGCGCCATACCGCCCGAAATCTCCGACGGCAGCAGCTCGCGCGCACCGCGCAACCCGACCGCGTTGAGCTTCATCAGCACGAGGTCGCGCAGCAGTTCTTCGGGGAGATCGGTGTGCTCGCGCAGCGAGAAGGCGACGTTTTCGAACACCGACATGTCGGTAAACAGCGCGCCGAACTGGAACAGCATGCCCATTTTGCGGCGTAGCGCGTAAAGGCCTTCGCGCGTCTGCTCGCCGATGTCCTGGCCATGGAACAGGACCTGGCCGCGCTGTGCGCGCACGAGGCCGCCGATCAGTCGCAGCACCGTGGTCTTGCCGCAACCCGAGCCGCCCATGACCGCGACGACCTGACCGCGACGAAAACGCAGATTCAGATTCGACAGGACGAGCCGGTCGCCGTAACCGAAGTCGACGTCGCGCAGCTCGAGTAAGGTCTCGGGGTAGGAAGGCACCAAACTGACAGTCCTTTTGCAGGGAAGGCCGAATTATAGGGCCATCATGCAAAAGCTGCCGTGAGGTGCCCCGTTCCTTGACTATGCCTGACGATTATTGCGTAAACATGTGTTGCAACGCGGAAACGGCGGCGGCCGGATCGGCCGCTTCGGTCACCGCGCGCACCACGGCCGCACAGCCGACGCCCGTCGCGAGCACGTCCGGCAGTACCTGCAGATCGATGCCGCCGATCGCGACGAGCGGCACCGCACCGTCGAGCAGCCGCACGTAGCGCGCGAGGCGCCGCAAGCCCTGCGGCGCGGTCGGCATCACCTTGGTGGTGGTCGGGAACACCGCGCCCAACGCAATATAGCTCGGACGGAAATGCAGCGCCTTCAGCATCTCGTAGAAGCCGTGCGTCGACAGCCCGAGCCGGATGCCCGCCTCGGCCAGCGCGGACAGATCGGCCGTATGCACGTCCTCCTGGCCGAGGTGTACGCCGTACGCGTCTGCCTCGAGCGCCGCCTGCCAGTGGTCGTTGATGAATACCTGCGCGTCGTGCGCGCGGCCGGCCGCCACGCAGCGGGCGATTTCGCGCTTCAGCTCATCGGCGGGTTCGGCCGACTTGCGGCGCAACTGCACCGTCTTCACGCCAAAGCCGACCACCCGTTCGACCCAGTCCGCGGTCGGCACCACCGGATACAGGCCGAGCTTTTGCGGGCAGCGCGAGAACGCCTTGGCGGGTGCCGCCGGCAGGCCGGTAAGGCGCGGAAAACGCGCGAGGTCGGCAGGGAACGCGTCGTCGGCGCGGGTCTCGTCGCCGTCGCGCCACGCGAGCGCGAGCACCAGCGCATCGTGCGGATCGAAACCGCAGTCGAGGAACGCGGCCAGCGCGGGAATCCAGTCTTCCGCCAGATGGCCTTCGAGGCCGTACTTGTCGCCGCCGAGATGCAGCGTCGCGCGGTTTTCCGCGGCGACGATTACGCCCGCGCCACGCGTCAGCCAGCGCGCGATCTGCTCGCCGTGCTGCTGCGCGTCGGCGATCACGATCAGGTCGCCACCGTTCGGTTCATCGGGTGCGGTCAGACAGATGCGCCACGGCGCGTGCGTCGGCGGCCAGTCGCCGAGCCGCGCGCGAATGCGCTCCGCGGCTTCGATGAGTTCGTCGGCCGTCGGCCAGAACAGATCGCGGTCCTTCAGCGTCAACGACTGCGTCATGCGGCACCTCCATCCTGATGCCAGAACGGCATGCCGATCACCGGCGTGCTCGCGTGCGCACTCTCGCGCTCGGCCATCGGTCCAGCGAGATATGCTTGCCGGCCCGCCTCGACGCCCAGCGCGAACGCGCGCGCCATCGCGTCGGGATGCGTCGCCTGCGACACGGCCGTATTCAGCAGCACGCCGTCGAAGCCCCACTCCATCACCTGGGCCGCGTGCGACGGCACGCCGAGACCGGCGTCGACGATCAGCGGCACATCCGGCAGCCGCTCGCGCAAAACGCGCAGCCCGTACGGATTGATCACGCCCTTGCCGGTGCCGATCGGCGCGCCCCACGGCATCAGCGCCTCGCAGCCGGCATCGAGCAGTCGGCGGCCGATCACCAGGTCTTCGGTGCAGTACGGCAGCACCTTGAAGCCGTCCTTGACGAGTCGCGCGGCGGCCTCGATCAAGCCGACCGGGTCGGGCTGCAGCGTGTAATCGTCGCCGATCAGTTCGAGCTTGATCCACTCGGTCTCGAAGATTTCGCGCGCCATGTGCGCGGTCGTCACCGCTTCACCCACGCTCAGGCACCCCGCCGTGTTCGGCAGCAGCGGCACGCCGTGGCGCTTGAGCAGATCGAAGAAGCCGGCTTCGGCGTTGCCCTCGTTCATCTGACGGCGCAGCGCGACGGTCACCATGCCGGGGCGCGCGGCGTCGATCGAATCGGACAGCGACTGCAGCGACGGGTAGCGCGACGTGCCGAGCAGCACGCGGCTCGCGAAAGTTTGACCGTATAGCGTCAGCGCGTCGGCGGTCTCGTGAGAAGTCATTTGCATCATCCTGGTTTGCCGCCGCGCCTTGGCACTCGCAGCGTTGCGGCAATGGGTTTTCGGCGGCGGTTTTTTTTAGCGTCCGGTGCGCGACAGCCAGGCGCGAGCGCGCTCAGCCGCCCGCGACCGGCTGCACCACGTCGAGCCGGTCGCCCGCTTGCAAAGCGCGCGCCGCATGCTGCGTGCGCGCGACGAAATCGCCGTTGAGCGCGACCGCGAACGGCGGCCGCGCGCCAAAAGCGGCGAGCGCATCGGCGACAGTCGCGCCCTCGGGCAGCGACAACGGCTTCTGATTGATTTGAATGTCCATGATGTTCGAATACGGTTCAATCGATGGCGAAAGCGGCATCGCGCGCGGCACGAAGGCCGCCACGCTCAGGTGGGCTCCCGCGCGAAATCCTGCTGGAACAGCTCGCTCCAGCGCGCGTCGCGCCGCCAGCCGGCGAATGCGTCGGCGTCACCGACGCGGCCGTCGAGCAGCGCGCTGGCGAAGCGCACGGCTTCGTCAGCGACTTCGGGCGCGATCATAAAACCATGCCGGTACAGGCCGTTCACACGCAGCGTGCGCGCACCGTCCCACAGCAGCGCGGGACGGTGATCGGGCAAGGTCGGCCGGCATTGCGAATTCAGCTCGAGGATGCGCGCCTCGCCGAAGCCCGGATGCACCGAAAACGCTGCACTCAGCAACTCGAGCGCCGAACGCACGCTGACGGGCGACATGTCCTCGCCCTCCACCTCGGTCGCGCCGATCACATAAAGGCCGTTCTGCTTCGGCGCGATATACAGCGGGTAGCGTGGATGCAGCAGCCGCACCGGGCGCGTCAGCTGCAGGTGAGGCGCATGCACGCGCGCAACTTCGCCGCGGATGCCGCGTAGCGTCGGCAGCACGGGCTTCGCGCCGAGCCCGCGGCAATCGATCGTGATGCCGGCGTCGGGCAGCGACGCGTCGCCGATCGGCGTGTTCCAGTGCGTGTCGACGCCGCGCTCGGCAAGCCCCGCCGCGAGCGCGGACAGCACCTGCCGGTTGTCCAGCTGGCCTTCGCGCGGCAGCAGCCAGCCTTGGTTGAAACGGCCGGCCAACGCGGGTTCGGCAGCGCCGAGCTGCGCGCCCGCGAGCGTGACAAAGCCGCCGTCGAGCAACTCGGCCGGCGCGTTCGCGCGCACCCGGCGCTCGAACAGCGGCGCCTCGGTGCGATCCGCGTGATGCCAGACGACGAGCGTGCCGTTGCGCTGGAAAAACACCGGCTCTGGTAGTTCGGCGAGCACGTGCGGCCAGCTTTCGAGCGAACTCGCCCCGAGCCGCGTAATCAGCAGTTCGGCGCTGGCAGCTTCTGCCAACGGCGCGAGCATCGCAGCCGCGACCCACGCGGCAGCCTGCGAACCGGCCGCATCGCCGCGCTCGTAGAGCGCCACGCGATGCCCGTCGCCCGCCAGGCGCCACGCGACCAGCCGGCCGCACAGGCCGCCGCCGAGCACGGCGAAATCGGGTCGGGTGAGACGGTTCATCGCGTGCGCTCCGTTTGACTGCGGCGGGCAAGACGGGAGCGGCACGGCATGCCGGAGTCGGCGTGACGAGAAGAAGAATGCATGTCTGAAGAATAGGCGGTCATCGAGTCCGTTCCGTACGGCCAAAAACGCACGTACCCAGGACGAAACCGGCGGGTGAAGCCGGCCGGTCACGGCGCGCGCATGTCAGATGCGCTCGCCGCCCGGCGGGGAATGGAAGACGGTTGCTTCCGGAAACTTCCCGCGCCGGTATTACCCGGATCGGGTGCAAAGGGTGTCTCTCAGCCTCGCCGCCCCGGCATGAAAGTCATGCCGCCTGTGGGCGAAGCACCCCTGTTTCGTCGCAGGTCATTAGACCATAAAAGGCGCGGCGCCCGCAAACCAGCGGTCCCCCAGCGCTGCCGCGATTTCGACCGGGCACAGTCTGGCGCAATGCCGATGCGAAGCGGGCCGGCGCTCTGGCACAATGCCGTGACCGGTGCCGCGAAAACGCGACGCGCGCGGCGCTCGAGGCCGCATGCGTGGCGGCGGCACGCGAGCGGACGCGAACCCGAAAATTAATTTTCCCTTAAGGGCGTCGCGCCAGAATCGGCGCCCGTCTGGACTCGCGTTCATCGAGCGCGATGGCGCGATGCCCGGCCAGGTATCGCAGACCCGCCGCAGCCGAGGCCTCGAAAGGGGCGGCTGTTCGCGGGATCGCCCCACATGGGTCAAGCAGAACGGACCCGCACGCCGGTTCGGCACTTCGGGTCAGCACTTCATCAGGACGCTCATGACACCACATACTTCTGCCAGCCCCGCGCTGCCGCCCGACGAAAAGGTTTCCGCCTGGAGCCTGATCAAGCCCTACTGGGTTTCCGAGGAACGAGGCATCGCGTGGGGGCTGCTCGTCGCGATCATCGTGATGAACCTGCTCGTCGTCTGGATCAACGTGCGACTGAACCGCTGGAGCGCGGACTTCTATAACGCGCTGCAGGCGAAAAACGTCCGCGACTTCCCGCATCTGCTGATGATTTTTAGCGGACTCGCGTTCGGTTTCATCATCCTCGCCGTGTATGGACGCTATCTGCGCCAGATGCTCGGCTTTCGGTGGCGTCAGTGGCTGACCACACGCTATCTGAACGAGTGGCTCAACGACAGCGCGTTCTACCGCATCGAGCGCGACCGCCTCGCCGACAACCCCGACCAGCGGATCAGCGACGACCTGCAGTCGTTCGCGACCACCACGCTGTCGCTGACGCTCGATCTGCTGTCGACCGTCGTCACGCTCGTGTCGTTCATCACGATACTGTGGTCGCTCGCGGGCGCGTTGAGCATCTCGCTCGGCGGCATGCCGCTGCATATCCCGGGCTACATGGTGTGGGCTGCCGCGCTGTATGCGGTGGTCGGCTCGCTCGTCACGCAGAAGGTCGGCCATCCGCTCGTGTCGGTCAATTATCAGGCGCAGAAAGTCGAGGCGGATTTCCGTTTCGGCCTGATCCGGCTGCGTGAGAACGCCGAGCAGATCGCGTTCTACAACGGCATGGAAACCGAGAAGACGAACGCGCGCACATTGTTCGGCCGCATCCGCGACAACTGGTGGCAGGTGATGAAGTACACCAAGCGCCTGACCTTCGTGTTGAGCTTCTATGGCCAGATCGCGATCATTTTTCCGATCGTCGTCGCCGCGCCGCGCTACTTCGCGGGCGCGTTCACGTTCGGCGTGCTGATGCAGATTTCGAGCGCGTTCGGCACCGTCAGCGACTCGTTCTCGTGGTTCATCAACAGTTATACGAGCCTCGTCGAATGGCGCGCGACCGTGAACCGGTTGCGCGAATTCAAGCGCGTCGTGCATTCGCCGCGGCTGAAGGAATCGGTGTCGCCGGCCACCGAACACGGCGGCATCAATCTGCATTTCGTCGACAGCAATACGCTGACTACCGACAGCCTCCAGCTCGCGTTGCCGAATGGCAACCCGCTGTCGCGCATCCGCGATATCGCGATCCGGCCGGGCTCGCGCTGGCTCGTGCGCGGTCCGTCGGGCGCGGGCAAGAGCACGCTGATGCGCGCGCTCGCGGGCCTGTGGCCGTTCGGCGACGGCTCGATCGACGCGCCAGTCAACGCACGCATGATGTTCATTCCGCAGATCAGCTACATGCCGATCGGCACCTTAAAGGCGGCGCTCGCGTATCCGTCGGCGGTGGACACCTATAGCGACGACGAATGCCGCGATGCATTGGTCGTCTGCCATCTGTCGGAATACGCGGACCGTTTGCAGGAATCGGCGCACTGGACCCGCGTGCTGTCGCCGGGCGAGCAGCAGCGCTTCGCTGCCGCGCGGGTGCTGCTGCACAAGCCCGACTATCTGTTCCTCGACGAAGCGACCAGCGCGCTCGACGCGGAAAACGAGGCGCGGCTCTATCGGCTGTTCACGGAGCGGCTGCCGAAGGCGGCGATCGTCAGTGTCGCGCATCGCGAATCGCTTGCCGCGTTCCATGACGAAACGCTCGACGTCGAGCGTTCGCCCGAAGCGGTCGCGGCGTGAGCGACAAGCGACGCCGCTCGCTAAAGCGTCAGCTTCGCGCCGGGGACCACCCGGCGCAACATCCGGAAAGACACGAGAAGCGTTCGAAAGCATTAGCGAAGCAGGCAAGCTGTTCCGCGCTTTGAAAATGCCCGCGAGCGGCGACGATAGCCGTATGGGCCGCGCCATGCGCCGCCCTTCGTTGATGTCAGTCACGTCTTTCATCGCAACCGCTTTCCGGACTTCTCGCCCATGTCACTCGCTCGCCGTGTTTCACCATTGCTCCCGTCCTTGCTCCCGCGCATCGCGCTCGCCTGCGGCGCGGCGTTGCTGTTCACGAACGCCGTCGATGCCGCGCAAACGACCGAGCAGAACCAGCCCGCCGACATCTGCGCCGCGCTCACACACATCGTCGATGCGAGCGATTTCCAGCAACTGTCGCGCGAGAGCGCCGCGCAATTGCCAGGCGTCTCCAATGCCGACGATTGCCGCGCCAGCCCGCACGCGTACGACTGCCACTGGCGCGCGCACTGGCAAGCCGACGGCGCCATCGACGATCCGCTCGAAGAACTCGGCGCCGACATCGCCGCCTGTTTTCCGCGCGTCGTGCACGACGTCAACACACCGGTGCGCCAGCATTTCGTCGTGACCACCGACGCGCGCCGCGTGAGCGTCACCGCGAGCGTGCAAGGTCACAACGAACTGCGACTGCGCGTGACGCGCTAGGCGCGCGGCCGTCGTTGTTTTTGACGACCCATCGCATTTTGTGACCCGGACCGGGCGCTGCCTCATGAGCTCATCGGCGGCCGCGCGCGCGGCAGCGGCAACCAGCCGCTCGCGCCTCTGCCCGATCGCGTCGGCGATATGCCGGCGTCGTTGCGCGCGAGCCGCCCTCGCCGCCTTCGCCGCGACGCTGACGCTCGCGCTCGACGGCTGCGCGTGGACGCTGATCCAGGCCGCCGACGCGACCGGCTCCGTGATTCAGGCCGGCTACGCGATCGCGTCGAACTACTCGTCGCCGACCTTCGTCAATGGCCGGCCGGTGGATGTGCAGCACGTATGCATCGAAGTGAACCCGACAGTGTCCGTCGGCGATTTCGTGCCGGCGCTGCAACTCGCGCTCGAGCGCCGTGGCATTCGTTCCGACGTCTACAATCCGGGCACTTCACCGGCCGGCTGCGAGGCGCGGCTCGTCTACAACGCCGCGATCGACTATGGCCACCGCTCGTTCAGCGACGAATCGATACAGTATCTGTCGATCATCGATCTGACGCTGATCGGCAGCGGCCGCATTCTCGTCACCGCGCGCTATCAAACCGATGGCCTGAACACCGACCGCTTCTCGTCGGCCTCGGTGAAGCTCGGCGGACTGATCGGGCGGATGGTCGTCGACCGGACCGATCTTGCGCGGCGAGGGCAGCAACCGCAGACGCTGCAAACCTCCCAGGCCTTTGCGCCGACCAACTGAGTACCCGAGGCCTTGTTTTCGCTTGCGCCGCCTTACACGGAAAAGGATTGGAAAGCGATATGCGCTTTGCGCGACCCGCGCGCATCACTAAGATGACCTGAATGAACCAGACCATCCTGATCGTCGATGACGATCCCGTCGTACGCGAACTCGTCAGCGAATATCTGCACGGTCGCGGCTTCAAGGTCGCCACGCTCGAAAATGGCTTGGCGTTGCAGCGCAGATTGCAGCAGGAGCGTCCCGCGCTCGTCGTGCTCGACATCATGATGCCGGAGCTGGACGGCATCAGCGCGCTGCGCACCTTGCGGGTCGCCGGCGACGACATTCCCGTGATCCTGCTGACCGCGCGCGCCGACACGATCGATCGCGTGATCGGTCTTGAGCTCGGCGCCGACGACTACCTCGGCAAACCTTTCGAACCAAGCGAGCTGGTCGCGCGGATTCGCACCGTGCTGCGGCGTCGCGGATCGGTTGCGCCGGGCGCGCCCGAGCAGCGCGCGCCCTATCGTTTCGGCCGCTTCGAAGTGAGCTTCTCCGCGCGCGAGCTGCGCCGCGACGGCGAACGCATCGCGCTGCGTTCGAGCGAGTTCGCGATGCTGAAAGTCTTCGTCGCGCACGCGATGACCGTGCTCACCCGCGCGCAGCTACTCGAAAAACTTCACGGCAACAGCGAAGCGCATCGCAATCGCAGCCTCGACGTGTCGATCTGGCGTTTGCGTCGGCTGATCGAAGTGGACCCGTCGGAACCGCGCTACGTGCAGACGGTGTGGGGACGCGGTTATGTGTTCGTGCCGGACGGCGAGATGGGCGCGGCCGAGCGCGGTCTTGCGCCGCCGCTCGGCTAGCGGCGCCGCGCGCACCCGCACCGACGCGGCTGACGCTCAAAACGTCAGCACGCTCAGAAACATCCTCTGCAGCCAGCCCATCGTCGTCGCATCGTTCACCATGCCGAGGCCCGACTGTTCGATGCGCGCGTTCGCGACCTTGCTCGACGCGACGTAATTGCCTGCTTCGATATCCTTGGGATTGACGATGCCCGACAGCCGCAGCCGGTCGCGGGTCCCGCTCATCGCGATCACCTTCTCGCCAGACACGACGAGATTGCCGCCCGATACCGTGCCGATTACGGTCACGGCGAGCGTGCCCGTCATATCGCTGATGTCGCTCAGATTGCCCTGCCCTTTGTAGTCGGTGCTGGCCGAGCCGATGTTGAACAGTTTCGCGAGCCGCGCGGCGGCATTCGTCGATTGGTCCGCCGCGGTCGCGGTGATGCTGCTCGCGCGGTTCGCCGATGCGCTCGCGCTGTGGTTGCCGCTATACGATTCGGCGAGCCGAATCGTCAGTACGTCGCCGATGTGCTGCGCGCGCGGCGCCTCATACAACAGCAGCGGCGCGCCGGCCTGATAGATCGCGCCTTGCGTGTTGACGTTCAACGGCGCGGACGCCAACGGCGGCGCCATCGGCGTTTCGACGATCGACCGGGTCTGCGTGCTCGAACAGGCCGCGAGACAGCTCGCGGCGCCGAGCACGATGGTGAGACGTAGCGCGGTCATGCTGGCTCCGTGGCGGGAAAGGTGAAATGGAGTTGAAACGAGGCGGCGCCAGCCAGACGCCGCCCGGTTCCGTCTTAGGGGTCGCACCAATGCTCAGACCTGCCAGGCAATCGTCAACGCGGGTCAGCCGGCGTCGGCGCCGCTCGCCTGCCATTGCCGCACCACCGCTTTCATCCACGCATCCGAGCCCTTCAGCAGATACGTGAGCGTGCCCTTGCGGCTGCCCGGCAAAAAACACAGCGTGATCGAACTCACCGCGTTCTCCCATACGTACATCGGCATCGCGCCCGGTGCAGCCGCGTTGCGCGTCGCGAGACGCGGCGGCCCGTAACGGTCCTCGAGCGCGTCGCGCAGATCCTCGGCGGTCAGCTGGTCGATCACGAACGACATCTCGTACAGACGCAGCGCGCCCTGCCCGTCGATGCGCGTGAAGCGCATTACATGCTCGAGCGCCGGCGTGCCATCCACCACCGCCTGCGACACCGCCCAACGGTCGTCGTCGCGATGCGCCCAGCGGCACGCCACGCTCAGGCTATCGTGCGACTTCAGCCGCATGCCGAGCGCACCGGCCTGCACGTCCGTCTCGCAGATCGGCACGCTGCCTACCGGCGTCGCACGCACGCTCGAGCCCGCACGAAATTCGTCGATCGTGATGCCGAGCGCGATGCCGCGGAAGGCAAACGGTGCGTGTTGCGAGCGCCCGCGCGTGCCGGCGGCAACGCCATTCGATGCCGCACTAGCCGCCTTCGTACTGCGCGCGACGGGCTGCGCATGCGCGGCGCACGACAGCACACCGCTTAGCAGCATCAGCGCACCAACCATCCGGGGCAGCCTCATGAGTCAATCGATCGCGGAAGCGCACGCGTCGAAAGGCGTCGCTGCCGCATGGCCGACGACCGGCAGCACTTTCAGGGTCGCCGCTGTGAGCCGGCACGGCAGCGCGGCGGCGCCGCAGCCACCGAGCGGCAATAGCAGCGCGCCGACAACCAGCCATGCCACGGCACGCGACCGATCTTCAGGGGTTGTTGATAACGGCATGCGGGCCTCGTCAGCTCACGCCGTCGTGTTGACCAGATGGCCGACCAGCCCCGTCCCCGGTGCGGGTTGCGCAAGCGCGGCGCTCTGCTGCGATTTCACCGCGGCGCCGGTGGAGCTCGAACTGGCGCTGGCGGGCTTGTCGGTGGCCGGCGCATTCGCCAACGGGGAGAAAGGCGTGGAACTGAGCGTATTGTGGATCGTCATGATGGCCCTCGCGAAAGTGCGCACTGCGCGCCGGTGTCGGTTGAACATTGCGCGCCGTCGCCCGAGGCTGCGGGCCTCGTTCGGCGTGCGACGCGACGTGTTGCTGGACGAATCATCGCGCCGCGCAAATGCCGGCGATGGGCCAAGCAAAGCATGCTTTCGCGCGGTTGTTACGAACGGTTCCGGGCGCTTGCGAGTGTTTTCGAGTGCTTGCGGGCCGTTGTCATCGGGTGCCGGTCGTTGCGGATAGCCGGATCAGGCGGTGCTAAAGTAGCCGCTGAACCTTCGTTGACCTGCCCGGCGCGAGTGCGCCAGCGCCACGCGGCACACAGTAAGCGTTGGTAAGGAAATGCCCGGTCGCGCGTCGAGCCCCGCAGTCTAGAATTTCGCCATGAATCCACAGGTCCTTATCGTCGACGACGATCCGGTCGTTCGCGATCTGCTTTGCAAGTTCCTGCAGTCGAACGGCTTCGACGCGTCCGTGCTGCATGACGGCACTCATTTGCAGCGTCGTCTCGAACGTGAGCGGCCGTCGGTCGTCGTGCTCGACATCATGATGCCGAACACCGACGGCCTGCGCGCGCTCACCGCGTTGCGCGCCGCCGGCGACGACATCCCGGTGATCTTCGTGACCGCGCGCGGCACGGTGGCCGACCGCATCGTCGGTCTGTCCCTCGGGGCGGACGACTACCTGACCAAGCCGTTCGATCCGCGCGAGCTGCTCGTGCGCATCCAGACCGTGCTGCGCCGGCGCGGGCCGCCCACCACGAGCGCGCCCGAAGCGCGCAAGCGCTATCGCTTCGGTCCGTTCGAACTGGACTTCGCCACGCGCGCGCTGACCCGCGACGACGCCAAGCTGCCGCTGCGCGACAGCGAATTCGCGCTGCTGAAGATCTTCGTCAACAATCCGTACAAGGTGCTGTCGCGCGTGCTGATTCACGATCTCGTGCATCGCGACAACCTCGCGTTCCGCGACCGCAGCCTCGACGTGCCGATCTGGCGTCTGCGCCGCGTGATCGAGGACGACCCGTCGAACCCGTGCTACGTGCAAACGGTGCGCGGCCAGGGCTACGTGTTCGTGCCCGACGCCAACGGCACGCCTTTCGAGGACGAGGCCGTACCAAGCGCATGAAGAATCCGCTGAACACGCTGTTCGGCAGAATGGCGTTGCTGTCGGCGGCGGTGCTATTCGCGATTCAGGCGAGCTGGTTCGTGCTGGTGACGATGCAGCCGCCACGCCATGAGATCGACGGCTTCGCGCGCGGCATTCTGCTGGTGCTGCAGGCGATCAACGGCGAGCCGATCAAGGGCGCCGCGCTCGCGCCCGCGATGCGCGTGCATCTGGTGCCCACCTGGAACATGCCGACCAGCGTGCATCTGCGCGAGCCGCACGAGCATACGCTGGTCGAGCTGAGCCGGCATCTGCGCGAGAACGTGCCGGCCGGCACGCAGATCGCCGTCGACGATCTGCGTCCACCGCAACTGTGGGTGCTGTTTCCGGGCAAGTCGAACTGGGTCGTCGTGCCGGTCGACCTACCGCCGCCGCCGCGCTTTCTGATCGAATCGGTATCGATGCTGATCGCGGGGTTGATCCTGTCGTTGTTCGCGGTGTGGCAGATGCAGCGGCCGCTGTCGCGCGTCGCCGGTGCGTCGCGCGCGTTCGGCTCGGGCGGCCGGCCCGAACCCGTGCCGGTGCAGGGCCCGCGGGAGTTGCGCGATCTGATCGGCTCGTTCAACGACATGATGCGGCGCCTGAACGAAGCCGGCGACGACCAGGCGGTGATGCTCGCCGGCGTCGCGCACGATCTGAAAGCGCCGCTCACGCGCCTGAAGCTGCGCGCAAGCGTGCTGGTCGATGAAAACGAGCGCGCCGGCCTGATCCGCGACGTCGATTCGCTGACCAACATCGTCCAGCAGTTCCTCGAATTCGCCGGCCAATCGGCGGACGCCGGGCCGCCCGTCGCAGTCGACGAGTTTTTGCGCGAGCAGTTTTCCGCTGGCGATCACACGGAGGCCGCTGAAACCGCCGATATCATGGCCTCCGCCGAAACGCCGCTCTTCGCGCTCGACCTGCGCGCCGGACCCGCGTTCACGCTGCCGCGCACGCTGCTCGACCGGCTCGTGACCAACCTCGTCGACAATGCGCTCGAGCACGGCATGCCGCCGGTGGAAATCTCAACCACATGCAACGACCGTCATTGGACGATCAGCGTGCGCGACCACGGGCCCGGCATTCCCGACGATCGCATCGCCGCGGCGATGAAGCCGTTCGTGCGGCTGGACGCCGCGCGCGGCGGCGAAGGCCATTGCGGGCTCGGTCTCGCGATCGTCGCGCGGCTCGCGCACGATCGCGGCGGACGCTGCCTGGTGCGCAATCACGCGGGCGGCGGGCTCGAAGTACAGATCGAACTGCCGGCGGACCCCACGCTGCCATGACGATGCGTGCAGACAGCTGTGCGCGGACCGGGCCACTTACGCACCCTTACCGCACCGATCATCGCGCGGGCGAGCGCCTTATAGTCGCGCCTGGCAACCTCGATGCCGCCCTTCTCGGTCCGCCCGCACCCCTGGGGCGGACTTTTTTTCTGTCGCAAGGCCAGCGAAGCGCGACAGTGAAGTCCGACAGTGAAGCGCGTCAATGCACGAGCCGATTGCGCAGCGCGTCGACCGTCGCCGTGGAAAGACCGAGGCCTTGCGTCAGGTAGCTCGCCATCGTGCCGTAGCTTGCCTGCACCTGGTCGAAGCCCGCCTGCAGATAATTGTCGTCGACGTCGAGCAACGGCGCTCTCGCCGTTGCGATGGCAGCGCCTTCCTGCGCGCGCAACGCGCTGGTTTGCGCGCCGATCGATTGCGCGAGATAGACGTTGCTCAGCAGATAGTCCTGCATGATCACGTCGAGCGGCACATTGGCGATGCTGAGCAGGAGCGCCGCCACCCAGCCCGCGCGATCCTTGCCCGCGCTCGAATGGAATAGCTGCGCGCCCGTGCCATTGGCGAGCGCGCCGAGCAAGGCACCATACGCGGCTCGCTGCGGGCCGCCCGTCACATACGCGCGCGCCTGAGCCTGCATGAACGCGACGGCCTCGGCGGGGGCATCGAACAGGGGCGCGACGAAGTCGTTCGTGCCGAGCGCATTCAGGGTGGAGGTTGTCGCGCCGCTCGGCAGCACGTCAGCGGTGCGCGCGATTTCGGCGGGCGTGCGCAGGTCGTAGACCGACACGATGCCGAGCTTGTCGAGCGTCGCCGCGTCCGTGCCGCTCAGCGTCAGCGCGTTGGCGCGATAGAACACGCCGCGCCGCATCTGTTTGCCGTCGACGGTCTGGTAGCCCGCGCCTGCGCCGCCGACATCGCGGAAATTGCTGACCGACACCAGGCGCGGTGTGGCCGGCTGTTCGGCTTCGAGACTGCCGCCGCACGCGGACAGCAGGGTGCTGCCGAAGCCTGCGGCCAGCATCGCACCCGCCGAGCCCGTCAGAAAGCGTCGCCGCGCCGCCGACGGTGCGCCGGGCATGCCGGGTCCCACGGGCACGGTTGTGCTCTCAAGGGCGCGGAACGGCGAACGGCTTTTCGCGGTAACGGACATCGGGGGCGACAAGTGTATAGGAGCAATGGGTGGGGCAGCCGGGGCTGCAGACGCAGTTTAACGTTCACCGATAACTTTTGCGTTACATCGTAGGGGTTCGTAAGAAAAATGAGGGACGGTTGATCCGCATGAACGCCGCACGACCTCGAGCTCGCGCAGCCGGCGCTCGCGGCGCCGGGACCCTTGGCGGACGCGGTAGTCGTCGCGCTCGGCGTCGATAGCGCGGCATGAAGGTGCCGCTCTGTCCGGTGAAGGGGTATTTGGCCGCGCTGCCGGTCGCCGACCAAAATGGCACGGACGTCACGCACGGCGCCTAAAAAACGAAAACCGGGCTCGCCCATACAGGCGAGCCCGGCTCGTATTACTGCGTCGCTTTACCGCTAAAAGGTGCCCTTCATGGGGCGCCTTGTCGTCTCCACCTCTTCCCGCAAATCATGGCCGGTGCGCGCGACCTCGAACACTGTACGCACACCAGCCGGAGATGCTTAACGCGGTAGCTCCGAATGACCCATCAGGAACGCATCGACCGAACGCGCGCACTGACGGCCTTCGCGGATCGCCCACACCACCAGCGACTGGCCGCGGCGCATGTCGCCCGCCGTGAACACCTTGTCCACCGACGTGTAGTACGCCTTGTCGCCCTCGGTTGCGGCGCGCACGTTGCCGCGCGCATCCTTGTCGACGCCGAATGCTTCGAGCACCGGCGAAACCGGCTGCGTGAAGCCCATCGCGAGCAGCACGAGGTCGGCCTTCATTTCGAATTCGGAGTTCGGCACTTCGACCATCTTGCCGTCCTTCCATTCGACCCGCGCGGCGATCAGCTTTTCGACCTTGCCGTTCTTGCCTTCGAGGCGCTTGGTGGCGACCGCCCAATCGCGCTCGCAGCCTTCCTCATGCGACGACGACGTGCGCAGCTTGATTGGCCAGTACGGCCACACGAGCGGCTTGTTCTCTTCTTCGGGCGGCTGCGGCAGCAGTTCGAACTGCGTGACGCTCTTCGCGCCGTGACGGTTCGACGTGCCCACGCAGTCCGAACCGGTATCGCCGCCGCCGATCACGACGACGTGCTTGCCCTTCGCGACCAGCTGGTTCGGCACTTTGTCGCCGGCGTTGACCTTGTTCTGCTGCGGCAGGAACTCCATCGCGTAGTACACGCCTTCGAGCTCGCGGCCCGGCACCGGCAGATCGCGCGGCGTTTCCGAACCACCGGCGATCACAACCGCGTCGAACTGTTCTTTCAGTTCCGCCGGCGTGATGGTTTCCTTCGCCGTGTTGCCGATGTGCGCCGGCAACGAGTCCGGCATGCCGATGAACACGTTAGTGCGGAACGTCACGCCTTCGGCTTCCATCTGGCGCATGCGGCGATCGATCTGCCATTTCTCCAGCTTGAAATCAGGGATGCCGTATCGCAGCAGGCCGCCGATGCGGTCGTTCTTCTCGAACACGGTCACGTCATGACCGGCGCGCGCGAGCTGCTGCGCGGCCGCCAGACCCGCGGGGCCCGAACCGACCACGGCGGCCTTCTTGCCGGTCTTGTGCTTCGGCGTTTGCGGCGCGACCCAGCCTTCGGTCCAAGCCTTGTCGATGATTGCGTGCTCGATCGACTTGATGCCGACCGGGTCGTCGTTGATGCCGAGCGTGCATGCCGCTTCGCACGGCGCCGGGCAGATGCGACCGGTGAACTCGGGGAAGTTGTTGGTCGAATGCAGCACTTCGATCGCGTTCTTCCAGTCCTGACGGAATACCAGGTCGTTGAAGTCCGGAATGATGTTGTTGACCGGGCAGCCGTTGTTGCAGAACGGAATGCCGCAGTCCATGCAACGCGCGCCTTGAATCTTCGCTTCGTCATCGGTCAGTGCCGCGACGAATTCCTTGTAGTGCTTCACACGCGTGAGCGGAGCCTCGTACGTCTCGTGGCGACGTTCGAACTCGAGAAAACCGGTTGCCTTGCCCATGTGGTTCTCTTCTCTATCTGTATCTAGGGGTAATCTGGACCCGCCGCGCGTCGATCGATCGGAGCGCGGCGGGTGGGTCTAAAGGTGATTTGCGTGAACGCAGCTCAGGCAGCGAGCACTTCGTTGTTCGCCTTCTTCGCGGCGAGTTCGCCGAGCGCGCGCTTGTATTCGGTCGGGAACACCTTCACGAACTGACGACGTGCCGCGTCCCAGTTTTCGAGCAGCGCCTTCGCGCGCGGGGAGCCCGTGAACTGGAAGTGACGCTCGATGAGCCCCTTGAGCAGCGCTTCGTCGGTCGTGCCGCGATGCCACACGCCCTGATCGACCGTGCGCTCCTGCTCGGCCTGTTGCAGCACCGGTTCGAGCGCGACCATCGACTTGTTGCACTTGCTCGCGAACATGCCGTCCGGATCGAACACGTACGCGATGCCGCCCGACATACCGGCGGCGAAGTTACGGCCCGTCTCGCCGAGCACGACGACCGTGCCACCCGTCATGTATTCGCAACCGTGATCGCCGGTGCCTTCTACAACCGCCGTCGCGCCCGAGTTACGCACGCAGAAACGCTCCCCCGCGACGCCGCGGAAAAACGCTTCACCATCGATCGCGCCGTACATCACCGTGTTGCCGCAAATGATGTTCTCTTCCGACTTGCCGCGGAAATCGTTGGTCGGACGGATAATGATGCGGCCGCCCGACAGGCCCTTGCCCACGTAGTCGTTGCCGTCGCCGACCAGATCCAGCGTAACGCCCTTCGCGAGGAACGCGCCGAAGCTCTGACCCGCGGTGCCCTTCAGCTGGATGTGGATCGCGTCGTCCGCGAGACCTTCGTGACCGTACTTCTTCGCGATCGTGCCCGACAGCATCGCGCCGACCGTGCGGTTCACGTTGCGCACCGGCTGGATGAACGACACATGCTCGCCCTTCTCTATCGCGGCCTTCGCCTTCTCGATCAACGTGTGGTCGAGCGCGCGGTCGAGGCCGTGATCCTGCACGTCGACGTGCTTGCGCGCGACTTCCGCCGGCACTTGCGGCTGGTAGAACACGCGCGAGAAGTCGAGGCCCTTCGCCTTCCAGTGCTCGATGCCCTTCTTCGTGTCGAGCAGTTCCGCGCGGCCGATCAGGTCGTCGAACTTGCGGATACCGAGTTGCGCCATGATTTCGCGCGCCTCTTCGGCGACGAAGAAGAAGAAGTTCACGACGTGCTCAGGCTGCCCCTGGAACTTCGCGCGCAGCACCGGATCTTGCGTCGCGACGCCGACCGGGCACGTGTTCAGATGGCACTTGCGCATCATGATGCAGCCTTCGACGACGAGCGGCGCCGTCGCGAAGCCGAACTCGTCCGCACCGAGCAGCGCGCCGATCACGACGTCGCGGCCGGTCTTCATCTGACCGTCGGCCTGCACGCGAATCCGGCCGCGCAGCTGGTTCAGCACCAGCGTCTGCTGCGTTTCGGCGAGACCCAGTTCCCACGGCGTGCCCGCATGCTTGATCGACGACAGCGGCGACGCACCGGTGCCGCCGTCATGACCCGCGATCACGACGTGATCGGCCTTCGCCTTCGCGACACCGGCGGCAACCGTACCGACGCCCGACTCCGACACGAGCTTCACCGAGATGCTCGACGACGCGTTCACGTTCTTCAGATCATGAATGAGCTGCGCCAGGTCTTCGATCGAGTAGATGTCGTGGTGCGGCGGCGGCGAAATCAGGCCGACGCCCGGCACCGAGTAACGCAGCTTGCCGATGTAGTCCGACACCTTGTGGCCCGGCAGCTGACCGCCTTCGCCCGGCTTCGCGCCCTGCGCCATCTTGATCTGGATCTGGTCGGCCGACGCGAGGTACTCCGCGGTCACGCCGAAGCGGCCCGACGCGACCTGCTTGATGCGCGAGCGCAGCGAGTCGCCTTCCTTGAGCGGAATGTCGACGACCACTTCGTCGCCGATCACGGACTTCATCGTGTCGCCATTCTTGATCGGAATGCCGCGCAGTTCGTTGCGATAACGGTTCGCGTCTTCACCGCCTTCACCGGTGTTCGACTTGCCGCCGATGCGGTTCATCGCGACGGCGAGCGTGGCGTGCGCTTCCGTGCTGATCGACCCCATCGACATCGCGCCGGTCGCGAAGCGCTTGACGATTTCCTTCGCCGGCTCGACTTCGTCGAGCGGGATCGCCTTGGTCGGATCGAGCTTGAACTCGAACAGGCCGCGGAAGGTCATGTGACGCCTGGTCTGATCGTTGATCAGATGCGCGTATTCCTTGTACGTCTGGTAGGAGTTGCTGCGCGCCGAGTGCTGCAGCTTGGCGATCGCATCCGGCGTCCACATATGTTCTTCGCCACGCACGCGGTAGGCGTACTCGCCGCCCGCGTCGAGCATATTGGCGAGGACCGGGTTGTCGCCGAACGCGTCGCGATGCAGACGGATCGCTTCTTCCGCGACGTCGAACAGACCGATGCCGCCGACCTTCGACGACGTGCCGTGGAAGTACTTCGACACCAGATCGGACGCGAGACCGACCGCCTCGAAAATCTGCGCGCCGGTGTAAGACATGTAGGTCGAAATGCCCATCTTCGACATGACCTTCTGCAGACCCTTGCCGACTGCCTTCGTGAAGTTGTAGACGGCCTTTTCCGGCGACAGGTCGCCCTTCAGGCCTGCCGCGAGTTGGCTCAGCGTTTCCATCGCGAGATATGGGTGCACGGCTTCCGCGCCATAGCCCGCGAGCAGCGCGAAGTGGTGCGTTTCACGCGCCGAACCGGTTTCGACGACGAGACCGGTGCTCGTGCGCAGACCCTGCTGCACGAGGTGCGTGTGGATCGCGGCGGTAGCGAGTAGCGCTGGAATCGCGACGTTATCGCGATCGGTCTTGCGGTCCGACACGATCAGCATGTTGTAGCCGGACTTGACCGCGTCGACGGCTTCCGCGCACAGCGACGCGAGGCGTGCCTCGATGCCCTCCTTGCCCCACGCGACCGGATAGCAGATGTTCAGCTCGTACGAACTGAACTTGCCGCCGGTGTACTGATCGATCGCGCGGATCTTCGCGATGTCCTTGAAGTCGAGTACCGGCTGCGACACTTCGAGACGCATCGGCGGGTTGATGTTGTTCGTGTCGAGCAGATTCGGCTTCGGGCCGACGAACGACACGAGCGACATCACCATGTTTTCGCGGATCGGGTCGATCGGCGGGTTCGTGACCTGCGCGAACAACTGCTTGAAATAGTGATAGAGCGTCTTGTTCTTGTTGGACATGACCGCGAGCGGCGAGTCGTTGCCCATCGAACCGACGGCTTCCTCGCCCGCTTGCGCCATTGGTGCCATCAGGAACTTCAGGTCTTCCTGGGTGTAGCCGAACGCCTGCTGGCGATCCAGCAGGGCAGCCGCTTCGCGGCGTTCGGTCACGACGTCTTCGGCCTTCGCCTCGATCTCGTCGAGCTTGATGCGCACGGCGTCGATCCAGCTCTTGTACGGCTTGGCGTTCGCGAGGTTGTCCTTCAGTTCCTTGTCATCGATGATGCGGCCGTGCTCCATGTCGATCAGGAACATCTTGCCCGGCTGCAAACGCCACTTCTTGACGATCTTCGACTCGGCGATCGCCAGTGTGCCGGCCTCCGACGCCATAATGACGAGGTCGTCGTCGGTGACGATGTAGCGCGCCGGACGCAGGCCGTTACGGTCGAGCGTTGCGCCGATCTGACGGCCGTCGGTGAACGCGATCGCGGCGGGTCCGTCCCACGGCTCCATCATGGCGGCGTGGTACTCGTAGAACGCGCGGCGGTTCTCGTCCATCAGCGTGTGCTGTTCCCAGGCTTCCGGGATCATCATCATCATTGCGTGGACGAGCGGGTAGCCGGCCATCACGAGCAGTTCGAGACAGTTGTCGAACGAGGCCGTATCCGACTGGCCCGGATAGATCAGCGGCCACAGCTTCGGCAGATCGTCGCCGAGCACGTGCGAGGCGATCGCGCCGGTGCGCGCGTTCAGCCAGTTGACGTTGCCCTTCACGGTGTTGATTTCGCCGTTGTGGGCAATCATGCGGTACGGGTGAGCCAGTTCCCAGGCCGGGAACGTGTTGGTCGAGAAGCGCTGGTGCACGAGCGCGAGCGCCGAGATGGTGCGCTCGTCCTGCAGATCGCGGTAGTACACGCCGACCTGGCCCGCGAGCAGCAGACCTTTGTAGACGACGGTGCGCGCCGACATCGACGGCACGAAGTATTCCTTGCCGTGCTTGAGCTTGAGCGCCTGGATGCGGTGGCTCGCGGTCTTGCGGATCACGTACAGCTTTCGCTCGAGCGCGTCGGTCACCATGATGTCCTTGCCGCGGCCGATGAAGATCTGGCGGATCAGCGGCTCGCTTGCCTTCACGGTCGGCGAGATCGGCATGGCGTGGTCGACCGGCACGTCGCGCCAGCCGAGCACGACCTGGCCTTCGGCCTTCACCGTGCGCTCCAGCTCCTGTTCGCAGGCGATGCGCGACGCGTGCTCCTTCGGCAGGAAAATCATGCCGACGCCGTATTCGCCAGCCGGCGGCAGCGTCACGCCCTGCCTTGCCATCTCTTCGCGATAGAAGCCGTCCGGAATCTGGATCAGGATGCCCGCGCCGTCGCCCATCAGCGGATCGGCGCCGACGGCGCCCCGGTGGTCGAGGTTCTCGAGGATCTTCAGGCCCTGCTGGATGATTTCGTGACTTTTATGTCCCTTGATATGGGCGACGAAGCCGACGCCGCAGGCGTCATGCTCGTTCTGCGGGTCGTACAGACCTTGGGCGGCGGGAACCGGGTGAATCGGTTGCTGGTGGTCGTTCATTGGGACACCGTCTGTGAGGGGGCCGGACAGGCCGTTAAACCATTGTTTTTTTGCCGCAGTGCGCTTCGCAACCACGACGGCGCCGTTCTGACAGCAGTACTGCGCCGGACGAAAAGCATCGGAAATCGGAATATACGCGACGAATCAATGAAATAGCAAATAAAACGTAGTGATCTGGACCCGATTATCAAATTGGTGCATTGCGGGTAATTTTTATTGGTGCCATATCAATTTATGGACAAAAGAAAACGGCATACGAAATGCCGCCTTCATGCAACCCTCGATGTAAAGCTTGCTTTTCCGAATCAACGCAACTCGGCCGACAATGCCAGCGTGCCGCCTCGCCGTCGGCTCACTGGGTATGCGGCGTCTCGCGAACCTTGCGAGGCCGGCCACGCGGCAGCGGCGACACACGCCGGTTCGCGGCGCGTGCCGCCCATTCGCGGTAGGTATCGCTGCCCAGCACCCAGCCTTTCAACGTGGCCTGCTGGAGCTGGCTTGCCTCGCGCTCGTCGAGCGGCTGCTCGCACAGTTCGCGATAAGCGCGCTGTCGCTCGAACGGCGTGTTGCCGAGCGACCAATAGAGAGGGTGATCCGTGATCAGGCTGTCGAGCGTAAGGCCGATGTGATGACGATAGCTCGACCAGCGGTAATCTTCGGCCGCGTTGACCAGTTGCAAGCGCACCGGACACATTTCGACGACCCGGCTCGCCAGCAGGAAGTAGCGCTCACCTTCGATCACCGTGGCGCGGTAACGGCCTTCCCACAAGGTGCCGCGACGCGCATAGCGCCGGTTGAAGTGCGCGACGTAGCGCCGCCCGACAGCCTGCATCGCCTTGGGCAGGCTCGACTCCTCGGTGGGCGTGACGAGCAGTTGGACGGCGCCCGGCATCAAGGCGTAAGCGTGGATGGAGAGGTGATGGTCCCGGGAAGCCGCCTTCAGACAGTCGATGAAAAGCTCGTAGTCCTGGTCGTCGACGAAGGCGGGCTGCTGGTCGAGCCCGCGGAGGATGACGTGCTGCGGCTGGTCGGGGACATAAAGACGTGCAAGCCGTGCCATGCTGGAGTGTCCAATAGTCGCGTTGGTATATACCCGAAGGTCCGAAGAGCCGCATGGGCGCAGGGTTCGGCGCCATGCGGCCAAGCCAGAAACCACGCGGCGCTTAGGGAGAAAACTCTAACCGCCGCGTATGGTTTGTTTCAAACGTTGTGGTCATAATGAGCGGGCCTTTTTTGGAGGAGCACATATGAAATTAAAACAGGCCGTAACGGGGATGGCGGTGCTAGCCTGCATGAACACGGCAGCGCACGCGCAATCGGCCGGCACCTTTTACTTCACGACGGGCTGGTTCCATCTGGCGCCCCAATCGAGCAGCGACCCGCTGAGAGTGACCAGCATTGGCGGTAGCCCGACCAACATCACCGAATCCAACACCGGGGCCTCGCTGAGTTCGGCCGATACCATCGGTTTCACCGCCGGCTATTTCGTCACGGACCACATCGCAACCGAATTCGTCATTGGCGTCCCCCCTACTTTCGACCTGTACGGCACGGGAAGCTTCGAGCAGTTCGGCAAGCTCGGGCAGGCCAAACAGTGGAGCCCGACTCTGCTTTTCAAGTACTACTTCAACGCGCCGACCGCTTCGTTCCGACCGTATCTCGGTGTCGGTGTAAGCCGCGTCTGGTTCACCAGCGCAGAGATTTCCAACAGCGCATTCGAAGCCAATGTTCTGCATGGTCCGACCAGCGTGTCGACGGATAGTTCGTGGGAACCCGTGTTTAATGCGGGCTTCACGTACGCCTTCAATCAGCACTGGTTTGCCGGCGTGTCGATCTCGTACTTGCCGCTCAGCACGACCGCAAAGCTCAGTTCGGCGTCGACCACGCCGGTCGGCACGCTGACCGTGCAATCGCAAACCAAGATCAAGCTGAACCCGATCGTCACCTACGTCAACGTCGGTTACCGTTTCTAACGCCTCGCGAGATCGGGTGGCTTGAATTAGGGTAGTCGAATTTTCGCCCTTGGGAAACGCCGTCATCGAGCCGATGACGGCGTTTTCATTTGGCGTCTCAATTGCACGGGATGACAGGCTCACGCGCATGAGCGTTTGTAAATTTGACGCGGATTCGGCGCGCCGATCTGCAAAATCAGGCCATGAGATGAGTTCGCCTTTCTGACGCGAGCCGCACGGGTGCAGCGTTCCGGGCGATGCAGCGCTTGGCATCGAAGTTGCGTTCAGATGGCGATTCCTACGCTGCAACGTGATACTGCGTCTGCGCATAGCGTGTCCGCGCGACGATGCGCGGGGCCTTTCAACTCATCGACGGAGCGACCATGACAGCACTTCCAAATACACGAGACGCCCTCGGCGAATCCTGGACCAGCGCGAGTCGCCGCGCCCGGCGCATTGCTCGCCATAGCCGCCATGCGGCCGAAGATATCGCGGTCGAGTTGCGCACCCTGCTGTCGGAACTCGAATCGACCTTGTCCGACGGCACGCAGGCCGATGCCGTGGCCCTGCGCGGCAAGCTGCGCAAACAGCTGGACGCCGCGCGCGAGCGGCTGAACGACACGCGTGACGCAATGCGCGACCGCGCGGGCGTCGCAATGTCCGACGCCGATCACTACGTGCATGAAAATCCGTGGCAGACGATCGCGATCGTCGGCGGGCTTGCGCTAGTGGCGGGGGCGCTGCTCGCATCCCGCTCGCGTTGACGCGGGCTTGCGCGGCTCGATGGTGCTGGCAAGGGTTCGACGGGCGCTTCAGGTTCCCGCAAGACCGGCCAGTACCCCTTTGCCGCGCCTTCGCACGCGCCTAGCCGCGAGCGACTAGTTGTCGTCGATCACGAACAGCCGCCGATACTCCTTCAGCGCATAGCGATCGGTCATTCCCGCGATGTAATGTGCGATCAAACGCGGCTGGCGCGCCGCATCGGCGGACTGATAGTCCGGTGGCAGCAGCCGAGGGTCGTCGGTGAACGCGTCGAACAGGCCGACCACGACGCGGCGCGCCTTGTTGGCCATGCGCATCACGCGATAGTGCCGGTACATGTTCCGGAACAGAAAGCGCTTGAGCGCCGCCGCCTGCGCGGCGATTGCATCGCTGTGCGCGACGAGCGGTGGCGCCGCGCGCACGTCGTCGAGCGATGCGGGCGCGTAGCGCGCGAGATTGGCCCGCGTCGTCTCGATCAAATCGACGATCAGCGTGTTGATCACGCGCCGCACCGTCTCGTGAATCAGCCGACGCCCTTCGATCTGCGGGTAGTCGCCGCGCGCCGCCTCGCAGTGCGTCTGCCAGAGCTCCACTTCGGCGAGCTGCTCGAGCGACAGCAGCCCGGAGCGCAATCCGTCGTCGACGTCATGATTGTTGTATGCGATTTCGTCGGCGACGTTGGCGATCTGCGCTTCGAGCGACGGTTGCCGTCCTTCGAGAAAGCGCTCGCCCAATGCGCCGAGCCGGCGCGCGTTGTCGCGCGAGCAATGCTTGAGAATGCCTTCGCGCGTCTCGAAGCACAGGTTCAGGCCATTGAACGCTCCGTAATGCTCTTCTAGTTCGTCGACGACCACGAGGCTCTGCAGATTGTGCTCGAAGCCGCCATGCTCGCGCATGCATTCGTTCAACGCATCCTGGCCGGCATGGCCGAACGGCGTATGGCCGAGATCGTGCGCCAGTGAAATCGCTTCGACTAGATCTTCGTTGACGCGCAGATTGCGCGCGACCGAGCGCGCAATCTGCGCAACTTCGAGGCTATGGGTGAGCCGCGTGCGAAACAGGTCGCCCTCGTGATTGACGAATACCTGAGTCTTGTATTCGAGCCGCCGGAATGCGGTCGAGTGGACGATGCGGTCGCGGTCGCGCTGAAACTCGGTGCGCGCGCTCGGCGGCGGTTCCGCATAGCGACGCCCGCGTGACTGGCTCGAATGCGCGGCGTACGGCGCGAGATGCGCTTCGAGCGCCTGCTGGGTCGGCGCGGCGACGGCGGGTGTGGCGACGGCGGCAGCGGTATCCGCGGCGATGGCGCCATTCCCGGCGGCTGCGCGCGCGCTCGGGTCATGCTGGGTATCGTCGCTGCGCCTGTCAGTCACCGGGTTCTCCGAAACATGGGCGGCGCCTCGTGACGCGAGTGCGTAAAGCGTAGCTGCAGGGCCGTGGTGGATCTAGACGGCGGCGGCCAGCGTCGCATGCACGTCGGCGTCGGGCGCCTGGGTAATCAGTGTCTCGCCGAAACGCTTCAGCACAATGAACTTGATCGCGCCGGCTTCCGCTTTCTTGTCGATCTGCATCAGCTCGACATAGCGATCCGCGCCTAGCGCGGGAGCACGAGTGGGCAAATGCGCGGCAACCACCACATCGACGAGCCGCTTGCGCGACGCTTCGTCCAGATGGCCGAGGCGCACGGATAGATCCGCCGCCATCACCATTCCGCAGCCGACCGCCTCCCCGTGCAGCCACTCGCCATAGCCGAGCCCGGCTTCGATCGCGTGGCCGAACGTGTGGCCGAAGTTGAGGATTGCGCGTAGACCACCTTCGCGCTCGTCCTGCGCCACCACGGACGCCTTGATCTCGCACGAGCGCTTGACAGCCTCGGTCAACGCGTCCGGTTCGCAGCGGTTCAAAGCCTCGATATGGGCTTCGATCCAGGCGAAGAAACCGGCGTCGGCGATCGCCCCCGTCTTGATGACCTCAGCGATGCCCGCTGCGAGTTCGCGCTCGGGCAACGTACGCAACGCGCTGATGTCAGCAATCACCGCCTGCGGCTGGTAGAACGCGCCGATCATGTTTTTGCCAAGCGGATGATTGATGCCGGTCTTGCCGCCGACCGACGAATCCACCTGCGACAGCAACGTGGTCGGCACCTGGATGAACGGCACACCGCGCATGTAGCAGGCGGCGGCAAATCCGGTCATGTCGCCGATCACGCCTCCGCCGAGCGCGATCAGCGTGGTCTTGCGATCGGCGCGCGAGCCGAGCAGCGCGTCGAAGATCAGGTTCAGCGTGTGCAGATTCTTGTGCGCTTCGCCGTCCGGCAAAACGACCGTGGAGACCTGCTTGTTCAGCGGCGCAAGCGCCGCGCGCAGCTTGTCGCCATAGAGGGGATCGACGGTGGTATTGGTGACGATCGTGACCGAGTTGCCGGCGATATGCGGCTCGAACAGCTCAGTCTGCCCGATCAGCTCGGCACCGATGTGGATGGGGTAGGCGCGCTCGCCCAGTTCGACGTTGACGGTAATCATACGGTCCATTATGACGCAGGATGTTTGGCGACGCCGGCCATCTCGAGCTGCATCAGAACCATGTTGACGAGCCCATTGACCGAGGGCCGACCGGTTTCGATCACGAAGTGCGCGCATTCGCGGTACAGCGGGTCGCGTACTTCATAGAGCGCTTCGAGACGCGCCTTGGGGTCTTCCGTTTGCAGCAGCGGGCGATTCTTGTCCCGCCGCGTGCGAAGCCACAGGTCATGCGGATTGGCGCGCAGATAGATCACCAGGCCGCGGCTTTTCAACGCTTCGCGGTTTTCCGGCCGCAGCACCGCACCGCCGCCAGTCGCGAGCACGATCTTGTCGCGCCCGGTCAGCTCGGAGATCACGTTCGCTTCCCGATCGCGAAAGCCCGCTTCGCCCTCCAGTTCGAAGATCACGGGAATGCGCGCGCCCGTGCGCGCCTCGATTTCATGGTCGGAATCGAAGAACGGGCGCTCGAGACGGCGCGCAACCGCCCGACCCACAGTGGTTTTTCCTGCCCCCATGAGCCCTACGAAAAAAACATTGGCGTGTGCGTCCCGCGCTTGCAACGGTGTCCTCTGGCTAATCCGGTGTAGTTCGTGCCGCAGCTTACTGGCAAAGCGGCTGCCTTGTCGAGCCTGGGCGCCGCCGGCGAACGGCGGCGCGCCTGACCCATGTGCCCTAATTTTCCCGCACCACGCGCGGTGTGATGAAAACAGCCAGTTCGCTGCGCGTGTCGCGATGAGTCCGATGGCGGAACAACGCGCCGAGAATCGGTATTTTGCCCAGGATGGGCACCCGCGCGACGTCGTCCCGGTCGTCGGTCTCGTAAATTCCGCCGATCGACACCGTACCACCATCCTCGACCTCGACGCGCGTTTGCACGTGCTTGGTGTTGATCGCGGGGCCGGCGTCGGTCTGTTCGCCGACGCTGTCCTTCGCGACGTCGAGATCCAGCACCACGCGGCCATCCGGCATGATCTGCGGCTCGACCTCCAGTTTGAGGGTCGCGCGGCGAAACTGCACGCCCGATACGCCCTGCCCGACCTTCGCCTGATACGGCAGCTCGGTGCCCTGCTCGACGATCGCCTTCATCCGGTCTGCGGTGACGACTCTCGGACTCGACACGATTTTCCCATGCCCCTCGGACTCGAGCGCCGAGAGTTCGAGATTCAGCAGCCGTGTCGCGCGCGCCGCGAACAGCGTCAGGCCGGCGGTCGCGGCATCGAATCCGGAGATCGGACGGGCCGACAGATCGTACACGGAGCCGTCCGTTCCTCCCGTCAGCCCCCTCGACGTACCGTCCGCGCTCGTGCCGGCGAGCGACAGCCGCACGCCGAGATTGCGTGAAAAACCCTGGTCGCCTTCGACGATCTGAGCCTCGATCAGCACCTGGCGGGTCGGACGATCGACGGACGCGATCAGCGCCGCGATCTGCTCGAGCCGCCCCGCGAGGTCGGTGACGAACAGCAGGTTGGTGCGCGGATCCGCAGTGACTGCGCCGCGTTTGGACAGCACGCGCTGGGTGCCGGAACCGGTCAACAGGCGGCGCACGTCCTCGGCGTGCGCGTAATGCAGCTCGAACGTGCGGCTCGCGAGCGGCTCGAGGTCCGCGGCGCGCGCGTGGGCTTCGAAGCGCTGACGTCCGCGCGCGGCCAGCTCGGCGGCGGGCGCGACCCAGATTACGTTGCCGTGGCGCTCCATCGACAGATTGTTGACGTCGAGCAGCGTGTCGAACGCGGTGCGCCACGGCACCTTGTCGAGACGTATCGACACGGCGCCACGCACTTTGTCGCTGGCGACGATGTTCAGGCCGGTGAATTCGGCGAAGGCTTTCAGTACCGCGCCGAGTTCCGCGCGCTGGAAGTTCAACGAGATCGGCTTGTTGCCCGCGGGAAGGCCCGAGTCCGCACTGGCCGATGAGTCGGCGAGGCGCAACGGCGGCGGCAGCGGGACCGGTGGGCCTTCGAGACTCGGCGTGCCGGCGCTGTCGTCGCGAGCCGGGGTGCCGGTTTGCTTTAGCGACGGCGGCGGTATCGGCCCGTTGGCGACTTCGTCCGGGGAAGCGTCGGGCGCTATCGCTGAACGCGCGCTCGCCTGGACGGCGTCCGGATCCTGGGCCGCGTTTTGCGTAGAAACGTCGCCGAACGGATTCACCGCCTGGCCGATGCCGCCGCTCGGCAGCGGCGCTATCTCTTGCGCGGTATTGGCCGGTGCGGCGCGGTCGTCGAGCGCCGCGTAAGTCGGCAACGGCGGCAACAGCGGTGGCGTCGATGCCCGCGCGACACCGGCGCCCAGCGTCGCAGCGACGTAGAGTCCAAAACACAGCCCGAAGCCGACGCGGATCTCACGTCCGGCACCCAACGTCGCCGCGCTCCGTCGTTCGAGCGGGCGCATCATGACGCCTCCGTCAGCATCAGGATGCGGGACGCGCCGCCATTCGCGAGCGTAATGCCGAGCGCGTCGAGCTGCGTGAGCCGCTCGACGCCCAGTTGCTGCCCGGCCGCGACCGTCGTTGTGCCATCCGGCGTTTCGAGTAACGCAAGCCCGCGGGTGCGATCGCGCAGGACGCCGACAAGGCGCAACTGCGAAGCATCGCCCGGCCCGCCGCTCGCGGAGATCGGCGGCTTCGCAAACGGATCGAAGAAAACGACATCTTCGTCGTCATCGTTGGCGGCCTCGTCGAACTCACGGCTCGCGCCGGCGCTCGTCAGCGCTGTCTCGGGCGCCGGCCGCAGCGCGTCGTACACCTGCAACGTCGCGGCCACCGCGAGCCCTTTGCCGTCCTGCTTGACGGTCACGTCGCCGGGAACCATCAGCACCGGCAATTGCGCGAGCCCATGGAAGAAAGCCATCAGGTGAACGAAGTCCGTTCGCGCGGTGAGTTGCAGCGCGCGCATCCGCTCGACGCCCTCCCCGCTCGCCGTGCCCGGTTCCACCGCGAGCAACGCGACGCCGCTCTGCGTGGCGAGCTCGGAGACGATGCGGACGTCGTCGGCGGAATTCCACGACACAGCGGTCGACGCCGTGGCCGGCACCGCGTCCGCCGCGCGGCGCAGCGACGGCAGCTGCGCGAGCGCGCGCCGCGCATCCGCGAGACGCTGCGTGCTGAGCGCGAGCGCCGCGCGGCTCGCTTCCAGTCCGGCGAGATCGTACGCGTTCCAGACGTACTCGCCGAGGCCGAACACGAGCGCGGCAATCGTCACCGCGACGAACCAGCGACGGCGCCGGCTCCAAGCCTCGAGCGGCAGACGCGCCCGCTTGACCCAGCGCGATAAACCGGCGCACACGTGCGCCGCGCCGCCCGGCTCGAGAAAAGTCGTGCTCATCGTGTACCTCCCTGTCGTGCAGCCTTCAACGCGCGCGTCGCTTTGGGCGTCGGATCGCCCCAGCGCAGGCGCGCGTCGAACTCCACCGGCCCGCCGATCGCATGTTCCGTCGACGCGCCGCCCTTTCCCTGCGGCCGACGCAGTTCGCGCATTTCCGCGCCCCGCACGCCGTGTATCGCGCCGAGCCGCTTGAGCCACTCAGCCGACGCGAGATGGCCGCTCGAAGTCGCCAGCAATTCGGTCTCGTCGTCGCGCTGGCGCAACTGCCGCAATACGACGCGATCGTCGGGCTCGAAGCTCAGCGCTTCGAGCAGATCGCGCAGATGCGCGAGCGGCGTCGCGAGGTCCGCGGCGCGCGCCGCGGCTTTGTGCTGCTCCTGCGCGGCCCGCGACAGCTCCGCGTGCTCGGCGAGCGGCGTGGCAAGCCGCGCTAGCGCCTGCCCGGCGGCCGCGCGCTGCGCATCAAGCCGTGCTGCGGCGACGGTCTGCCAGCCCGCGACGAGCAACACGCCCGCGGCGCCGACGCAAGCCGCCACAGCCCAGTCACGCATACAGCGGCGCCGAGCAACTCGCGCATTGCGTTGGCGGTATGGGAGCAGATTGAAGCCGCCGAGCCACGGCACAGCGGCTCGCAGATCGGACCGCTCAGAACTCGCGGCCACGCCCGACGAAACCGACAGACCGCCCGTCATTCCAGCACCCCGCGCAACGCGAGCCCAAAAGCGACCGCGCCAGCCGGCTCATGCAGCAACGCGTCGTCGAGCGTCCGCGCGTGGCTGGCGAGCAGCGCGCACTCGAACGGCAACACCGAGCAGCCAAGCACATCGCCCATATCGGCGAGCGAAAAGCCCACGCCGTCGAGCAGGCCGATGTCGCCGCCGATCAGCGCGCAGTCGACCTCGCCGCCCTGCACGAGATCGCGCAACGCGTCGGCGAGATCGGTATGCTCGGGCGCCGGATAGCGCATCTCGCCGACGCTCGCGCCATCGACGACGCTCCAGCCGTACACACCGTCCGTACCGACCCACACCGCCGCATACGGCTCGTTCGGGTCGAGCTCGCGGCTCGCTGCGTAGCGCAGTGCGCGTAATGCGGCGTGCGGCTCGCCATCGATCGCGGAGAGTGAAATGCCCGCGGTCGCCGCAGATTCGATTCGAGCTTCGAGATGCTGACGCGCGGTCGCGGCGATCTTCACCGAGCGCACCGGCGATCGCGTCTCGTCGACGTACCAGTCGACCGCCAGCGCATGACGCTCGAGCCCGGCGATGCGCTCCGCCTCTCCCATTACCGCGGGTGCGAGTCCGGCGAGCGCAACGCCGCCGTCCTCCTCGTCGCAGTCGCTTTGCGCGGCGAGCCGGGTGAGCGGCACTGTCGTCGTCAGCGTGGCCGACGCGGGCACGGCCATCGCGCAACGCAGCACGTGAGTCGCGCATACGCGCGGCAAATCGGCGAACGCATCGCGCAACGCGCGCCCGACGGCCTGCCGGTCGACGATCTCAGTGCCCGCCATCGCGCCGGCCGCGAGCGGCACCGTGCTCATGTATTCGAGATGTAGCGCGCCCCGTGCGCGTTGACTCAGTACCACCAGACGCACGTTTTGCGAACTCACATCGATGCCGGCGGCGAAACGCTGCCGGCCCGCCCGCACCGCCTGAAGCCACGATTTTTTATTGACCATCACTTCCTCCCTCTGACTCACGCGACGAACCATTCGAACGCGAGTAACGAGGGATCATTGTCGGCAGACGCACGTCCTAACGACATTCGGCCGAAAGGCTAACGCGGATTCGAGCCGCCCCGAGCGACATCAAAGCGACTACAGTTGGGACTACAGCGAAGTCATTGCCGCGCGGCCCGGCGTGCGCTGATTGCACGTCATTCGTAAGCTTGTCGAAAGCAGAAAAATCTTGGCGGCTATAATCGCGGGACTGTTTTTCCGGTATTCCTATGCAAGCCACGTCTCCTACGTCCCCGCCCCCCGCGCCGAAAAAGCGCAAACGTCCGTTGTGGCTGAAGCTCATCCTCGGCCTGGTCGGGTTGATCGTGGCGGGCATCGTGTGCGTGGCGCTGCTGCTCGGCTACGCGCTCGTCGTCGCAACGCCGAACCTGCCGTCGCTCGATGCATTGACCGACTACCAGCCCAAGGTGCCGCTGCGAATCTATACGGCCGACCATGTGCTGATCGGCGAATTCGGCGAAGAGCGGCGCGACATCGTGCATATCCAGGACGTGCCCGACAGCCTGAAGAAAGCGATCCTCGCGATCGAGGACGCGCGCTTCTACGAGCACGGTGGCGTCGATCTCACCGGCATCGCGCGGGCCGGCTTGGTCGCGCTGACTAACGGTCATGCGACGCAAGGCGCGAGCACGATCACGATGCAGGTCGCGCGCAACTTCTTCCTGTCCAGCGAGAAGACCTACACGCGCAAGATCTACGAGATGCTGCTCGCGTACAAGATCGAATCGAAGCTGAGCAAGGATCAGATTCTCGAGGTGTACATGAATCAGATCTATCTCGGTCAGCGCGCGTACGGTTTCGCGAGCGCGGCGCGCGTGTACTTCGGCAAGGATCTGAAGGACCTGACGCTCGCCGAATCGGCGATGCTCGCCGGTCTGCCGAAGGCGCCATCCGCCTATAACCCGGTCGTCAATCCGAAACGCGCGAAGGTGCGTCAGGAGTACATCCTGCAGCGCATGTACGAGTTGCACTACATCACCCCGGAGCAGTACGACGAGGCAAGCCGGCAGCGACTCGTCGTGAAGGGCATGGGCAAGGAATACAGCGTGCACGCGGAATATGTCGCGGAAATGGTGCGGCAGATGATGTACGCGCAGTATCGCGAAGAGGCGTACACGCGCGGCCTGAACGTCGTGACCACGATCGATTCGGCCGACCAGGACGTCGCCTATCATGCGGTTCGCAAAGGCTTGATGGACTACGAGCGCCGCCACGGCTATCGCGGCCCGGAGGCGTTCATCGATCTGCCGGCGGACGCCGACGGGCGCGAGCAGGCGATCGACGAAGCGCTGCTCGAACATCCCGACAACGGCGAAATCATTGCGGCCGTCGTCACGGCGGCGAGTCCGAAGCAGGTGCAGGCGGCGTTCATCGACGGCAATGTCGCGACGATCGAGGGCGACGGCCTGCGCTTCGCGCAGTTCGCGCTCGGCCCCCGCGCGCAACCGAATCAGCGCATCCGGCCCGGCGCCATCGTGCGGCTCGTGAAGAACGATGACGGCAACTGGTCGATCACGCAATTGCCGCAGGTGGAAGGCGCGTTCGTCTCAGTGGTGCCGCAGGACGGTGCGATCCGCTCGCTGGTCGGCGGCTTCGACTTCAACAAGAACAAGTTCAATCACGTGACGCAGGCCTGGCGTCAGCCGGGCTCGAGCTTCAAGCCGTTCATCTATTCGGCGTCGCTCGAAAAGGGCCTCGGGCCCGCCACGATCATCAACGACGCGCCGCTCTTTTTCAGCGCGGCGGAAACCGGCGGCCAGGCATGGGAGCCGAAAAACTACGGCGGCGGTTTCGACGGTCCGATGACGATGCGCACCGCGCTGCAGAAATCGAAGAACCTCGTGTCGATTCGCATCCTCAACCAGATCGGCCCGAAGTACGCGCAGCAATACATCACGCGCTTCGGCTTCGACGCGGAGCGCCACCCCGCCTATTTGCCGATGGCGCTTGGCGCGGGCCTCGTGACGCCGCTGCAGATGGCGGGCGCGTTCTCGGTATTCGCCAACGGCGGCTACCGGATCAATCCGTATCTGATCGCGGAGGTCACCGATCAGCGCGGCATCGTCGTCGCGCACGCGCAGCCGCTCGTGGCCGGGCAAAGCGCGCCGTTCGCGATCGAACCGCGCAACGCCTACGTGATGAACAGCCTGCTGCAAAGCGTCGCCCAGCGCGGCACCGGGGCGAAGAGCAACGTGCTCAAGCGAACCGATCTGGCAGGCAAGACCGGCACGACCAACGATTCCCGTGACGCGTGGTTCGCCGGCTATCAGCACACGCTCACCGCGATCGCGTGGATCGGCTACGACAATCCGCGCAGCCTCGGCGACAGGGAAACTGGCGGCGGCCTGGCGTTGCCTGTGTGGATCGAGTACATGGGACGCGCACTGAAGGGTGTGCCCGAATACAAGATGCCACGCCCCGACGACGTAAGCGAAATCGGCTCGGAGCTTTATTTCGACGAATTCACGCCGGGCCACGGTTTCGTCGCGACGGTCGGCGTCAGTCAGGCGACGCTCGACGCCGAGGCGAGCGCCGCAGCCGCCGCGCCGGAGCAGGTGGGCGAGCAGGAAAAGCAGGACATCATGAATCTGTTCCGCGGGCACTGAGGCCGCGTCGACGTCCCGCTAGAAAGAAAAAACCGCCGCGTTCGATACGCGGCGGTGCTGTTTCGACAGCGCTTCGCACTTATTGCGCGGCGATCCGCACCGGCTCGCCAGCCTGCTGCGTCGCATACTCCGACAGCGCCGCAAAAAACTCCGAGCCGCTGCGCGTGTCGCGCCATTCGCCGTCGACGAAACGGAAGTGGAAACCACCGGCCTTCGCCGCGATCCAGATCTCGCTCATCGGCGGCTGAAGGTTGACGATGATCTTCGTGCGGTTCTCGAATTCGAGCGTCAGAACGTTGCCGCTGCGCTCGAGCTCGATGTCGGCGTCGGTGTCGTCGAGCGCGCTCTCGATGGCGGCCAGCACGGCTTCCGCACGGGTCAGGTAATCACTATCGGACATGCTAAACTCCATCGATTATTTATTCAGGGACAGTCATGCGAGTCGTAACTCGGATGCGCGCGGCAGCGCCCGGCCGCGCGATTGTAGCGGTAATAGCCATTCTCGCAGGTTGCGCGCTCACCGGCTGCGGCCAACGCGGCTCGCTGTATCTGCCGACCGTACCGCCGATGCCTGCGCCGCCGGCTCACCGCACGCAAACGCCGTCGACCGATCAAACGCAACCCGCTAGCGGCAGCGCGGCCGACATGGATTCGATCCCCGACACCTCGGGCACACCGCTCACGCTCGCTCCCGAAGACCAGCTCACCACGCCGCCCGCTTCGGCGGCATCGGCTCCCGCTGTGCCGCTGCCCGCCTCTGCCGCCCCTTCCGCTCAATAAGACTTTCGCATGACTCGATCAGCATTTGACTACGTCGACGGCGTATTGCACGTCGAAGGCGTGTCCGCCGTTTCCCTCGCCGAGCAGTTCGGCACGCCGCTGTACGTCTATTCGCGCGCCGCGCTGAGCGCTGCGTGGAACGCCTATGCCGGCGCCTGCGCCGGACGTCGCGCGAGCGTGCACGTGGCCGTCAAGGCCAACAGCAACCTCGCGGTGCTGAACGTGTTCGCGCGCCTCGGCGCGGGCTTCGACATCGTGTCGGGCGGCGAGCTCGCGCGCGTGCTCGCGGCCGGCGGTAAAGCCGAAAACACTGTGTTTTCGGGCGTCGGCAAGCAGGCGAACGAAATGCGCGAGGCGCTCGCGGCCGGTGTCAAATGCTTCAACGTGGAATCGATTCCCGAGCTCGACCGGCTCAATGCGGTGGCGGGCGAGATGGGCAAGAAGGCGCCGGTGTCGCTTCGTGTGAATCCCGACGTCGACGCGAAAACGCATCCGTACATTTCCACCGGCCTGAAGACGAACAAGTTCGGCGTCGCGTTCGAAGATGCGCGCGCCACCTACCAGGCGGCGGCAGCGATGGCGAATCTCGAGGTGGTCGGCGTCGACTGCCATATCGGCTCGCAGATCACCGAAGTCGCGCCCTATCTCGACGCGATCGACAAGATGCTGGAACTCGTCGAGCGGATCGAGCAGGACGGCGTGACGATTCGCCATATCGATGTCGGTGGCGGTCTCGGCATCAGCTACGACGACGAAACGCCGCCGGAAATCGGCGAGTTCGTGCGCATGGTGCTCGATCGCATCGAAGCGCGCGGTCACGGTCACCGCGAAGTCTATTTCGAGCCGGGCCGCTCGCTGGTCGGCAATGCGGGCGTGCTGCTCACACGTCTCGAGTTCCTCAAGCCGGGTGAGGACAAGAATTTTGCGATCGTCGACGCGGCGATGAACGATCTCGCGCGCCCCGCGATGTACGACGCGTATCACGCAATCGAGCCGGTCGTGAAGCGCGCTGTGCCCGCGCACGTGTACGACGTGGTCGGCCCGGTCTGCGAAAGCGGCGACTGGCTCGGGCGCGAACGGCTGCTCGCGGTCGAACCCGGCGATCTGCTCGCGATCCGCTCGGCCGGCGCGTACGGCTTCGTGATGAGCTCGAACTACAACACGCGTGCGCGCGCCGCCGAGGTGATGGTGGATGGTACACAGGCGCATGTGGTTCGCGCGCGCGAACAGGTCAAGCAGCTGTTTGCGGGTGAAACGATTCTGCCGGCGTAAACGCCGGAACCGGTGGCAGAGCCATCGGTATAAAGCGCAGCAGCGAAAATGGCGATGCCAAAGTGGCATCGCCATTTTTCTTTGATGCACGGTGCGCGACGCGAAGGCCTGTCGCCATCACCGCCGGCGCGTTCTGATACTTCGCTCCCGTATCCATACCACCAGGCGCCACCCCAGCAACGCGATCATCACCGCGCCGTAAATCTTCGGCAGCAGCAAATCGTGCTTGCCCGCCTTCATCCACCAGAAATGCAGGATCGCCAGCGCGCCGATCGCATAGATCGCGCGATGCAGCGTCTGCCAGCGACGCCCGAGCCTGCGCACCATCGCGCGCGGCGACGTAACGGCAAGCGCGATCAGCAGAACGAACGCGGCGAAGCCCACTGTGATGAACGGCCGCTTACCGATGTCCTTCAGAATCTCCGCGACATCGAACCACTTGTCGAACCACAGGTAGGTGGTGAAATGCAGCGCCGCATAGAAGAATGTGTAGAGCCCAAGCATGCGCCGAAAGCGCACGAACGCGGCGACGCCGCTCAGACGGCGCAGCGGCGTCACAGCCAAGGTGATGCACAGGAACACGAGCGTCCACAGGCCCGTCGAACGCGTGATGAATTCGATCGGATTCGCGCCGAGCCGATCGGTCACGCCGAACAGCACGAGGCGCGCGAGCGGGTACAGCGCCGCGATGAACACCGCGACTTTCGCCGGTATGACCCAGCGCGCGCCGCCCGCGGGACGTGGCTTCGCCGTCGACATCTGCGCCGTGGGCCGCGCCACCGGCTGGTTGCGGGTCACAGTTTGCGTATCGGATGCCATCGCGCCCGCCTCAGAAGTTCTTCTTCAGGTCCATGCCCTGATAGAGCGACGCGACCTGATCGCCGTAACCGTTGAACATCAGTGTCTTGCGTTTCGGCGTGAAAAAACCGTCTTCGCCGATCCGCCGTTCACTGGCCTGACTCCAGCGCGGATGATCGACATTAGGATTCACGTTGGAATAGAACCCATATTCGTTCGAAGCGTAGGTGTTCCAGCTCGTCGGCGGCTGCATCTCGACGAAGCGGATTTTCACCAGCGACTTCGCGCTCTTGAAGCCGTACTTCCACGGCACCACGACGCGCACCGGCGCGCCGTTCTGATTCGGCAGCACCTGGCCGTAGAGGCCCATCGTCAGCAGTGTCAGCGGATGCATCGCTTCGTCCATCCGCAGTCCTTCGGAGTAGGGCCACTCGAGTATCGGCGCCGACAGCCCGGGCATCTGCGAGGGATCGGCAAGCGTGATGAACTGCAGGTATTTCGCATTGCCGGTCGGCTCGACGCGTTTGATCAGTTCCGACAGCGAGACGCCGATCCACGGAACGACGATCGACCAACCTTCGACGCAACGCAGCCGGTACACGCGTTCCTCGAGCGGTGCGAGCTTCAACAAGTCGTCGATGTCGTAGACCTTCGGATTCTTGATCTCGCCCTCGACGCTCACCTTCCACGGATGCGGCCGCAACGTGCCCGCGTGCTGCGCGGGATCGGATTTGTCGGTGCCGAACTCGTAGAAATTGTTGTAGGTGGTGATGTCTTTGTACGGCGTGATCTTGTCGAGCGCGACGAACCGGGTGTTGGTCTTCGCCGCGAGCTTCTGCGCCTTTGGATCGGGCGACGAGTACGTCGCAACAGCCTCGCCGCTCACGCCGATCAGGCTGCCGAGCGCCATTGCGCCTGCTGCCTGCAGGATGCGTCGCCGGTTCTCGAACACGTGTCGTGGCGTGATTTCGCTGCGCGCGATGTCGTCGCCGCTCAGTTGAATGCTGCCGCTTCGTTTGATCCACATCGTGCTGCTCCTTGCCGGCCCGCCGCGTCGCGCGCGTTGCGGGGCCATATTGATGATCGCCCGTTTGGGGGCGTCTGTCATCCACGGATACTTGCTCGGGTGCTTGAGTAGCGAACACCAGGGCGCAACGCATATTCCGTCCGCCATAAAAAAACCGCCGGTGCCAAAGCACGCGGCGGTTCTTAGTCGTTTCAGCGCGGCGGATCTTACAGCTTGCCGTAGCTATGCAAGCCCGACAGGAACATGTTCACGCCGAGGAACGCAAAAGTCGTGACCAGCAGGCCGGTCAGCGCCCACCATGCGGCGAGCGCGCCGCGCAGGCCCTTCATCAGACGCATGTGCAGCCAGGCCGCGTAGTTCAGCCACACGATCAGCGCCCACGTTTCCTTCGGGTCCCAGCTCCAGTAGCCGCCCCACGCTTGGGCGGCCCACAGCGCGCCGAGAATCGTCGCTATCGTGAAGAACGCGAAGCCGACCGCGATCGACTTGTACATCACGTCGTCGAGCACGTCGAGCGCCGGCAGACGATCGGCGAGCACGCCGCGTTCCTTCGCCAGATACGCGACGCCCACCATCGCGGACAGCGCGAAGCTGCCATAACCGATGAAATTCGCCGGCACGTGGATCTTCATCCACCAGCTTTGCAGCGCCGGCACGAGCGGCTGGATCTGCTGCGCATCGCGCGCGACCGAGTACCACATCAGGAAGCCGACGGCCGCGCTGATCACGAGCAGCACGAAGGCGCCGAGCGCGCGCGTGTTGTAGTGCTGCTCGTAGTACAGGTAGAACAGCGCGGTGATCAGGCTGAACAGCACGAACACTTCATATAGGTTCGAAATCGGAATATGGCCGACATCGGCGCCGATCAGGTACGACTCGTACCAGCGCACCATCATGCCCACGAAGCCCATCAGCACCGCCGCCCACACCATCTTCGAGCCGATCGCGGCGCCGGTCGGCGAGCGCGATAGCAGCGCGATCCAGTAGAACACAGTCGCGAATACGAACAGTGCGCTCATCCACAGGATGGCGGACTGGCTCGACAGGAAATACTTGAGAAAAAACGCGTTGTCGGCGCGGCTCAGATCGCCGTGGTAAATCTGGATCGCAAGCAGCGACAGTGCAGCAATGCCCACCATCAGAGGACGCACCGGCTTCCATCGCCAGCCGAGCACCACGAAAACCGGTACCGAGCACACTAGCACCAGTTTGTCGTAGTAGTTCATGAACGGGTAATAGCGCGACAGCGCGAACCCTGCGCCCCCGACGAGCGCGAGCGCGAACAGCCAGTCGACGATACCGAGCCGTTTCAGGAACGGCCGTTCGTCGTAATACGGGAGCTCGGGCGTGCTGCTCGCAAACGCTTTGTCGGCGCGTGAAGCAGAAGAAGAGGCGGAGGAAACCTGAGTCAAGTCCATGATCTTACCGGGTCGAATCCTGTGAGCTTGCCGACCGTGCGGCGGCCTGAGCGGCCGGGCTGGCATCGGCCACTTCGATGAGTTTCGCGCCCAGTGCGGCGCTCACCGCGTCGCGCGTCTGGACGAACTCCTTCTCGAAGTCTAGCGTCTTGCGTGCGCTCGACATCGCCATCACGACGCTGGTGCCGTGATCCGAATCCTTCAGCCAGAACCACAGACGCCGTTCGCGAACGTAGAACATCGAAAAGATGCCCAATACGAGAAGCAGGCTGCCAAGATACACGACTTTTTTGCCCGGCGCGCGCGTCAACTGAAATACCGAAGCTTGCACCTGCTTGAATGAGTCAAGCTGCAAATAGACCGGCGATCCATACAGAAAGCTGTCGGATATCGCATTGAGCGAACTCTGGACGAAGCGGCTCGTGTCCGCGTCGGCCGGCGCGGCGGGCTCGCCTTGCTGCTGGCGCGACAACTGCCATAAGTCCCACGTCACGCCTTCGAGCATACGCAGCAGCAGGCCCGCGGCCTTTTCCTGCTCACCCTTCGGCACCGATCGGTCGATAAACCCAGCGATCGCCTGGAAGCCGCCGAGCGTTTCGCCGTTCGGCATCTTCATGCTGCTGTCGGCCCCGGCAAAAAGGGTCAACACGCGTAACGCACTTTCCTGCAGATGCTGCTGCAACTCCGCATTGGAACCCGGCACCGCGCGCTGCGCGAACCGATTCGCGGCGATGGCGCGTTGGTTCGGGTCCTCGAGCGTGGCGCGCAGGTTCATCCATTCCTTGAGCGTGCCGCCGCTGTCGGCGGGAATGCGCAGGTAGCGGAACGGGTCGTCGGGATTCACCCGCATGCCGGCGAGGAACATCTTCTCGCCGTTCACGTCGACCGGCAGCATGTAGTTGTTGTACTCGCGCGCCTGGCCGTCCTTGCCGCGAATCTTGTACTGCACCGACGGGCCGACGTTATGCAGATCGAGCGGCTTCGAGGTCTTCGCGCCGGAGCCGAGGCGCTCGTCGAACGCTTCCTTCAGCGAGTGTTGCGGGGCGACCCCGCGCGCATCGCTCTTGCCATTGCCGTTCGAGACGTTTTCGACGTTGATCGCGCGGAAGTCGGTGAATTCGACGGTCTGGCCGTCGGCGAGCGGCGTGGCTGAGCTCAGGGGCGCGCTGCCGCCAATCGTGCCGCCAAACGGCGCGGGCTTCGCGCTCGGACCGGACATCGGGTAGGCGGTCATCTGCATCTGCGAGCCGCCGTCCTGGAAGCTCGATTGATAGATCGACACGCCGTCGTATTCGAACGGCTTGTTGACCTCGACGCGCGCCGGCACACGCGCGCCGGTCTTGTGATCGACCACGACGATGTCGCTCGCGAACAGCTTCGGCATACCGGTCGAGTAGTAATCGACGATGAACTTGTTGAGTTCGATCGAAAACGGCAGATCCTGGATCAGCGAACCGCCGGGCTGATTCAGGATGGCGGTCGACACGTGCTGCCCTTCGGGCACCCACGCATAGCCGCGGAACGTCGGGTTCGATTGCGACAAGCGATGCTCGGGTGGAATGTCGTTGATCACCGTGTTCGAGTTGATCGGCGACTTGTCGAACAGCCACATTTGCAGCTTGATCGGCAGATTGCTGTCGAGCAGGCCGCCGAGGCAGATCACGACGATCGCAATGTGCGCGGAGATGTAGCCGAGCTTCGTCAGCGCACCACGCTTCGCGGCGATCAGCGTCGCGCCGTCCGATTCGCGCGTGACGAACTTGTAGCCGAGCTTTGTCGACAGCCTCGCGAGCACCGCCGCGGTCTGCGCGCGCGTGCCATGCACCGCGAACTCGCCCTTGTGATGGAACGCGCGCAGGCTGCCTTCGCGAACCTTGTCCTTCCAGCTCTTCGCGTCGGCGAGCATCTTCGGCGCATTGCGGATCACGCACAGCGACACCGACACCATCAGAAAGCCGAGAATCAGCATGAACCACCACGAGCTGTACACCGTGTAGAGGCTCAACGCGCGGAAGATGTCCGCCCAGAACGGACCGAACTGGTTGACGTAGTTGGGATATGGATCGTCCTGCGTGAGGACGGTACCGATGATGCTGGCGATCGACAGAATCACGAGCAGCGCAATGGCGAAACGCATCGAGCTCACGAGCTCGATGGTGCTGCGCATGACGCGATTGCCCGACTTCGACTGCAGACCCGACGTGGTGACGCTCATTCAAACTCCGACTGAACAGCAAAAAAGGGTGAAGGGCTGTCGTAGCTACGACACCCTCACCCTTTTCTTGTTTTTCGCCGGCTTCGCTGAGCCGGTGGGATTCGCGCATCCGAACCGCTTAACGCAGGCCCGCGATGTAGTCGGCAACCGCCTTGATGTCGTTGTCCGACAGACGCGATGCTATCGCATGCATCGCGTCGTTGTTATTACGAGCGCCCGGGCCTTGCGTAAACGCGGTCAACTGCGTCACCAGGTACTCGGACCACTGCCCCGACAGGCGTGGATACTGGATCGGAATGCCCTGCCCCGTGGGCCCGTGGCAGGCCGCGCAGGCCGGCACCCCGCGGTCGGCAATCCCGCCGCGATAGATCTGCTGACCCAGCGCGACGGTGTTCTTGTTGTGCGCATAGCCTGGCTTGGGCGTCTGCGTCGAGAAGTAAGCCGCGACGTTGATCATGTCCTGGTCGGAAAGCGCGGCGGCCATGCCCGCCATGATCGGATTGTTGCGCGCGGCCTGTTTGGCGCCTGGCTGTGTCTTGAAATCTCTGAGCTGCTTGACGAGATACTCGGGATGCTGGCCCGCGAGCTTCGGGTATGCACCGCCTGCACTGTTGCCATCCGCGCCATGACACGACGCGCATACCTGTACCGCGATTGCCTGCCCCCGATTGATGTCCGGCTTTGCCGGATCTGCTGCTCGTGCCTGAATTGCCAAACCTGAAAGACCTGCCGCTACCTGAAGCACCATCAGCGTCTTGCACAGTCGATTCATTCGCACACCCTGTCTCGTCTTGTGGGATTTTAGAGGTTCTGCAAAGTACGACGACGGCGACCGAATGACCGCCAGGAGCCGCCAAGGCACGTGGGGGCGGCCTCCTAAGGTTTTCAGTAAACCATCGTATTGTACAATAACTCGCTAATCGCTTAGACGCCAGTCGGGCTTGACCCCTTTCCCGCTGCGGGCTTCCGCGGCGTATCCATCCTGGCTTCCACCATGCCCTTCCTGCTCCACGAATCCCGCTTCTATACCACCGTCAATCATCTGCGTGATCTGCCGGCCACTGCGCAGCCCGAGATCGCTTTCGCGGGACGCTCCAACGCGGGCAAGTCGACCGCGATCAACGTGCTCTGCAATCAGAAGCGACTTGCGTTCGCGAGTAAGACGCCCGGCCGCACGCAGCACATCAATTATTTTTCAGTCGGCAAGGCAGATGAGCCGACAGCGTATCTGGTCGACCTGCCGGGCTACGGTTATGCGGAAGTGCCCGGAGCGGCGAAGGCGCACTGGGAAGCGCTGCTGTCCACGTATCTGCAATCGCGCTCGCAACTGCGCGGCATGATCCTGATGATGGATTCGCGCCGCCCGCTGACCGATCTCGATCGACGCATGATCGAGTGGTTCGCGCCGACCGGCAAGCCGATCCACACGCTGCTCACCAAATGCGACAAATTGACGCGCCAGGAAAGCACGAACGCGTTGCGCACCGCGCAGAAGGGACTGGCCGAATATCGGGCCGCGGGCTATCGCGGCGAACTCACCGCGCAGCTCTTTTCGGCGCTCAAGCGAACGGGGCTCGACGAGGCGCACGAACTGATCGAGAACTGGTTGATCCCGGAGGCAGCGGGCGAAGCAGGCGACGCACCGGCCGCCGGTTGACCGCATCGCCGCGCCGGAATCCCGCAGTGCGCATGGATGCCTGTAATAAGACCCGCATCAAGGCACGTTTGCGGCCGCCCCATAAAAAAACCCGCCGCTTGAACGGCGGGCCAAACAGCCTAATCGAAAAACGACAGGCACCCGCTCAGGGAGGAGAAGCGGGGAGGTCAGCGCTAGGCGCCTTGCTCGATCGGTATGATATACCATTGTCTCGAAAAGTTTCCGGGAGCGGAGCCAGGCGCGTTTGTCCACTCCATCTATCCACGATCCTCGATTCGATATGAGCTTCTACCCGCACTACCGTCCGCGCCGCATGCGCCATGACGACTTCTCGCGTCGCATGATGCGGGAGAACGTCCTCACCACTAGTGACCTGATTTACCCCGTCTTCATCGTCGAGGGCACCAACGAGAGGCAGGCCGTGCCATCGATGCCGGGCGTAGAACGCGTGTCGGTCGATCTGCTCATGGGCGTGGCCGAGCAGTGCGTCGAATTGGGTGTGCCGGTTTTGTCGCTGTTTCCCGCAATCGAGCCCTCGCTGAAAACGCCCGAAGGCCGCGAAGCGGCCAATCCGGCGGGCCTGATCCCGCGCGCGGTGCGCGAGCTGAAGAAGCATTTCCCGGACCTCGGCGTGCTCACCGACGTGGCGCTCGATCCCTACACGAGCCACGGTCAGGACGGCGTGCTCGACGAAGCCGGCTACGTGATCAACGACGAAACCGTTGAAATCCTCGTCGAGCAGGCGCGTGTGCAGGCGCAAGCCGGCGTCGACATCGTCGCGCCGTCGGACATGATGGACGGTCGAATCGGCGCGATCCGCGAAATGCTCGAGAGCGAGGACCACATCCACACGCGCATCATGGCGTACGCGGCGAAATACGCTTCGGCGTTCTACGGCCCGTTCCGCGATGCCGTCGGTTCCGCGACGAACCTCGGCAAGAGCAACAAGATGACCTACCAGATGGACCCGGCCAATTCGAACGAGGCGCTGCGCGAAGTGCAGGCCGACATCGACGAAGGCGCGGACATGGTGATGGTCAAGCCGGGCATGCCGTATCTGGACATCGTGCGTCGCGTGAAGGACGAATTCCAGTTCCCCACCTACGTGTACCAGGTGAGCGGCGAATACGCGATGCTGAAAGCCGCCGTGCAGAACGGCTGGCTCGATCACGATAAGGTCATGATGGAATCGCTGCTCGCGTTCAAGCGTGCCGGCGCGGATGGCGTGCTGACGTATTTCGCGCTCGATGCCGCGAGGATTCTGCGTTCGCAGAAGTAAGCCGGACGCGGTCTGGCGTGCGGCCGTCGAGATAAAAAACGGAGGCGAACCTTGGGGTTTCTCCTCCGTTTTTCTATGCCGCCCGGTGGCACCGCGGCGGCCTTGAACTATCCGCGGCGTTCGATTACACGCCGGACGCGCTCGCCCGATCCAGCGTACGCAGGAATTTATCGGCCGATTCGTAGCCGATCACTCGCAACACTTCCTTGCCGCTCTGATCGAAGAAAATAATTCCAGGCGGCCCGAACAGTTTGAAGCGCTTGAGCAGCGCCTGGTCGTCGGTACTGTTTGCAGTGACGTCGGCGCGCAGCAGCTTCATCTGCTTGAGCTTCGCCTGAACGCGTGGGTCGCTGAACGTGAATTTTTCCATCTCCTTGCAGCTCACGCACCAGTCCGCGTAAAAATCGAGCATCGCAGGCTGAGCGGCCATTTTGACAACCTGGTCGAGCTCGTCCGCTGAACTTACCGGCGCGAACGCCAAATCGCTTTGGGACGCCGCGGCGGCCGCGCTGGAGCCATTTCCCGCGATGCTCGACTGGTTGCCGGCGCGAGCCGCGAGTACCGCCAAGGGTCGCAGCGGATCCGACGATCCCGCCGCCAGACCAACCAGAAGCGCAACCGCCCAGACCGTCATCGCGACGCCGACCGCCCGCCCGAGCCGGTGCCATATCGAGCCACCCGTCACCGGCTTCGAAAACAGGCCGAGTGCAACCGCGGCGATGAGCAGCCAGAGGGCACTCAATAGCATCAACGCTGCCCTGCCGAGAACCGGCCATACGATCCACAGTGCCGCGGCGAGCAGAACAACGCCAAAGAACACCTTCACGCCGTCCATCCACTTGCCCGCGCGCGGCAGTAGCGTACCCGCGCCGAGGCCAATGATCAGCAGCGGCACCCCGAGCCCGATGCCCATCGAGAATAGCGCCGCGCCGCCGAGCACGGCATTGCCGGTGTGCGCGATGAACGCGAGCACCGCAAAAAGCGGCGCGGTCATGCACGCGCCGACCACCAGCGCCGACAGCGCGCCCATCACGGCGACCGCGGTCAATTTGCCACCCGACCGTCCTGCTGACGCGCTCGACATGCGATCGCGCCAGCGCGGCGGCAGTTCCAGATCCACGCCGGCGATCAGCAGCAGCGCAAAAATCGTCAGAAGCCCGCCGAACGCGCCGAGCACCCAGGGGTTTTGCAGCCACGCGCCGAGGCTCTGCCCGACGAGTGCCGCTATGACACCCAGGACCGTGTACACGAGCGCCATCCCGATGACATACGCGAGCGACAGCGCGAAACCCCGCCCACGCGTGACGCGCGCGCCCTCACCGATGATGATCGCAGACAGGATCGGAATCATCGGATAGGAGCACGGCAGCAGGCTCAGAATCGCACCCGCGACGAAATAAAGCCCAACGATCGCAAAGAAGCCGCCCCGCTGCAGCAGCGACTGCGCGTAGTCGGCGCTGGTCGCGCGTTCGTACCAGGGTTCGTGGTCGTTGGTGGCGGATTGTCGCGCGGTGGGGGCGGTTCGGGTTACTGCTGCGCCGCCAGCCGGCTGCAGCGCCTCGCCGCTGACGTGATACACGCGTTCCATCGGCGGATAGCAGATGCCGGCGTCGGCACAGCCCTGCGACGTCACTGAAAGATCGAACGGTCCGGCAGCCTGCTTGACCGGAACACGAATCGTCAATTCGTTGCGATACGTCTCGACATTCTTATTGAATGTTTGATCGAACTTCACGTGACCGGCTGGCAGTTGAGGCTCGCCAAGCGTCGCCGTGCCGTTGCGGATCGCGAACGCGAAGCGCTCGCGGTACATGTAGTAGCCCTCTGCAATCCTATAGGTGACGACGACTTCGCCGGGTTGCTCCGTGGCGCTGAACCGAAATGCGACGGCCGGGTCGAGGAAGTCGTCCGCAGCGCGCGCGAGCGTTGCGACTTGCGCAAGGAACATGCAGCCGAGCAAAAAGAATACGGTGCGCAGCGCAGCGCGCGCGTGCCGGTCAAGACCGTTAAACATGAAGAGGGCGTTGGGTTTCAGTAGTGATCCACTGGCCGTAGGCGGTAGAAGCCGTCGCTTGCCATGAGAGGATTTCCGGTGTGTCGTAGGGATGGTGAGCCTGAATGAATTGCTCCAGTTCGAGCGCACGAGCGGCGGTGGTCTTGAATAGGAGCTGGATCTCCTGCGCGGTTTCGATTGCGCCCTGCCAGTGATAGCTGGACTGCACGCTGCCGAGCTGCGTGACGCACGCGCAAAGGCGCGCGGCGAGCGCGTCAGCGGCGAGCTTTTGAGCGACGGCCGCATCCGACACGGTCGTCAGTACCAAGGTCACATTCACACTCACATCTAGCTCCGACGCGCGCGATTTCGGTCCCGATATCGTATCACCTGGCCCTGCCGGCTCGCAGAGCGCCGCGGTGCGAGTGCGGCATTGGGCCACAGCAACAGGCTTCGACGCCGACAAAAATCAGTCACCGAAAACAAAAAAGCCAGGCAATGCGCCTGGCTCTTTGTCGAAGCTAAAGAAGCTTACTCGGCTTCTTGGACTTCCGTTTCTTCAACTTCCGGACGGTCGAGCAGTTCGACCAGTGCCATCGGCGCGTTGTCACCAACGCGGAAGCCGAACTTCAGCACGCGCAGGTAGCCGCCCGGACGGTTTGCGTAGCGCGGGCCGAGCACGTCGAATAGCTTCGTGACCGAGTCGCGATCGCGCAAGCGGTTGAACGCCAGACGCCGGTTTGCGAGCGACGGCTTCTTGCCGAGCGTGATCAGCGGCTCGACGACTTTGCGGAGTTCCTTCGCCTTCGGCAGCGTGGTCTTGATGACTTCGTGCTCGATCAGCGAGTTGGACATGTTACGGAGCATTGCCAGACGGTGGCTGCTCGTGCGGTTCAGTTTCCGCAGACCATGACGGTGACGCATGTTGATTCCTTCAGTTCAAAGTTTTTGTCCAGCTCTTCTATCGCACTCGTTTGCCGCATCGACGGCAGACAGTCAGCGCACGGGCCGGTAGTAAAAAAGACAAGACGCGGATTTTAAAGGAGAATCCGCGTCTTTGCCAGCAAGGTACAGCAAACACAACCGGCGGGTTACACCCGAACGACTGCTCGGCTTACTTGTCGAGACCAGCCGGCGGCCAGTTTTCGAGCTTCATGCCGAGCGTCAGACCACGCGACGCCAGAACTTCCTTGATTTCATTCAACGACTTGCGGCCCAAATTCGGCGTCTTGAGCAGCTCGTTCTCAGTGCGTTGGATCAGGTCGCCGATGTAGTAGATGTTCTCGGCCTTCAGGCAGTTCGCGGAGCGAACCGTCAATTCGAGATCGTCAACCGGGCGCAGTAGGATCGGATCGATCTGCGGTGCGCGCGACGGTGCTTCCGCCGCAGCTTCGGTACCTTCCAGCGCCGCGAACACCGACAACTGATCGACCAGAATGCGCGCCGACTGACGGATCGCTTCTTCCGGCGAAATCACACCGTTGGTTTCGATATTCATCACGAGCTTGTCAAGGTCGGTGCGCTGCTCGACACGAGCGCTTTCGACCGCGTAACTCACGCGACGAACCGGCGAGAACGACGCATCCAGCACGATCCGACCGATGATCTTGGCCGACTCTTCACCGTAACGACGCACATTGCCCGGCACATAGCCACGGCCCTTTTCAACCTTGATCTGCACGTCGAGCTTGCCACCCTTCGACAGATGCGCAATCACGTGATCCGGGTTGATGACCTCACAATCATGTGCGAGTTCGATATCGCCGGCGGTGACCACGCCTTCGCCTTCCTTGCGCAACGTAACTGTCACTTCGTCACGGTTATGCAACTTGAAGACGACGCCCTTCAGGTTCAACAACAGGTTAACCACGTCCTCTTGCACACCATCGAGCGTCGAATACTCGTGCACGACGCCTGCAATCGTCACTTCGGTCGGCGCGTAGCCGATCATCGACGACAACAGCACGCGGCGAAGCGCGTTACCCAAGGTGTGGCCATAACCGCGTTCAAACGGTTCCATGACCACTTTCGCGTGGCTCTCGCCAAGCGATTCTACTGCGATGATCTTGGGCTTCAACAAACTGGTTTGCATAGGTTTTCCTTTTCAATACCCTCGGCTCGTTACACCGATAAGGCTGACCGGTAACAACCTGAAAATAAACAGCCGAGACGCCCCCCTTGCGCAGCGCAATCGGGGTGCCCCGGCCGTCAATCCGATTACCGCGAATACAATTCGACGATCAGGCTTTCGTTGATGTCGCCAGCGATCTCGCTGCGTTCCGGCTTCTGCTTGAAGGTACCTTCGAACTTCTTCGCGTCGACCGCGACCCAGCTCGGCATGCCGCCTTGTTCAGCGAGCGACAGGGCTTCGACGATACGAGCCTGCTTACGCTTTTGTTCGCGTACGGCGACGACATCGCCGGCCTTCACTTGCATCGACGGAATGTTCGACACGACGCCGTTCACCGTGATTGCCTTATGGCCGACGAGCTGACGTGCTTCAGCGCGCGTCGAGCCGAAGCCCATGCGATACACGACGTTGTCCAGACGCGACTCGAGCAGTTGCAGCAGGTTTTCACCCGTGTTGCCCTTCAGGCGATCTGCTTCAGCGAAGTAGCGACGGAACTGACGCTCGAGAACGCCGTAGATACGCTTCACTTTTTGCTTTTCGCGCAGCTGCGTGCCATAGTCGGACGTACGTGCGCCCGAGGTACGGCCGTGCTGTCCGGGCTTGCTGTCAAGCTTGCACTTGTCTGCGAGCGAACGGCGTGCGCTTTTCAGGAAGAGGTCGGTGCCTTCACGGCGGGACAGTTTGGCCTTGGGGCCGATATAACGTGCCACGTTGATTCCTTCTGTGATTTATCACGCGAATGCTTCCAGTCGCGCTAGTCCGGACCCTTTGGGTCGAACGGTGGGCTTAGTCAATTCAATAATGCGTGCAGCCTGCCGCCGCTCAAGCCGGCAACAGGCGCTCGCAAAACCCGCCTCTCAGATACGACGACGCTTAGGCGGACGGCAGCCGTTGTGCGGGACCGGCGTCACGTCGGAGATCGCGGTGATCTTGATGCCAAGACCATGCAGCGCGCGCACCGCCGATTCGCGGCCAGGACCGGGGCCCTTGATCCGCACTTCGAGGTTCTTTACGCCGTATTCCATCGCTACGCGGCCCGCCGATTCAGCTGCCACCTGAGCCGCAAACGGGGTCGACTTACGCGAGCCCTTAAAACCCTGACCGCCCGACGTTGCCCAAGCAAGCGCGTTGCCTTGACGGTCGGTGATCGTGATGATGGTGTTGTTGAACGACGCGTGAACGTGAACCACGCCCTCGGCGACGTTCTTCTTGACCTTCTTGCGAACGCGTTGCGCCGCGGAGTTGTTCGAAGCCTTAGCCATTACGTTTTCCTGTAACTGTCAGTTCCGCTTACTTCTTCAGCGATTGCGCTGCACGACGCGGACCCTTGCGCGTCCGGGCATTCGTACGCGTGCGCTGGCCGCGCAGGGGGAGACCCTTACGATGCCGCACGCCACGATAGCAGCCGAGATCCATCAGGCGCTTGATGTTCATCGTCGTTTCACGGCGCAAATCGCCTTCAACGATGAACTTGCCGACTTCATCACGCAGCTTTTCGAGGTCTGCGTCAGTCAGGTCTTTGACCTTCTTCGAAAATGCCACACCAGCAGCGACGCAAATGTCGCGCGAGCGCGTGCGACCGATACCGTAAATAGCCGTCAGGCCGATTTCAGTATGCTGGTGATTCGGGATGTTAACCCCTGCGATACGAGCCATTGTTTTTCCTCAAACAAAAAGCGCAAGCAAAAGCGCGGCGTTCAGCCTTGACGCTGTTTGTGGCGCGGATCAGAGCTGCAAATCACGCGCACAACGCCTTTGCGCTTGATGATCTTGCAATTGCGGCAAATGCGCTTAACCGATGCCATCACTTTCATGATATTACCCTTTTTTCAAATCACTTCGCCCGGAACACGATCCGCGCACGCGACAAATCGTAGGGCGTCAATTCAACCGTCACCTTGTCGCCCGGCAGAATCCGGATGTAGTGCATCCGCATTTTGCCGGATATGTGTCCCAACACGACATGGCCGTTTTCCAGCTTCACCCTGAAGGTAGCGTTAGGCAGGTTCTCGATTACTTCACCCTGCATCTGGATAACATCGTCTTTGGCCATAAGTCCTTTCAACGCATCGGGACGCCGCCGCCTTTGAAATTAGCCTTCTTCAGCAGCGATTCATACTGTTGCGACATAACGTACGACTGCACCTGCGCCATGAAATCCATTGTGACGACAACAATGATCAGCAGCGACGTTCCACCAAAATAAAACGGCACGTTCCAGCGCAGCACCAGAAACTCGGGCAGCAGGCAAACGAACACGATGTAGATCGCACCGGCCAGCGTCAAACGCGTGAGGATGCGGTCGATATATCGCGCCGTCTGATCGCCCGGACGGATGCCGGGGACGAAAGCGCCGCTCTTTTTCAGGTTGTCGGCCGTTTCCCTGCTGTTGAACACCAGCGCGGTGTAGAAGAAGCAGAAGAAGACGATCGCCAACGCGTACAGCAACACGTACACGGGTTGACCGGGCTTCAGGGCTTCGGCCACGTTGTGCAACGTGTCTGCGAACCAGCTGGTACGCGAGCCCGAACTGAACCAGTTCAGGATCGTTGCCGGGAAGAGAATGATCGACGATGCGAAGATCGGCGGAATCACACCCGACATGTTCAGCTTCAGCGGCAAATGCGAGGACTGTCCGCCGTAAATCTTGTTGCCCACCTGCCGCTTTGCGTAGTTCACAAGAATCTTGCGCTGGCCGCGTTCGATGAACACCACCAGATACGTGACCGCAGCAATCAGCGCGACGACGATAATCGCCGAGATGATGCTCATAGAACCGGTTCGCACCAGTTCAAAGAGACCACCGATTGCGTTCGGGAAACCCGCCGCAATACCGCCGAAAATGATGATCGAGATACCGTTGCCTAGCCCGCGCTCCGTGATCTGCTCACCCAGCCACATCAGGAACATCGTGCCCGTCACCAGCGTTACGACCGTCGTCAACCGGAACACCATCCCCGGATCTATCACGAGGCCCGGCTGATTTTCCAGTGCGACGGCAATACCGAACGCCTGGAACGTCGCCAGCACAACCGTGAAGATCCGCGTGTACTGCGTGATCTTTCGCTGACCCGCCTGCCCTTCCTTTTTCAGCGCTTCCAGCTGCGGCGAGACGATCGCTAGCAACTGCATGATGATCGACGCCGAAATGTACGGCATGATCCCCAGCGCGAAAATGGTGAACCGCGAAAGTGCGCCACCCGAGAACATGTTGAACATGCCAAGGATGCCGCCCGACTGGCTTTGAAATAACTTCGCCAGTTGGTCCGGGTCGATGCCCGGCACCGGGATATGCGCGCCGATACGGTAGACGACCAGCGCCAGCAGCAGGAACACTGCTCGCCGACGCAGATCGCCGAACTTCGCCGCGCTGCGACCGGGTTTTGCGAGACTCGGACTGTTAGCCAAGTACCTTCTCCGATGCAAATGCTAGTGACGGCAAATAACTTGCGCGTTACTCGGCAAAAGAGCCACCGACTGCTTCGATAGCAGCGCGCGCGCTCTTCGTCGCACCCAGACCCTTTACAACGACCTTGCGCTTCAGCTCGCCCGTTGCGATGATCTTGGCGCTACGGATCAGCTCGCCGACCAAGCCGGCTTGCTTGAGGGCCAGCAGATCGATTTCATCGACTGGCAGCTTCTCGAGATCCGAGAGACGCACTTCACCGACGAATTCCTTCGTCAGCGAGGTGAAGCCACGCTTCGGCAGCCGGCGTTGCAGCGGCATTTGCCCGCCTTCGAAGCCAACCTTGTGAAAGCCGCCCGAACGCGACTTCTGCCCCTTGTGACCACGGCCAGCGGTCTTGCCGAGGCCGGAGCCAATGCCGCGACCAACGCGACGCTTTGCGTGCTTCGCGCCTTCAGCCGGCTTCAGGTTATTCAATTCCATTATCAACTCCTTGAGTCCGGGTCAGCCGCTTAGCTGATGACCTTAACGAGGTACGAAACCTTGTTGATCATGCCGCGCACAGCCGGCGTGTCCTGCAACTCGCTGACCGAGTTGAGTCGGCGCAGGCCCAGACCACGCACCGTTGCGCGGTGCGATTCACGGGTGCCGATCAGGCTCTTGACGAGCTGGACCTTGACAGTTTTATCAGACATGGTGTCCACCTTTAGCCCAGAATTTCTTCGACGGACTTGCCACGTTTCGCAGCGATGTCGCCCGGCGTGGACTGCTTGCGCAGGCCGTCAAGCGTCGCACGAACGAGGTTGTACGGGTTCGTCGAACCGTGGCTCTTGGCCACAACGTTCTGCACGCCCATCACGTCGAACACTGCCCGCATAGGGCCGCCAGCGATCACGCCGGTACCGTCCTTCGCCGGAGCGAGCAGAACCGTCGACGCGCCGTGCTTACCGTGCACTTCGTGTTGCAGGGTACCGTTTTTCAGCGGCACCTTGAACATGTTGCGGCGAGCCTGTTCCATCGCCTTCTGGACAGCGACAGGCACCTCCTTCGCCTTGCCCTTGCCCATACCGACGCGGCCATCGCCGTCGCCAACCACGGTCAGTGCGGCGAAGCCGAGAATACGGCCCCCCTTCACGACCTTGGTCACGCGGTTGACCGAGATCATCTTTTCACGAAGGCCGTCGTCGCGTTCGTCAGCCTGAACTTTAGCTTGCATCTTTGCCATGACGAATTCTTCCCTTAGAACTTGAGTCCGGCTTCACGCGCCGCATCAGCCAACGCTTTCACGCGGCCGTGGTAACGGAAACCCGAACGGTCGAAGGCGACGGATTCGATGCCGGCAGCCTTAGCCTTTTCTGCAATGCGCTTGCCGATCAGGGTCGCAGCAGCAACGTTGCCGCCCTTGCCCGACTGATCGGCCAGTTGCGCACGCACTTCGGCTTCGAGCGTCGACGCGCTGGCAAGCACTTTAGTGCCGCACGGCGAGAACACTTGCGCATAGATGTGCGTGTTCGTGCGATGCACGGCGAGACGCGCGACCTGCAGCTCAGCGATCTTAATACGCGTCTGACGAGCGCGGCGCAGGCGAGATTGAGTCTTATCCATGATTGCGCACCCTTACTTCTTCTTCGTTTCTTTGAGGATCACAACCTCATCGGCGTAACGCACGCCCTTGCCCTTGTAGGGCTCCGGCGGACGGTAGCCGCGTACTTCTGCAGCTACTTGACCGACTTGTTGCTTGTTGATCCCCTTGATCACGATTTCGGTTTGCGACGGGGTTTCTGCCTTGACGCCAGCCGGCATCTGGTGCACCACGGGGTGCGAGAAACCCAACGACAGATTCAGCTTGTCGCCTTGCGCCTGTGCGCGATAACCAACGCCAACAAGCGTCAGCTTGCGCTCGAAACCCTTCGTCACGCCGTGCACCATGTTCGCAACCAGTGCGCGCATCGTGCCCGACATCGCATTCGCTTCGCGGCTTTCATCGACCGGCTCGAAATTCAGCGTGCCGTTGTCGTTCACCACCTTCACCAGGCTGTTGGCAGCCTGTGAAATCGTACCCAGCGGACCCTTGACAGTAATGCTGTCGGCACTTAGGGCCACTTCCGCGCCTTGCAGCACGATCGGGCTCTTACCTACTCGAGACATGTTTCTCTCCTTTCGGCCTTATGCGACGTAGCAGATGACTTCGCCGCCAACGCCCGTTGCACGTGCCTTGCGGTCGGTCATCACGCCCTTCGGCGTCGACACGATCGCCACGCCAAGGCCATTCATGACCACCGGGATGTCGTTACGGCCGCGGTACACACGCAGGCCAGGTTTCGAGACGCGTTCGATGCGCTCAATGACCGGACGGCCAGCGTAATACTTCAACACGATGTTCAATTCCGATTTCGCACCTTCGGACTTGACTGCGAAATCGTCGATATAACCTTCGTCCTTCAGGACCTGCGCAATCGCAATCTTGACTTTCGACGAGGGCATTGTCACCGAAACTTTCTCGACCATCTGCGCGTTGCGGATGCGAGTCAGCATATCGGCGATAGGATCACTCATGCTCATTTATGTTTCTCCTATTACCAGCTCGCCTTGGTCAGGCCAGGAATCTCGCCGCGGAACGCGATTTCACGAATCTTGTTACGCGCCAGCCCGAATTTACGGAACGTGCCGCGCGGACGGCCGGTAATTGCGCAACGATTGCGCTTACGGCTCGGGTTAGAGTTGCGCGGCAGTTGCTGCAGTTCCAGACGTGCTGCGTAATGCTCTTCTTCCGACTTGCTCGTGTCGCCAATGATTGCCTTAAGTGCAGCACGCTTGGGAGCGTACTTGGCGGCGAGGCGAGCACGCTTCTTTTCACGCTCGATCAGTGCCAGTTTAGCCACGGTAACCTCAGTTTCTGAACGGGAACTTGAAGCCGGCGAGCAGAGCCTTTGCTTCGTCGTCAGTCTTCGCAGTCGTCGTGATGCTGATATTCAGCCCACGCAGTGCGTCGATCTTGTCGTAGTCGATTTCGGGGAAAATGATCTGCTCTTTCACACCGATGTTGTAGTTGCCGCGACCGTCGAACGCCTTGCCCGAGACGCCACGAAAGTCGCGCACGCGGGGGAGCGCAACCGTCACGAAACGGTCAAGGAATTCGTACATTGCCTGGCCACGCAGCGTGACCATTGCACCGATCGGATAGCCCTGACGGATTTTGAAGCCAGCGATTGCCTTGCGCGCCTTGGTGATCACTGGCTTCTGACCTGCAATCTTCGTCAGATCGCCAACGGCGTTTTCAATGACTTTCTTGTCAGCGACGGCTTCGCCAAGGCCCATGTTCAGGGTGATCTTGGTGATGCGCGGCACTTCCATCACGGACTGGTAACCGAACTTCTCGATGAGGCCGGGTACAACCTTCTCTTTGTAAAACTCTTGCAAACGAGCCATTTTTTACTCCGCAGCGTCAGGCGCTCAGCACGGCACCGGTCGTCTTCAGGAAACGGACCTTCTTGTCTCCTTCGACCTTGATGCCTACACGCGATGGCTTGCCATTCGCGTCGACCAATGCGACGTTCGAAATTTGCAGCGGCATCGTCTTGGCTTCCACGCCGCCAGTCGCACCCTTCATCGGGTTCGGCTTGACGTGCTTCTTGACGAGATTGATGCCCTCGACGGTCACGGTCTCGCCGTGAACGGCCAGAACAACGCCACGCTTGCCCTTGTCTTTGCCGGTGATGACGACAACTTCGTCACCCTTGCGAATCTTGTTCATCGCGACTCCTTACAGCACTTCAGGCGCCAGCGAAACGATCTTCATGAATCGTTCGCTACGCAACTCGCGCGTGACAGGCCCAAAAATACGGGTACCAATCGGTTCGAGCTTGGTGTTGAGCAACACAGCTGCGTTGCCGTCGAACTTGATCAGCGAGCCGTCCTGACGGCGCACGCCCTTGGCGGTGCGAACCACCACGGCGTTGTAGATTTCGCCTTTCTTCACGCGCCCGCGCGGCGTAGCCTCTTTGACAGTCACCTTGATGATGTCGCCAATGCTGGCATAACGACGCTTCGAGCCGCCGAGCACTTTGATGCACATGACTTCGCGTGCACCCGTGTTGTCGGCCACTTCAAGCCGAGTTTCGGTCTGGATCATGGTTTATCTTTCCCAACTTAATCCGGTCACACCACCATGGCGCTTCCCGGTCAGTCTTGGTCCCGTCAGCCGATCGGCTGCTTGGGTTAGAACAGCAGCGACGGCAAACGAAACCCGCCATCGCAATCCGGTGAATCCTTCGGTACGGACTGGCGCCCGAACCGCTTCCCCCACCAACTTCGCCCGCGACGGGGCTCCCATAAAGAGGGAAGACCGAGATTATATCAAATAATCTCGGTCTTGCAAGCGAAACTTACCGCGATTTCAACTACTTCTACCGCCGTACGACGTTAGATGACGCGAGCAGCCTCGACTAGGCGAGCCACCACCCAAGCCTTCGTCTTCGAAATCGGACGAGTCTCCTGGATTTCAACGAGATCGCCTTCGTTGTATGTATTCGCGTCATCATGCGCGTGGTACTTCTTCGAACGCACGACGTACTTGCCGTAGATCGGATGCTTCACGCGGTGCTCGACCAGCACGGTAACCGTCTTGTCCATCTTGTTGCTGACGACCTTGCCGACCAGCGTCCGCTTGAGCGAGGTTTTTACGCTATCGTTCATTTCTGGTTCGCCTTCTCAGTCAGGACGGTCCGCACACGTGCGATGTCCCGACGGACTTTCTTCAGTTGGCTCGTGTTCGTGAGCTGCTGGGTCGCGAGTTGCATGCGCAGGCCGAATTGCGCCTTCAACAGGTCCGACAGCTCCTTGTTGAGCGCGGCCTGATCTTTCTGGTGAAGTTCGGAAGCCTTCATCATTTGCTCCTTAGGCGCCGAGCTGACGCACGATAAACGTCGTCTTCAGCGGCAGCTTCGCTGCAGCCAGACGGAACGCTTCGCGCGCCAGGTCTTCGGTTACGCCGTCCATTTCGTACAGCATCTTGCCCGGTTGAATCTCAGCAACGTAGTACTCCGGGTTACCCTTACCGTTACCCATACGCACTTCAGCTGGCTTGGTCGAGATCGGCTTGTCCGGGAAGATCCGGATCCAGATGCGGCCACCGCGCTTAATGTGACGCGTCATCGCGCGACGCGCCGCCTCAATCTGGCGCGCGGTCAGACGGCCGCGACCGACAGCCTTCAGGCCAAACTCACCGAACGACACCGCGTTGCCGCGGGTAGCTACGCCGGTGTTACGACCTTTCTGCTCTTTGCGATACTTTCTGCGTTTCGGTTGCAGCATCGTTATTCTCCAGTCTTCCCGTCGCCGGCACGGCGAGGAGCGCCACGGCGTGCACCTGCCGGGCCACCACCTTCACCATCACGACGCGGACGGCGATCGCCACCCGGACGCGCGTTGCGGCGCGGACGCTTTTCTTCGGTGACTTCTTCAACCACCGGTGCGTCGTTGCGGCCCAGCGTATCGCCCTTGTAGACCCACACCTTCACGCCGATGATGCCGTACGTCGTCTTTGCTTCCGACGTTGCGTAGTCGATATCTGCACGCAGCGTATGAAGCGGCACGCGACCTTCGCGATACCATTCCGTACGAGCAATTTCGATACCGTTCAGACGGCCGGCGCTCATGATCTTGATGCCTTGAGCACCCAGACGCATCGCGTTCTGCATCGCGCGTTTCATCGCGCGGCGGAACATGATCCGGCGCTCGAGCTGTTGCGTGATCGAGTCAGCAATCAGTTGTGCGTCGGTTTCCGGCTTGCGGATTTCTTCGATGTTGACGTGAACCGGAACGCCCATGCGCTTCTGCAGCTCGGACTTCAGCAGTTCGATGTCTTCACCCTTCTTGCCGATGACGACACCCGGACGCGAGCTGAAAATCGTAATACGTGCGTTCTTGGCCGGACGCTCGATCACAACGCGGCCGACGGACGCGTTCTTCAGCTTTTTCTTCAGATATTCACGAACACCGATGTCTTCCTGCAACATCGCCGCAAAATTATTATTGTTCGCGTACCAACGCGAAGCCCAATTGCGGCTGACGGCCAAACGGAAGCCAGTCGGATGAATTTTCTGTCCCATCGTATGACCCCTTAATTCCCGACCGTCACAGTGATGTGACAGGATTGCTTCTCGATGCGGTTACCGCGGCCTTTAGCGCGTGCAGTAAAACGCTTCAGCGACGCTCCCTTGTCGACGTAGATGCTCTTGATCTTGAGCTCGTCGATATCGGCGCCTTCGTTGTGCTCCGCATTCGCGATAGCCGACAGCACGACCTTTTTCACGATTCCCGCAGCCTTCTTCGGCGAGAACGTCAGGACGTTCAGCGCCTTGTCGACCGGCAAACCGCGGATCTGGTCAGCCACAAGGCGCGTTTTCTGCGCCGAGATGCGGGCACCGCGATGAATTGCTTTCACTTCCATCTTGATTGCCCCTTATTTCCTGGCCTTCTTGTCGGCCGCGTGACCCTTGAATGTGCGGGTCAGTGCGAACTCGCCAAGCTTGTGGCCGACCATGTTTTCCGTGACATACACCGGAACGTGTTGACGGCCGTTGTGAACGGCGATCGTCAGACCGATGAAGTCCGGCAGGATCGTCGAGCGACGCGACCAAGTCTTGATTGGTTTCTTGTCACGCGATGCTGCAGCCGCCTCAACCTTCTTCAGCAAATGGGCGTCGCAGAACGGACCTTTCTTAATAGAACGTGCCATTGCCTACTCCTTAACGCTTGTGACGGCGCTGGACGATCATGCTCGTCGTGCGCTTGTTGCTGCGGGTGCGATAGCCCTTCGTCGGCGTGCCCCACGGGCTCACCGGGTCGCGGCCAGCCGCAGTCTTGCCTTCGCCACCGCCGTGCGGGTGGTCGACCGGGTTCATTGCGACGCCACGCACGGTCGGACGGATACCGCGCCAGCGGTTCGCGCCAGCCTTACCGATTTGACGGAGGCTGTGCTCTTCGTTGCCCACTTCACCGATCGTCGCGCGGCATTCAACGTGCACGCGCCGGATCTCACCCGAACGTAGACGGACCTGCGCATACACGCCTTCGCGAGCCAGCAACATCGCCGACGTACCAGCCGAACGCGCCATTTGCGCGCCTTTGCCTGGCAGCATTTCGATGCAGTGAATCGTCGTACCGACCGGAATGTTGCGGATCGGCAGCGTGTTGCCTGCACGGATCGGCGCCTCAGAACCCGACATCAGTTGCTGACCGACGGTGACACCCTTCGGAGCGATGATGTAGCGGCGTTCGCCGTCTGCGTACAGGACCAGCGCGATGTTCGCGCTCCGGTTCGGGTCGTACTCGAGACGCTCGACCTTTGCCGGAATCCCATCCTTCGTGCGACGGAAGTCGACGACACGATAGTGATGCTTGTGACCACCACCCTTGTGGCGCGTGGTGATGTGGCCGTTGTTGTTACGGCCGGCGGTCGACGACTGTGTGTCGAGCAGTGCCGCGAATGGCTTGCCCTTGTGCAGTTCCTTGTTGACCACCTTGACCATCGCGCGGCGACCCGGCGAAGTCGGCTTAACTTTCACGATTGCCATGATTACTTGGCCTCCGCTTCAAAGTTGATTTCCTGGCCGGGCTTCAAGCAGACGTATGCCTTCTTCACGTCCTTGCGCTTGCCCATGAAGCGACCAAAGCGCTTGGCTTTGCCCTTCGCGACCAGCACGTTGACGGACTCGACTTCCACCTTGAACAGCAGCTCGACTGCAGCTTTCACTTCCTGCTTCGTGGCATCCGGCGCGACCTCGAACACAACCTGCTCGTTCTTGTCGGCAACCAGCGTCGCCTTTTCGGAGACCACCGGCGCGAGCAGGACCTGCATCAAACGATGATCGTTCTTGCGAATCTCGCTCATGACAGCAACTCCTCGATCTGGGCGACCGCAGCCTTCGTGATCAGGATCTTCTTGAAGTAGATCAGCGACAGCGGGTCGGCGTAACGCGGCTCGACAACCGCCACGTGGGCGAGGTTGCGCGACGCGAGGTACAGGTTTTCGTCAACCGTGTCGGTAATCACCAGCACGGAGTCGAGGCCCATCGCCTTGAATTTTTCGGCCAGAAGCCTAGTCTTCGGCGCTTCGAGCGTTAGTTCGTCGACCACCGAGATGCGGCCTTCGCGGGCCAGCTGCGAGAAGATCGAGCAGAGGCCTGCGCGATGCATCTTCTTGTTGACCTTGTGCGAAAAGTTTTCTTCCGGCGAATTCGGGAAGATGCGGCCACCGCCGCGCCACAGCGGGCTCGAGGACATACCGGCACGAGCGCGGCCGGTACCCTTCTGGCGCCACGGCTTCTTGGTCGTGTGCTTGACCTGCTCACGATCCTTTTGCGCCCGGTTGCCGCTACGTGCATTCGCCTGGTACGCAACCACCACCTGGTGAATCAGGGCTTCGTTGTAATCGCGGCCGAACACGACGTCCGACGCGCTAACGCCTGCACCTTCCTGACCATTGGCATTCAGGAGCTTAAGTTCCATTATTTCGCTCCTTTCACGGCACGCGTCTTCACGGCCGGCGTGACGAATACCTTGCCACCCTTCGCACCCGGCACGGCGCCCTTGATCAGCAGCAGCTTGCGATCAGCGTCGATACGGGCGATTTCGAGGTTTTGCACCGTTACCTTCTCGTCGCCCATGTGACCGGTCATGCGCTTACCCGGAAAAACACGACCCGGATCCTGCGCCATACCAATTGAGCCCGGCACATTGTGCGAACGCGAGTTGCCGTGCGATGCGCGGCCAGACGCGAAGTTGTAACGCTTGATGGTACCGGCGTAGCCCTTACCGATCGAAACACCTTGCACGTCAACCTTCTGGCCCACTTCGAACAGCTCGGGACCAACCACGGCGCCGCTCGACAGCTCGGCAGCCTTAGCGGCATCGATTTGGAATTCTTTGAGGATTTCACCGGCCTGAACACCGGCTTTGGCGAGATGACCTGCCAACGGCTTCGTCACGCGCGATGCGCGGCGCGTGCCGAAGGTAACCTGCACGGCCGTATAGCCGTCGGTTTCAACAGTCTTGATCTGCGTCACACGGTTGTCGGACACGTCCAGCACGGTGACGGGAATCGAATCCCCTTCAGCCGTGAAGATACGGGTCATGCCAACCTTGCGACCTACGAGTCCAAGGCTCATCGTTTTCTCCATTCCCGACTGCGATTGGTCGGGGCTAATTTACAAAATGCCGGCGCCGTTTCGGGCATGAATTCATGCTGCAGCACGCCGACTTTTTTGCGCGAATGCGCGAAAAGCCTACTATTGTAGCGAGGCTTTTCGTTTTCCGCAAGCAATCAAAGACTTAGCGCTGTCCGAGTTGCCAGACAGGCCTAGAACCCTTACTGCAGCTTAATTTCAACGTCCACGCCAGCCGGCAGGTCGAGCTTCATCAGCGCGTCCACGGTCTTGTCCGTCGGGTCAACGATGTCCATCAGACGCTGGTGCGTGCGGATTTCAAGCTGATCGCGCGACGTCTTATTGACGTGCGGCGAACGTAGGATGTCGAAGCGTTGAATGCGGGTCGGCAGGGGCACCGGACCACGAACGATTGCGCCTGTCCGCTTCGCCGTGTCGACGATTTCAGCCGCCGATTGGTCGATCAAGCGATAGTCGAAAGCCTTCAGGCGAATGCGGATTTTCTGATTTTGCATGACGAATTCCTTGAAAAGAGCGAGGCGGTATTGCACCGCCGATTAAAAAAGAACGTAGGCACGAGCGCTTGCGGAGAGCGAGTGCCCGTGCCCGAGCACTGCATACTGCTATCTTCGATCTTACTCGATGATCTTGGCGACGACACCCGCGCCGACCGTACGGCCACCTTCGCGAATTGCGAAACGCAGGCCTTCCTCCATCGCGATCGGGTTGATCAGCTTCACCGTGATCGACACGTTGTCGCCCGGCATCACCATTTCCTTGTCCTTCGGCAGTTCGATCGAGCCCGTCACGTCCGTCGTACGGAAGTAGAACTGCGGACGGTAGTTGTTGAAGAACGGCGTATGACGGCCGCCTTCGTCCTTGCTCAGCACATACACTTCAGCCGTGAAGTGCGTGTGCGGGTTGATCGAACCCGGCTTGGCCAGAACCTGACCACGCTCCACGTCTTCACGCTTCGTGCCGCGCAGCAGGATACCCACGTTGTCGCCTGCCTGACCCTGGTCGAGCAGCTTGCGGAACATTTCCACGCCCGTGCAGGTCGTCTTCACCGTCGGCTTGATACCGACGATTTCGATTTCTTCGCCAACCTTGACCACGCCACGCTCAACGCGGCCCGTCACCACCGTGCCACGACCCGAGATCGAAAACACGTCTTCCACCGGCATCAGGAACGAACCGTCAATCGCACGCTCCGGCGTGGGGATGTACGTGTCCAGTGCATCGGCCAGGCTCATGATCGCCACCTCGCCCAGCTCGCCCTTGTCGCCTTCCAGCGCCAGCTTGGCCGAACCCTTGATGATCGGCGTGTCGTCGCCCGGGAAGTCATACTTCGACAGAAGCTCGCGAACCTCCATCTCGACCAGCTCCAGCAGCTCAGCGTCGTCCACCATGTCGCACTTGTTCAGGAACACGATGATGTACGGAACGCCAACCTGACGCGCCAGCAGGATGTGCTCACGCGTTTGCGGCATCGGGCCGTCAGCAGCCGAGCACACCAGAATTGCGCCGTCCATCTGTGCCGCGCCCGTGATCATGTTCTTCACATAGTCAGCGTGACCCGGGCAGTCGACGTGTGCGTAGTGGCGGTTAGCCGTCTCGTACTCGACGTGCGCGGTGTTGATGGTAATGCCGCGCGCCTTTTCTTCCGGCGCTGCGTCGATCTGGTCGTACGCCTTCGCTTCGCCGCCGAACTTCTGCGTCAGAACCGTCGTGATCGCTGCCGTCAGCGTGGTCTTGCCGTGGTCAACGTGACCGATCGTGCCCACGTTCACGTGCGGCTTGGTCCGTTCGAATTTACCTTTAGCCATGTTTCTCTTCTTTCAGAAAGTTAATCGTTGAATGACTTCGCCGCGCGATTACTTCGACTTGGCGTTGATGATCGCTTCCGACACGTTACGCGGAGCTTCAGCGTAGTGCTTGAACTCCATCGTGTACGTTGCACGACCTTGCGTCAGCGAACGCAGCGACGTCGAGTAGCCGAACATTTCGGACAGCGGCACTTCGGCGCGAACGATCTTGCCGCCGCCAACCATGTCTTCCATGCCTTGGACAATACCGCGACGGCCCGACAGGTCGCCCATCACGTTGCCCATGTAGTCTTCCGGCGTTTCGACTTCCACCGCCATCATCGGTTCGAGGATGACCGGACTCGCCTTGCGCATTGCTTCCTTGAACGCCATCGAACCGGCCATGCGGAATGCATTTTCGTTCGAGTCGACGTCGTGGTACGAACCGAATGTCAGGTGAACCTTCACGTCAACCACCGGGAAGCCCGCCAGCACGCCAGCCTTCAGCGTTTCCTGGATACCCTTGTCGACTGCCGGGATGTATTCACGCGGAATCACGCCGCCCTTGATCTCGTCGAGGAACTCGTAACCCTTGCCTTGTTCGTTCGGCTCGAGCGTGATGACTGCGTGGCCGTACTGACCGCGACCGCCCGACTGCTTGACGAACTTGCCATCAACGTCAGCCGCCGTGCTGCGGATCGTTTCGCGGTAAGCCACCTGCGGCTTGCCGACGGTCGCTTCCACGCCGAATTCACGCTTCATCCGGTCGACCAGAATTTCGAGGTGCAGTTCGCCCATACCTGAAATGATCGTTTGGCCCGATTCTTCGTCCGTCTGCACGCGGAACGACGGATCTTCCTGAGCCAGACGGTTCAGTGCCAGACCCATCTTTTCCTGGTCAGCCTTGGTCTTCGGCTCGACAGCCTGCGAAATCACCGGCTCCGGGAAAATCATGCGTTCGAGCACGATCGGGTTCTGCGGATCGCACAACGTGTCGCCCGTGGTTGCTTCCTTCAGGCCGACCGCAGCAGCGATGTCGCCCGCGCGCACTTCCTTGATTTCTTCGCGCTGGTTCGCGTGCATCTGCAGAATACGGCCCAGACGTTCCTTCTTGTCCTTGGTCGCGTTCAGCACCGTGTCGCCCGAATTGACGACGCCCGAGTACACACGGAAGAAGATCAACTGACCGACGAACGGGTCGGTCATGATCTTGAATGCCAGTGCCGAGAACTTTTCGTCGTCGGCGGCGCGGCGCTCAGCCTTTTGACCATTTTCCAGCTCGCCGGTAACCGGCGGGATGTCGATCGGCGACGGCAGGAAATCGAGCACGGCGTCCAGCATGCGCTGCACACCCTTGTTCTTGAACGCAGTGCCGCACAGCATCGGCTGGATTTCGCAAGCGATCGTACGGTCGCGCAGGCCCTTGATGATTTCCTCTTCAGTCAGTTCGCCCGACTCGAGGTACTTGTTCATCATTTCTTCGTTCGCTTCAGCCGCGGCCTCGATCATCTTTTCACGCCATTCATTGCACGTGTCGACGAGCTCTGCCGGGATGTCTTCGTACGAGAACTTGGTGCCTTGAGACGCGTCGTCCCAAATGATCGCCTTCATCTTCATCAGATCGACGACGCCCGTGAAGTTCTCTTCGGCGCCGATTGGCACGACGACCGGAACCGGGTTCGCCTTCAGACGCAGCTTGAGCTGGTCATAGACCTTGAAGAAGTTCGCGCCGGTACGGTCCATCTTATTGATGAACGCGAGACGGGGAACCTTGTACTTGTTAGCCTGACGCCACACGGTTTCCGACTGGGGCTGCACGCCGCCCACAGCGCAGTACACCATGCACGCGCCGTCGAGCACGCGCATCGAGCGCTCGACTTCGATCGTGAAGTCGACGTGACCCGGGGTGTCGATGATATTGATGCGGTGTTCGGCGCGGTCGCCCGCCATGCCCTTCCAGAATGCCGTGGTAGCAGCGGAAGTAATCGTGATGCCGCGCTCCTGTTCCTGCTCCATCCAGTCCATGGTGGCAGCGCCGTCGTGAACTTCACCAATCTTGTGGTTCACGCCCGTGTAGAACAGAATGCGCTCGGTCGTCGTCGTTTTGCCGGCGTCGATGTGAGCGCTAATACCGATGTTACGGTAGCGCTCGATAGGAGTCTTGCGAGCCACTTTGATCCTCTATTGGGATGACGCGATGCGAGAGATACCCATCGCGCTGTAACACAAACGGGCGAGGCGCCTTGGAAGCGCACCCGCCCGGAATTTCTTTCCGTTTTCCGCTAAACCTGGGTCGGAAAGCTTAGAAACGGAAGTGCGAGAACGCCTTGTTGGCTTCTGCCATCCGGTGAACTTCGTCGCGCTTCTTCATCGCGCCACCACGGCCTTCAGCCGCTTCGGAGAGTTCACCTGCCAGACGCAGGGCCATCGACTTCTCGCTGCGCTTTTTCGCGGCTTCACGCAGCCAACGCATCGCCAATGCCATACGACGCGACGGGCGCACTTCGACCGGAACCTGATAGTTCGCACCACCAACGCGGCGGCTCTTCACTTCGACCACCGGCTTGACGTTGTTGAGCGCCACGGTGAACACTTCCAGCGGGTCCTTGCCACCCTTGGTCTGGATCTGTTCGAAAGCGCCGTACACGATACGCTCTGCGACCGACTTCTTGCCAGAGAGCATCAGCACGTTCATGAACTTTGCTACATCAACATTACCGAATTTCGGATCCGGCAACACTTCCCGCTTGGGGACTTCGCGACGACGCGGCATGTTTCTTCCTTTAGCTTTCAGTTGGAGCAATTACAGCCCCGCGGTCACCAACTAACCCGATTCATCTGCAAGACTAACCAGCCTGGTCGGGTGACCACTTACTCGATAGCACCGGCAATTCCGGCACCATCGCTATTACCGCCTTTGCAGGCGACCTAAAACTACAATCGACCGGTTTATTACTTGCCAGCCTTGGCACGCTTCGCACCGTACTTCGAGCGAGCCTGCTTGCGATCCTTGACGCCCTGGGTATCCAGCGAGCCGCGAACCATGTGGTAACGCACACCCGGCAAGTCCTTCACACGCCCGCCGCGAATCAGCACGACCGAGTGTTCCTGCAGGTTGTGGCCTTCACCACCAATGTACGAAATGACTTCGAAGCCGTTCGTCAGACGAACCTTGGCGACCTTACGGAGCGCCGAGTTTGGCTTCTTCGGCGTCGTCGTGTACACACGTGTGCACACGCCACGACGCTGGGGGCAGTCCTGCAAAGCCGGGCTCTTGCTCTTCGTCGTTTCCGACGTGCGGCCTTTGCGAACCAGTTGATTGATGGTTGGCATTGTTTATTCCTGAAATTGAACAAAAATCGACGCATCTGTTTCCGGGCAAAGCGGAAACGCCTGCGCATCGAACTCCGACTGGCCCGCTCACGCGCGAACTGACGCCGCGCGCACGCATTCCAAGAACCGGAACCTAGCATAATATTCCGAAAATACTAAGCGAGTCAACAGCTTGCGATGTTTCGTACCCCTGTCAATCCGCCGAGACAGCCAGAAGAGGTCAGTCTGCCGCTACGACGTGCAGCAATTCGTAGCCGAATCGGTCGAGCTTACGCGCACCGATCCCCGGGACACCGCGCAGAGCATCGATCGAAGCGGGGCCGAGACGGGCGATTTCCGCGAGCGTCGCGTCATGGAAAATCACGTATGCCGGTACACCGTCGCTCTTCGCGGTTTCTGTGCGCCACATGCGTAGGCGCTCCCAGCGCGCGCGCTCGCGAGGTCCCATGCCGATCGTCGGATCGGCGCGCTCGCTCGTGCGCCCCGACGATTGACGGGTGCGAGTCGGCTTTACGTAGCGGCGCATCGTCACCTTCTGCTCGCCCCTAAGCACCGGCTTGCTCGCCTCGGTTAGCACCAGCGAACCGAAGCCTTCGTGGTCAACCGTCAGATACCCGAACGCGACAAGCTGGCGGAACGCCGCGCGCCATTCAGGTTCGCCGAGTGCCGCGCCGATACCGAACGTGGTCAGCTTGTCGTGGCCGCGTTGCAGAATTTTCTCACTGCGGTTGCCGCGCAAAATATCGATTAGATGCCCGGCGCCGAAGTGGAAGCCACTGGCCCGCTGCGCGCGAAACACGCACGACAGCGCCATCTGAGCCTCGCGCGTCGCGTCCCAGGTCGGCGGCGGCTCGATACAGTTATCGCAGTTGCCGCACGGCTGGCTCGTTTCGCCGAAGTACGCTAGCAGGCGCACGCGCCGGCAGGTCGCCGTTTCGCACAAACCGAGCAGCGCGTCAAGTTTGCCGGTCTGCACGCGCTTGTGCGCGTCGTCGGCTTCGGATTCGTCGATCATCTTGCGCTGCTGCACGACATCGCCGAGCCCGTAGGCCATCCACGCGTTCGACGGCAATCCATCGCGGCCCGCTCGGCCGGTCTCCTGGTAATAGCCTTCGACGCTCTTCGGCAAATCCAGATGCGCGACGAACCGCACGTCGGGTTTGTCGATGCCCATGCCGAACGCAATCGTCGCGCACATCACGACGCCTTCCTCGCGCTGAAACATCTCCTGATGCTTCTGGCGCACCTCGAATTCCATGCCGGCGTGGTATGGCAGCGCACGCACGCCCTTTTCCTTCAGCCATTCCGCAGTTTCCTCGACCTTGCGGCGCGACAGGCAATAGACGACGCCCGCGTCGGTCGTGCCGTCGGCTCTCGTATGCTCGGCGCGAATGAAATCGAGCAGCTGCGTGCGCGCATTGTCCTTTTCGGCGATGCGATAGCGGATGTTCGGCCGATCGAAACTCGACACGAACACGCGCGCATCCTCAAGTGCCAGACGATGAATGATTTCGTCGCGCGTGATTGCGTCGGCGGTGGCCGTCAGCGCGATGCGCGGCACATTCGGAAAGCGCTCATGCAGCACCGACAGCTGGATATATTCGGGCCGGAAATCGTGCCCCCATTGCGACACGCAATGCGCTTCGTCGATAGCGAAAAGACCGATGCGCGAGCGCTCGAGCAGTTCCTGGAAGCGCGGCGTCATCAGCCGCTCCGGCGCGACGTACAGCAGGTCGAGGTCGCCGTCGCGCAGCGCCCGTTCGATGGCCATCGCTTCCGCGCTCGACAGCGTCGAGTTCAGGTACGCGGCTCGCACGCCGACTTCGGTCAGCGCGGCCACCTGATCTTGCATCAGCGCGATCAGCGGCGACACCACGATACCCGTGCCGAAGCCGCGTTCGCGCCGCACCAGCGAAGGAATCTGATAGCACAGCGATTTCCCGCCGCCCGTCGGCATCAGCACGAGGCAATCGCCGCCGTCGGCGACGTGCTCGACAATTTCGCCCTGCTGTCCTCTGAACGCAGGATAACCAAAGACTTCGTTGAGGATTTCGAGCGGACGGGACATGGATGTGAGAGAGGGACGGCGAAGGGAACAGCACCCAGGCGGTGACACGAATTTTACCAACGCATTCGTGCAGCGCCCGCGCTTGGCGACAACCTTGGCGATCCGGCCTAGGGCCGCGCCGGCGCAAGGCACCGATTCGCGCGCAAAAAAGGCATAAAAAAAAGCCGCCCAGTCGAAAACTGAGCGGCTTTCGTGGCTCGTCAGGCAAGGCGGCTTGCGCCGCCTGCACTTACTCGCCCGAGTGCTGCTGTTCGGCAGCTGGGGTTTCCGGCGTACCGAATTCGAACGACTCTTCCGCTGCGATCTGATCGAAGCGCTCGCGGTCGGCCAGCTCCTTGCTCTTGCGCGCCTTGTGGAACGCGAGACCCGTACCGGCCGGAATCAGCCGGCCGACGATCACGTTTTCCTTCAGGCCACGCAGGTCGTCGCGCTTGCCCATGATCGCCGCTTCGGTCAGCACGCGGGTCGTTTCCTGGAACGACGCCGCGGAGATGAACGAATCGGTCGACAGCGACGCCTTCGTGATACCGAGCAGCACGTTTTCGTACGTTGCCGGACGCTTGTCTTCCGCGATCATACGGTCGTTTTCGTCGAGCATGTCCGACCGCTCGACCTGTTCGCCCGGGATGAAACGGGTATCGCCGTTGTCCGAAATCTGCACGCGGCGCAACATCTGACGCACGATCACTTCGATGTGCTTGTCGTTGATCTTCACGCCTTGCAGACGGTACACGTCCTGCACTTCGTCCACGATGTAACGCGACAGCGCCTCGACCCCCTGCAGACGCAGGATGTCGTGCGGATCCGCCGGTCCGTCGACGATCATTTCGCCCTTGTTGACGACCTGACCATCGTGCACCAGAACCTGCTTTTCCTTCGCGATCAGGAACTCGTGCTGGTTGCCCTCGAGGTCCGTGATAACGAGACGCTGCTTGCCCTTCGTGTCTTTACCGAACGACGTGGTTCCCGTGACTTCCGCCAGGATACCCGCGTCCTTCGGCGAACGCGCTTCGAACAGTTCCGCCACACGCGGCAGACCACCGGTAATGTCACGCGTCTTCTGCGATTCGGTCGGAATACGGGCGAGCACTTCACCGACCTGCACCTGCTGACCGTCCTTCACGGTGATCAGCGCGCCGACCTGGAAGCCGATCTGGACCGAGTGCTCGGTGTTCGGGATCTTCACTTCCTCGCCGTTCGCATCGAGCAGCTTGACCTGCGGGCGCACCGTCTTCGAGGCCTGCGAACCGCGACGCTTCACGTCGATCACGACGAGCGTGGACAGCCCCGTCACGTCATCGATCTGCTTCGCGACGGTCACCCCTTCTTCGACGTTCTCGAACTTCACCGTACCACCGTACTCGGTGATGATCGGACGCGTCATCGGATCCCACGTGGCCAGTTGCGTACCGGCCTTGATCTGCACACCGTCGAGCTTCAGCAGCGTGGCGCCGTACGGCACTTTGTGGCGTTCGCGCTCGCGGCCGTGATCGTCGGTGATCATCGCTTCGCCCGAGCGCGAGATGACGATCTGCTCGCCCTTCGCATTCGTGACGTAACGCATCGTCGACGTGAAACGCACCGTACCGTTCGACTTCGCTTCGATCGACGAAGCGACCGCCGCACGCGACGCCGCGCCACCGATGTGGAACGTACGCATCGTGAGCTGCGTGCCCGGTTCACCGATCGACTGCGCCGCGATCACGCCGACCGCTTCGCCGACGTTCACCATCGAACCGCGGCCGAGGTCGCGACCGTAGCAGGCTGCGCAAAGACCATAGCGAGTTTCGCAGGTGAGCGGCGTGCGCACGCGCACTTCGTCGATGCCGAGGCGTTCGATGTCTTCGACCGCGTCTTCGTCGAGCAGCGTGCCCGCTTCGAACAGCGTTTCCTGCGATTCCGGATTGACGATGTCAGCCACGGCCACACGACCCAGAATACGGTCACGCAGCGCTTCGACCACTTCACCGCCTTCCACGAGCGCCTTCATCGCCACGCCGTTCGACGTACCGCAATCTTCTTCGACGACGACCAGATCCTGCGTCACGTCGACGAGACGACGCGTCAGGTAACCCGAGTTCGCGGTCTTCAGTGCCGTGTCAGCCAGACCCTTACGTGCGCCGTGGGTCGAGATGAAGTACTGCAACACGTTCAGACCTTCACGGAAGTTCGCCGTAATCGGCGTCTCGATGATCGAGCCGTCCGGCTTCGCCATCAGGCCGCGCATACCGGCCAGCTGACGAATTTGAACCGCGGAACCACGAGCGCCCGAGTCCGCCATCATGTAGATGGAGTTGAACGACTCTTGACGCGTCTGGTTGCCATCGCGGTCCGTGACCGGTTCCGTCGACAGCTGCTCCATCATCGCCTTGCCGACCGCTTCCGACGTCGCCGACCAGATGTCGACCACGTTGTTGTAGCGTTCTTGCGCGGTGACGAGACCCGACATGTACTGACGGTCGTATTCCTTCACCTTCTTCGCGGCATCACCAACGATGGTTTCTTTCTGCGGCGGCACGAGCATGTCGTCGACGCAGATCGAAATACCGGCGCGCGTTGCGAGACGGAAGCCCGACTGCATCAGCTGGTCGGCGAAAATCACCGTCTCGCGCAGACCGCACTTGCGGAAAGCGGTGTTGATCAGACGCGAGATTTCCTTCTTCTTCAGCGGCTTGTTCAACACCGAGAACGGCAGGCCCGGCGGCAGAATTTCCGACAGGATCGAGCGACCAACCGTGGTTGCATAGAGCGTGATCTTCGGCACGAACGCCGGCGCACCTTCCGACTTGTCTTCGTTGTGGACCATTTCAGTGATCCGCACGTTGACGCGCGAGGCCAGCTCGACTTCCTTGTTCTCGTACGCTCGCAGCACTTCCGACACGCCCGTGAACGTCAAACCTTCGCCCTTGCCGTTCACCGCTTCACGAGTCGCGTAGTACAGACCCAGCACGATATCCTGCGACGGCACGATCGACGGATCGCCGTTTGCCGGGAACAGCACGTTGTTCGACGCGAGCATCAGCGTGCGTGCTTCCATCTGTGCTTCGAGCGACAGCGGCACGTGAACGGCCATCTGGTCACCGTCGAAGTCGGCGTTGAACGCCGCGCAAACGAGCGGGTGCAGCTGGATTGCCTTACCTTCGATCAGCACCGGCTCGAAAGCCTGGATGCCAAGACGGTGCAGCGTCGGTGCACGGTTCAGCATCACCGGATGTTCGCGGATCACCTCTTCGAGGATGTCCCACACGACCGGCGTCTGGTTCTCGACCTCTTTCTTCGCAGCCTTGATGGTGGTGGCGACACCCATCACTTCGAGCTTGTTGAAGATGAACGGCTTGAACAGTTCGAGCGCCATCAGCTTCGGCAGACCGCACTGGTGCAGCTTCAGCGTTGGGCCGACCACGATCACCGAACGGCCCGAGTAGTCGACACGCTTACCGAGCAGGTTTTGACGGAAGCGGCCGCCCTTACCCTTGATCATGTCAGCGAGCGACTTCAGCGGACGCTTGTTCGCGCCGGTCATCGCCTTGCCGCGACGGCCGTTGTCGAGGAGCGAGTCGACGGCTTCCTGCAGCATCCGCTTTTCGTTGCGGACGATGATTTCAGGTGCCTTCAGCTCGAGCAAACGCTTCAACCGGTTGTTACGGTTGATCACCCGGCGATACAGGTCGTTCAGGTCCGACGTTGCGAAACGGCCGCCGTCGAGCGGCACGAGCGGACGCAGTTCCGGCGGCAGCACCGGCAGTACTTCGAGGACCATCCAGTCCGGCTTGATGCCCGAACGCTGGAACGCCTCGAGCACCTTCAGACGCTTCGCGTACTTCTTGATCTTCGCTTCCGAGCCGGTGTTCTTAAGTTCCGTGCGCAGCAGCTCGACCTGTTCGTCGATGTTGATCGCGCGCAGCAGTTCGCGAATACCTTCCGCGCCCATCTCGGCACGGAATTCGTCGCCGTATTCCTCGACCTTGTTGTAGTAATCCTCTTCGGTCATGATCTGCCGCGCTTTGAGCGGGGTCATGCCCGGATCGATCACCACGTATGCTTCGAAGTACAGCACGCGCTCGATGTCGCGCAGCGTCATGTCGAGCACCATGCCCAGACGCGACGGCAGCGACTTCAGGAACCAGATGTGAGCGACCGGCGAGGCCAGCTCAATGTGGCCCATCCGCTCACGACGCACCTTCGCGAGCGTCACTTCGACGCCGCACTTCTCACAGATCACACCGCGGTGCTTCAGGCGCTTGTACTTGCCGCAAAGGCATTCGTAGTCCTTGATCGGACCGAAAATCTTCGCGCAGAACAGACCATCGCGCTCCGGCTTGAACGTGCGGTAGTTGATGGTCTCCGGCTTCTTGACTTCACCGAACGACCACGAACGGATCTTGTCCGGCGAGGCCAGACCGATCTTGATCGCGTCGAAAACTTCAGGTTGTTGGACTTGCTTGAATAGATCGAGCAAAGCTTTCATCGCTTCTCTCCAGTAGTCCGATTAGTTCCGGTCCAGGTCGATGTCGATACCCAGCGACCGGATTTCCTTCACCAACACGTTGAACGACTCAGGCATGCCGGCATCGATCACGTGGTCGCCCTTGACCAGGTTCTCGTAAACCTTGGTCCGGCCCGTCACGTCGTCCGACTTCACCGTCAGCATTTCCTGCAGCACGTACGATGCGCCGTACGCTTCGAGCGCCCACACTTCCATTTCACCGAAACGCTGGCCACCGAACTGCGCCTTACCGCCCAACGGCTGCTGCGTCACGAGCGAGTACGGGCCGGTGGAACGCGCGTGCATCTTGTCGTCGACCAGATGGTGGAGCTTCAGGTAGTGCATGTATCCCACCGTCACCGTACGTTCGAACATCTCGCCCGTACGGCCGTCGAACAGACGCACCTGGTTCTTCGACGGCGTCATGCCAAGGTTTTGGGCAATGTCGTCCGGGAACGCCAGATCCAGCGCGCGCGACATTTCTTCTTCCGTCGCACCGTCGAACACCGGCGTTGCGAACGGCACGCCTTCGCGGAGGTTCCTCGCGAGTTCGAGGATTTCGTCGTCGCTGAAACTGTCCAGCTCTTCGGCGCGGCCCGATTCGTTGTAGATCTTGGTCAGGAATTCGCGCAGTTCAGCGATCTTCGCCTGACGCTGCAGCATTTCGCCGATACGCCAGCCGAGGCCCTTCGCGGCCCAACCCAGATGCACTTCGAGAACCTGACCCACGTTCATCCGCGACGGCACGCCGAGCGGGTTCAGAACGACGTCAGCCGGACGTCCGTCGGCCATGTACGGCATGTCTTCGATCGGCACGATCTTCGACACAACGCCCTTGTTACCGTGACGGCCGGCCATCTTGTCGCCAGGTTGCAGACGACGCTTCACCGCCAGATACACCTTGACCATCTTCAGCACGCCCGGCGGCAGTTCGTCGCCCTGCGTCAACTTCTTGCGCTTCTCTTCGAAAGCGAGGTCGAACTGGTGACGCTTCTCTTCGATCGAATTCTTGATCGCTTCGAGCTGAGCCGCTGCTTCTTCATCCGCGAGGCGGATGTCGAACCAGTGATAGTGGTCCAGATCTTCGAGGTAAGCGCGGTCGATCTTCGTGCCCTTCGCGAGCTTCTTCGGACCGCCGTTCACCACCTTGCCTTCGAGCATACGTGCGAGACGCTGGAACGCATCGCCTTCCACGATACGCAGCTGGTCGTTCAGGTCCAGACGATAGCGCTTTAGTTCATCGTCGATGATCTGTTGCGCGCGCTTGTCGCGCTGGATGCCTTCGCGCGTGAATACCTGCACGTCGATCACCGTACCGCTCATGCCCGACGGCACGCGCAGCGACGTGTCCTTTACGTCAGATGCCTTCTCCCCGAAGATCGCGCGCAGCAGCTTTTCTTCCGGCGTCAGCTGGGTTTCGCCCTTCGGCGTGACCTTGCCGACCAGCACGTCGCCCGCTTCGACTTCCGCGCCGATGTACACGATGCCCGACTCGTCGAGGCGGCCAAGCTGCACTTCTGCGAGATTCGAGATGTCGCGCGTGATTTCTTCCGGTCCGAGCTTCGTGTCGCGTGCAACGACGTTCAGCTCTTCGATGTGGATCGACGTGTAACGGTCGTCCGCAACGACCTTCTCGGAGATCAGGATCGAGTCTTCGAAGTTGTAGCCGTTCCACGGCATGAACGCGATCAGCATGTTCTGGCCGAGCGCGAGCTCGCCCAGATCGGTCGATGCGCCGTCAGCCAACACGTCGCCGCGCGCAACCTTGTCGCCCATCTTCACGATCGGACGCTGATTGATGTTCGTGTTCTGGTTTGAACGCGTGTACTTGATCAGGTTGTAGATGTCGACGCCGACTTCACCCGCGACCGCTTCGTCGTCGTTGACGCGAATCACGATACGGCCCGCGTCGACATAATCGACCACACCGCCACGCAGTGCCTGAACCGTCGTGCCCGAGTCGACCGCCACGGTGCGCTCGATGCCCGTACCGACGACCGGCTTTTCCGGACGCAGACACGGCACAGCCTGACGCTGCATGTTCGAGCCCATCAATGCGCGGTTCGCGTCGTCGTGCTCGAGGAACGGGATCAGCGAAGCTGCGACCGACACGATTTGCGACGGAGCCACGTCCATGTACTGGATGCGGTCTGGTGTCACCATCAGCGTTTCGCCCGCTTCACGCGACGACACGAGTTCGTCGGTCAGCGTGCCGTCATCGGCCACCGCCGCGTTCGCCTGAGCGATCACGTAACGGCCTTCTTCGATCGCCGACAGGTAGTCGATCTGGTCGGTCACCTTGCCGTCCGCGACCTTGCGATACGGCGTTTCGAGGAAGCCGTATTCGTTCAGGTGCGCGTACAGAGCGAGCGAGTTGATCAGACCGATGTTTGGACCTTCCGGCGTTTCAATCGGGCACACGCGGCCATAGTGGGTCGGGTGCACGTCGCGGACTTCGAAGCCTGCGCGTTCGCGCGTGAGACCACCCGGGCCTAGTGCGGAAACACGACGCTTGTGCGTGATTTCCGACAGCGGGTTGGTCTGGTCCATGAACTGCGATAGCTGCGACGAACCGAAGAACTCGCGAATCGCCGACGAGATCGGCTTGGAGTTGATCAGGTCGTGCGGCATCAGGTTTTCGCTTTCGGCCTGGCCGAGGCGTTCCTTCACAGCACGTTCGACACGCACGAGGCCCGCGCGGAACTGGTTCTCCGCGAGTTCGCCGACGCAACGCACACGGCGGTTGCCGAGGTGGTCGATGTCGTCCACTTCGCCCTTGCCGTTGCGCAGTTCGACCAGGATCTTGATTGTCGCGAGGATGTCGTCGTCTTGCAGCGTCATAGGGCCGACGATTTCGTCGCGGCCGACGCGGCGATTGAACTTCATACGACCCACCTTCGACAGGTCGTACGCTTCTTCGCTGTAGAACAGACGGTTGAACAGTGCTTCGACCGCTTCTTCGGTCGGCGGCTCGCCCGGACGCATCATGCGGTAGATGGCGATGCGCGCGGCCATCCTGTCGGCCGTTTCGTCGATACGCAGCGTCGACGAGATGTACGGCCCTTGGTCCAGATCGTTCGTATAGAGCGTCTGGATGTCCTTGATCTTCGCTTCGCGCAGCTTCTCGAGCACGGATTCCGTGATTTCGTCGTTCGCGTTCGCGATGACTTCGCCCGTATCGCCGTCGATTACGTTCTTCGCGAGCACGCGGCCGAGCAGATAGTCTTCCGGAACCGAGATGAACTTGGTCTTCGCGTTATCGAGGTCGCGAATGTGCTTCGCGTTGATCCGCTTGTCCTTCTGGACGATCACGTTGCCGTCACGGTCTGTGATATCGAAGCGCGCGACTTCACCGCGCAGACGCTCCGGCACGAATTCCATCTGCGCGCCTTCCGGCATCAGCGTGAAATTGTCGAACACGAAGAAGTTCGCGAGGACCTGTTCCGGCGTTAGACCGATTGCCTTCAGCAGGATCGTGACCGGCATCTTACGGCGACGGTCCACGCGGAAGTACAGCACATCCTTCGGGTCGAATTCAAAGTCGAGCCAAGAGCCGCGGTAAGGAATGATACGCGCTGAAAACAGTAGTTTGCCCGAGCTGTGCGTCTTGCCCTTGTCGTGTTCGAAGAACACGCCCGGCGAACGGTGCAGCTGCGAAACGATCACACGTTCCGTGCCGTTGATGACGAACGAACCTGTCGGCGTCATGAGCGGAATTTCGCCCATGTACACTTCCTGTTCTTTCACTTCCTTAACGACCGGCTTGCTCGGCGATTCCTTGTCGAGCAATACCAGACGCACCTTGGCGCGCAGCGCCGAGCAGTACGTCAGACCGCGCTGCTGGCATTCCTTGATGTTGAATGCCGGCGGCGACAGCATGTAGCTGACAAATTCCAGACGCGCGAAGCCGTTGTGTGAAACGATCGGGAAAACGGATGTAAACGCTGCCTGCAGGCCTTCTGGCTTCCGTTGCGTAGAAGACGCATCTGCTTGCAGAAACGTGCTGAATGATTCAAGCTGGGTAGCCAGCAGGAAAGGTACTTGGTGAACGATGGGGCGCTTCGCAAAACTCTTGCGAATACGCTTCTTCTCGGTGAAGGAATATTGCATACGATCTCCGAATCACGGCGGGCATAGTTGTCGAGGCAGGATACCTTGATGAGACAACCCGAGTGTTCACCGACTGAGACCCGATGGCCGTCCGATGGCTTGAACGAGCCTAGAAGCTTGGTGGTTGGCCGCTACCAACCGCTGGCTGACGGCAGCGGATGCCTGTGTTGCCCGCTACCCGACCAAACTTGCCTTCTGCAGTCGCTTCAGAAGACAAAGAGAAACGCCGGTCAACGTTACCGAAGGCGTTTTTCTTTGGCTTCTGCGAATCACATTCCTGCCGGCACACATCGGCAAAAACGCGTCCTCCACAAAGCACAAAAAGGCCGGCGGTGAAAAACCGCCAGCCTTCGCACAGCGCGTTGAAGCTTACTTGATTTCAACCTTCGCGCCGGCTTCTTCAAGCTTTTTCTTGGCTTCTTCTGCAGCAGCCTTGGGCACCGCTTCCTTAACGGGCTTCGGTGCGCCGTCAACCAGATCCTTCGCTTCCTTCAGGCCGAGACCCGTCAGTTCGCGAACAGCCTTAATGACGGAAACCTTGTTTGCACCGGTTTCAGCCAAGACGACCGTGAATTCGGTCTGCTCTTCAGCAGCAGCAGCGCCGCCGGCTGCACCTGCCGGGCCAGCCACTGCAACAGCAGCAGCCGACACGCCAAACTTTTCTTCGAACGCCTTGACCAGCTCGTTCAGTTCCAGAACCGACATCGAGCCTACGGCTTCGAGGATGTCTTCTTTTGCGATTGCCATTTGAAATACTCCTAAATTGAATTCGGATACAGCCAGCGATCAATCACGCTCGACTGAAGTGCATTACGCAGCAGCTTCTTCGCCTTGTTTCTTCTCTGCCAGCGCGGCCAGAGCGCGCGCGAAGCCAGAAACAGGTGCCTGCATAACGTACAACAGCTTGGAGAGCAGTTCTTCGCGGCTCGGGATGTTTGCCAGCGCTTGCACGCCAGCCTTGTCCATCACCTTGCCTTCGTAGGAACCAGCCTTGATGACCAACTTGTCATTGCTCTTGCTGAAGTCATTGACGACCTTAGCAGCAGCAATCGCATCTTCCGAGATGCCGTAGATCAGGGGGCCAGTCATCTGCTCTGCCAGCGGAGCAAACGGGGTACCCTCGACGGCGCGACGCGCCAACGTGTTCTTCAACACGCGAAGGTAAACCTGTTGCTCACGCGCTTTCGCGCGCAGCTTGGTCAGATCGCCAACCGCAATTCCACGATACTCAGCCAGAACCAAGGTCTGAGCTTTCGCGACTTGCGCGGAAACCTCTGCGACGACGGCCTGCTTGCTTTCTTTATTGAGTGGCACGGTTAACCTCCAGATTCGATACACGCAGCGTGCGCCTTGTGTACCGCGTTCAATAACGGCGTCCGACCAGTCAGGAGTATTTCGACCGCCCGAAGTCCGTGTGACCACAGACGTCCAACGGCTTCATAACTACAAAACCTTTTCGGGTTCGCCATCTGCGTTGGCTTTGCATTAAGGACCCGCCTACTTGCTGCGTGTCCACCAACGGTCTTTGACAACCGGTCGCGCGATGCCAACTGCCATCTCGCAACCGCCCAAAGCCCTTGAAAGCCGCCCGGACTCGCACCGGAGCGGCAAAACTCATTTACTGTGCGGCGATCGACGTCTGCTCGACACGAACGCCAACGCCCATCGTGCTCGACAGAGCGACCTTGCGCAGATACACGCCCTTGCTGGTTGCTGGCTTCGCCTTCTGCAGTGCTTCGATCAGCGCGTTCAGGTTATTACGCAGCGCTGCAGGTTCGAACGAAGCACGCCCGATGGTTGCGTGGATGATACCGGCCTTGTCTACACGGAATTGCACTTGGCCAGCTTTGGCATTCTTAACCGCAGTTGCGACGTCCGGCGTGACCGTGCCGACCTTCGGGTTCGGCATCAGACCGCGCGGGCCGAGAATCTGACCGAGCGTACCGACGATACGCATCGTGTCCGGCGAAGCGATCACGATGTCGAAGTTCAGATTGCCAGCCTTGACCTGTTCAGCCAAGTCTTCCATACCGATCACTTCGGCGCCAGCGGCACGAGCCTGCTCAGCCTTTTCGCCCTGTGCGAACACAGCGACGCGGACCGACTTACCGGTACCAGCCGGCAGCACGACAGAGCCGCGAACCACTTGATCCGACTTCTTTGCGTCGATACCGAGTTGCACGGCGACGTCGATCGATTCGTCGAATTTCGCGCTTGCGCATTCCTTCACGAGCGCCAGAGCGTCTTCGATCGGGTACAGCTTCTGACGGTCAACCTTCGCTGCAAATGCTTGCAGACGCTTCGAAAGCTTAGCCATTTACACGCCCTCCACGGTGATGCCCATCGAGCGGGCGCTACCAGCGATCGTACGAACCGCTGCGTCCAGATCAGCGGCCGTCAGATCGGGCATCTTGGTCTTGGCGATATCTTCAGCTTGAGCGCGGGTGATCTTACCAACCTTGTCGGTATGTGGCTTGCTCGAGCCCTTGTCCAGCTTCGCTGCCTTCTTGATCAGAACCGTAGCCGGCGGCGTCTTTAAAACGAACGTGAAGCTCTTGTCCGCGAATGCCGTGATCACAACAGGAATCGGAAGACCCGGTTCCATTGCCTGAGTCTGCGCGTTGAATGCCTTGCAGAACTCCATGATGTTCAGGCCGCGCTGGCCCAATGCCGGACCAACCGGTGGCGACGGGTTGGCTTTACCTGCAGGAATCTGCAGTTTGATAAAGCCGATAATTTTCTTTGCCATTTCGAGAACCTCTTTTGGAACGTCAGCTTGCGCGCGGACGCTCAGTGAGTAGTAGCGCGCATTCGCCGACAAAACTGGCTAGTTACGCTCCTCAACGGCCATTCGCGGACCGTAAGCGCGAAATACGGAACCATCTGGCGGTGGTTCCGTAAAATCTGGATTACAACTTTTCGACTTGGCCGAATTCCAACTCGACCGGCGTTGCCCGTCCGAAGATCGTAACGGAAACACGGACTCGCGATTTCTCGTAGTTCACTTCTTCGACGCTGCCGTTGAAATCTGTGAACGGGCCTTCTTTGACCCGCACCATCTCGCCTACTTCAAACAGGGTCTTCGGACGCGGCTTCTCCACGCCTTCCTGCATCTGCGACATGATCTTTTCAACTTCCCGAGGGGAAATCGGACTCGGCCGATTACGCGCCCCGCCGACAAACCCGGTCACCTTCGCCGTGTTCTTTACGAGGTGCCACGTTTCGTCGGTCATTTCCATTTCGACCAAGACGTAGCCCGGAAAAAAACGGCGTTCCGTCACTGATTTGTGACCGCCCTTCACCTCAACAACTTCTTCTGTCGGAACAAGGATCTGGCCAAACTGATCTTGCATGCCAGCGCGCTCGATCCGCTCCTGAAGCGCTCGCTGCACACTCTTCTCCATACCGGAATAGGCGTGCACTACGTACCAACGTTTGCCGCTCGGGGATGCCGGAGTATTACTCATATCATTTCCAACCCAGAATCGCCGAGAAAATCGCCCACTCGATGGATTTATCACAAATCCAGAGAAAGACTGCCATGACGACTACGAAGCCGAACACTACGAGTGTTGTTTGGGTTGCCTCTTTGCGAGTCGGCCAAACAACCTTACGGACTTCTTTGTACGAGTCTTTGGCGAAAGCGATGAAGCCCTTGCCAGGCGCCGAGAGAAGACCGACTGCGACACCCGCGATCGAGCCGAGAACCAAGGCGGCTCCGCGGATGTACCACTCCTGGCCATTCAGCCAGAAGAATCCCACGAACCCGGCCAAGACCAGCAATACACCGGCGCTCAACATCAACTTGTCGCCGGACGTATTTACAGTTTCGACGGAAGGATTCGCCATAACACCTTAACGAAGCGCCAGAACGGCGCGATAGTTGGCAGGGGCAGAGGGAATCGAACCCCCAACCTTCGGTTTTGGAGACCGACGCTCTGCCAGTTGAGCTATACCCCTAAACCATTTGGGGTTGACGACACCGCCAACCCCGCTACAACCGATTACCGAGAACTATCTGGCGTTACTCGATGATCTTGGCGACGACACCCGCGCCGACCGTACGGCCACCTTCGCGAATTGCGAAACGCAGGCCTTCCTCCATCGCGATCGGGTTGATCAGCTTCACCGTGATCGACACGTTGTCGCCCGGCATCACCATTTCCTTGTCCTTCGGCAGTTCGATCGAGCCCGTCACGTCCGTCGTACGGAAGTAGAACTGCGGACGGTAGTTGTTGAAGAACGGCGTATGACGGCCGCCTTCGTCCTTGCTCAGCACATACACTTCAGCCGTGAAGTGCGTGTGCGGGTTGATCGAACCCGGCTTGGCCAGAACCTGACCACGCTCCACGTCTTCACGCTTCGTGCCGCGCAGCAGGATACCCACGTTGTCGCCTGCCTGACCCTGGTCGAGCAGCTTGCGGAACATTTCCACGCCCGTGCAGGTCGTCTTCACCGTCGGCTTGATACCGACGATTTCGATTTCTTCGCCAACCTTGACCACGCCACGCTCAACGCGGCCCGTCACCACCGTGCCACGACCCGAGATCGAAAACACGTCTTCCACCGGCATCAGGAACGAACCGTCAATCGCACGCTCCGGCGTGGGGATGTACGTGTCCAGTGCATCGGCCAGGCTCATGATCGCCACCTCGCCCAGCTCGCCCTTGTCGCCTTCCAGCGCCAGCTTGGCCGAACCCTTGATGATCGGCGTGTCGTCGCCCGGGAAGTCATACTTCGACAGAAGCTCGCGAACCTCCATCTCGACCAGCTCGAGCAGCTCAGCGTCGTCCACCATGTCGCACTTGTTCAGGAACACGATGATGTACGGAACGCCAACCTGACGCGCCAGCAGGATGTGCTCACGCGTTTGCGGCATCGGGCCGTCAGCAGCCGAGCACACCAGAATTGCGCCGTCCATCTGTGCCGCGCCCGTGATCATGTTCTTCACATAGTCAGCGTGACCCGGGCAGTCGACGTGTGCGTAGTGGCGGTTAGCCGTCTCGTACTCGACGTGCGCGGTGTTGATGGTAATGCCGCGCGCCTTTTCTTCCGGCGCTGCGTCGATCTGGTCGTACGCCTTCGCTTCGCCGCCGAACTTCTGCGTCAGAACCGTCGTGATCGCTGCCGTCAGCGTGGTCTTGCCGTGGTCAACGTGACCGATCGTGCCCACGTTCACGTGCGGCTTGGTCCGCTCAAACTTACCCTTGGCCATTTTCGACTCCTAAGAGGATTTTCCGTACGTTGCGCCGGGCGCAAACAATCACCGAGTACTTCTGGTGCCCATGGGCAGGATCGAACTGCCGACCTCTCCCTTACCAAGGGAGTGCTCTACCACTGAGCCACATGGGCGTTACTTCTGTGTTGCTGGAGCGGGTGAAGGGAATCGAACCCTCGTCGTAAGCTTGGAAGGCTTCTGCTCTACCATTGAGCTACACCCGCAAGGATCATGGATTCCCAACAACTACTACAACTTGCATTCTGGTGGAGGAGGTTGGATTCGAACCAACGTAGGCGTAAGCCAACAGATTTACAGTCTGCCCCCTTTAGCCACTCGGGCACCCCTCCGCAGAGAACTGACGATTATGGGGGAACAACATCCCTTTGTCAAGACCACCTTAACCGTTCCGAAGATTACGTTCTCACTTATATAGCGGATTACCGCCAGCTATCTGTAAACGCAAAAACCCCACCGCGGGGGTGGGGTTTCTGAGGTGCTGGGGAGCCTGACGATTACCTACTTTCACACGGGCAATCCGCACTATCATCGGCGTGGAGTCGTTTCACGGTCCTGTTCGGGATGGGAAGGGGTGGGACCGACTCGCTATGGTCATCAGGCATGACGGGTTGCTGCGTCGCGGGGCTGGAGCCAGCCGGGCGCGCCACAGCCAATCGGGAAGAAGCGTAAGGGATTCGTGTGGGGGGTTGTGGTGTTTCTGGCACAACACCGGTCTCAACCGTGTGGGGTCTGCATAAGACCCTGCGCCTTGCGCAGGGTGGGGCATCCATGAGCGCTCAAGCGCTAACGGCTGCCGGCACACACCGGTTATAGGATCAAGCCTTACGGGCAATTAGTATCAGTTAGCTCAGTACATTACTGTACGTGCACACCTGACCTATCAACGTCCTGGTCTTGAACGACCCTTCAAGGGGCTCGAAGCCCCGGGGATATCTCATCTTAAGGCGAGTTTCCCGCTTAGATGCTTTCAGCGGTTATCTCTTCCGAACATAGCTACCCGGCGATGCCACTGGCGTGACAACCGGTACACCAGAGGTTCGTCCACTCCGGTCCTCTCGTACTAGGAGCAGCCCCCTTCAAATATCCAGCGCCCACGGCAGATAGGGACCAAACTGTCTCACGACGTTTTAAACCCAGCTCACGTACCTCTTTAAATGGCGAACAGCCATACCCTTGGGACCGGCTACAGCCCCAGGATGAGATGAGCCGACATCGAGGTGCCAAACACCGCCGTCGATATGAACTCTTGGGCGGTATCAGCCTGTTATCCCCAGAGTACCTTTTATCCGTTGAGCGATGGCCCTTCCATACAGAACCACCGGATCACTATGACCTGCTTTCGCACCTGTTCGACTTGTCAGTCTCACAGTCAAGCACGCTTATGCCATTGCACTATCAGCACGATTTCCGACCGTACCTAGCGTACCTTCGTACTCCTCCGTTACACTTTGGGAGGAGACCGCCCCAGTCAAACTGCCTACCATGCACTGTCCCCGATCCGGATCACGGACCAGGGTTAGAACCTCAAACAGATCAGGGTGGTATTTCAAGGTCGGCTCCACGCAGACTGGCGTCCACGCTTCACAGCCTCCCACCTATCCTACACAGACCGGTTCAAAGTCCAATGCAAAGCTACAGTAAAGGTTCATGGGGTCTTTCCGTCTAGCCGCGGGGAGATTGCATCATCACAAACACTTCAACTTCGCTGAGTCTCGGGAGGAGACAGTGTGGCCATCGTTACGCCATTCGTGCAGGTCGGAACTTACCCGACAAGGAATTTCGCTACCTTAGGACCGTTATAGTTACGGCCGCCGTTTACCGGGACTTCAATCAGGAGCTTGCACCCCATCATTTAATCTTCCGGCACCGGGCAGGCGTCACACCCTATACGTCCACTTTCGTGTTTGCAGAGTGCTGTGTTTTTATTAAACAGTCGCAGCCACCAGTTTATTGCAACCCCTTCACCCTTCTGGCGCAGGCCAGTCAGGCTAGCAGGGCGTACCTTATCCCGAAGTTACGGTACCAATTTGCCGAGTTCCTTCTCCCGAGTTCTCTCAAGCGCCTTAGAATACTCATCTCGCCCACCTGTGTCGGTTTGCGGTACGGTCACTGTGAAACTGAAGCTTAGAGGCTTTTCCTGGAACCCCTTCCAGTTGCTTCGCTTCCGAAGAAGCTCGCGCCACACCCTTGAGTCCTGTGCCCGGATTTGCCAAAGCACCCTCTTCAATGCAGCGACCGGGACTTCCAACACCCGGACAACCTTCCGCGATCCGTCCCCCCATCGCATTTCACAATGGTGCAGAAATATTAATCTGCTTCCCATCAGCTACGCATTTCTGCCTCGCCTTAGGGGCCGACTCACCCTACGCCGATGAACGTTGCGTAGGAAACCTTGGGCTTACGGCGAGGGGGCCTTTCACCCCCTTTATCGCTACTCATGTCAGCATTCGCACTTCCGATACCTCCAGCACACTTTCCAGTGCACCTTCGCAGGCTTACGGAACGCTCTCCTACCATGCACATAAATGTGCATCCGCAGCTTCGGTATATGGCTTAGCCCCGTTACATCTTCCGCGCAGGACGACTCGATCAGTGAGCTATTACGCTTTCTTTAAAGGATGGCTGCTTCTAAGCCAACCTCCTGACTGTTTTAGCCTTCCCACTTCGTTTCCCACTTAGCCATATTTGGGGACCTTAGCTGGCGGTCTGGGTTGTTTCCCTCTTGACACCGGACGTTAGCACCCGATGTCTGTCTCCCGTGATTGCACTCTTCGGTATTCGGAGTTTGCTATGGCGTAGTAATCCGCAATGGACCCCACAACCATGACAGTGCTCTACCCCCGAAGGTGATACACGAGGCACTACCTAAATAGTTTTCGGAGAGAACCAGCTATTTCCAGGTTTGTTTAGCCTTTCACCCCTATCCACAGCTCATCCCCTAACTTTTCAACGTTAGTGGGTTCGGTCCTCCAGCACGTGTTACCGTGCCTTCAACCTGGCCATGGATAGATCACCTGGTTTCGGGTCTACACCCAGCGACTGGACGCCCTGTTCGGACTCGCTTTCGCTACGCCTGCCCTAATCGGTTAAGCTCGCCACTGAATGTAAGTCGCTGACCCATTATACAAAAGGTACGCCGTCACCCTCTTTCAAAGGCTCCGACTGTTTGTATGCATGCGGTTTCAGGATCTGTTTCACTCCCCTCCCGGGGTTCTTTTCGCCTTTCCCTCACGGTACTGGTTCACTATCGGTCGATCACGAGTATTTAGCCTTGGAGGATGGTCCCCCCATCTTCAGACAGGATTTCACGTGTCCCGCCCTACTTCTCGTACACCCAGTTCTTTCATAATGCTTTCGCCTACGGGGCTATCACCCGCTATGGCCGCACTTTCCAGAGCGTTCGGCTAGCACTACAAATAAAGAGTACAGGCTGGTCCCATTTCGCTCGCCACTACTCTGGGAATCTCGGTTGATTTCTTTTCCTGCGGTTACTTAGATGTTTCAGTTCACCGCGTTCGCTTCGCTGAACCTATGGATTCAGTTCAGGATGACCCATACGGGCCGGGTTTCCCCATTCGGATATCGGGGGATCAAAGCTCGTTTGCCAGCTCCCCCCCGCTTTTCGCAGGCTACCGCGTCCTTCATCGCCTGTGATCGCCAAGGCATCCACCACATGCACTTGTTCGCTTGACCCTATAACGGGTGTGTCTCTGTGTCGACCCACGTTAGCGCCTTGGCGCTTAACGTGGCTCCCATCCCCCGCAGGGGACAGACGCACTCGCTACAGGTTGAGTATTCGTGTTGCGCCGTATTCCAAGGCGATCTCTCGATCACCTTTAAAATACATCGATACAATCACAACCCTGATTCACCTACTCACGCACCCATCTCCAGGCACGCTTTCGTGAATCTCCTTACTACTTCTTCCTGATTGTTAAAGAACGACAGCCGGTATCACATTCCATCGCGTACCGCGCTGACTGGCTCAATCGCCAATGCCAAGTACTCAGCCTCACTTCGTGCTGAACCCTTGGCATTGAGGATTGGTGGAGGATGACGGGATCGAACCGACGACCCCCTGCTTGCAAAGCAGGTGCTCTCCCAGCTGAGCTAATCCCCCCGGCCCCACACAGACCCGGGCACACTCCCCGGCCCCGCACCACAGACAAGGATGGTGGGTCTGGATGGATTCGAACCATCGACCCCCGCCTTATCAAGACGGTGCTCTAACCGGCTGAGCTACAGACCCCTGAGCCTGTCTGCGTTGCTTTCTTAACCACAGCCGATAAGCGTGAGCACTTGACGCGAGCAATGCTCGACTCTGGAAAGGAGGTGATCCAGCCGCACCTTCCGATACGGCTACCTTGTTACGACTTCACCCCAGTCATGAATCCTACCGTGGTGACCGTCCTCCTTGCGGTTAGACTAGCCACTTCTGGTAAAACCCACTCCCATGGTGTGACGGGCGGTGTGTACAAGACCCGGGAACGTATTCACCGCGGCATGCTGATCCGCGATTACTAGCGATTCCAGCTTCACGCACCCGAGTTGCAGAGTGCGATCCGGACTACGATCGGTTTTCTGGGATTGGCTCCACCTCGCGGCTTGGCAACCCTCTGTTCCGACCATTGTATGACGTGTGAAGCCCTACCCATAAGGGCCATGAGGACTTGACGTCATCCCCACCTTCCTCCGGTTTGTCACCGGCAGTCTCCCTGGAGTGCTCTTGCGTAGCAACTAGGGACAAGGGTTGCGCTCGTTGCGGGACTTAACCCAACATCTCACGACACGAGCTGACGACAGCCATGCAGCACCTGTGTTATGGCTCCCTTTCGGGCACTCCCGGCTCTCACCAGGATTCCATACATGTCAAGGGTAGGTAAGGTTTTTCGCGTTGCATCGAATTAATCCACATCATCCACCGCTTGTGCGGGTCCCCGTCAATTCCTTTGAGTTTTAATCTTGCGACCGTACTCCCCAGGCGGTCAACTTCACGCGTTAGCTTCGTTACCAAGCCAATGAAGGCCCGACAACCAGTTGACATCGTTTAGGGCGTGGACTACCAGGGTATCTAATCCTGTTTGCTCCCCACGCTTTCGTGCATGAGCGTCAGTATTGGCCCAGGGGGCTGCCTTCGCCATCGGTGTTCCTCCACATCTCTACGCATTTCACTGCTACACGTGGAATTCCACCCCCCTCTGCCATACTCCAGCGCTGCAGTCACCAATGCAGTTCCCAGGTTAAGCCCGGGGATTTCACATCGGTCTTACAGCACCGCCTGCGCACGCTTTACGCCCAGTAATTCCGATTAACGCTCGCACCCTACGTATTACCGCGGCTGCTGGCACGTAGTTAGCCGGTGCTTATTCTTCCGGTACCGTCATCCACCCCCGGTATTAACAGGGATGCTTTCTTTCCGGACAAAAGTGCTTTACAACCCGAAGGCCTTCTTCACACACGCGGCATTGCTGGATCAGGGTTGCCCCCATTGTCCAAAATTCCCCACTGCTGCCTCCCGTAGGAGTCTGGGCCGTGTCTCAGTCCCAGTGTGGCTGGTCGTCCTCTCAGACCAGCTACAGATCGTCGGCTTGGTAGGCCTTTACCCCACCAACTACCTAATCTGCCATCGGCCGCCCCTTGAGCGCGAGGTCCCGAAAGATCCCCCGCTTTCCTCTCCCGAGCGTATGCGGTATTAATCCGGCTTTCGCCGGGCTATCCCCCACTCCAGGACACGTTCCGATGTATTACTCACCCGTTCGCCACTCGCCACCAGGGTTGCCCCCGTGCTGCCGTCCGACTTGCATGTGTAAGGCATGCCGCCAGCGTTCAATCTGAGCCAGGATCAAACTCTTCAGTTCAAACCTGTTACTGTTTTCGGTCCATCTCTGAACCGGTCGCTCACTCAACGTACTGACGATGATCAATCCGTCTTCCGACAGATCAACCTTCCTCTGATACTGTGTGAGGCTTCTTGATACTTCTGCCTGACAGCAGATTCCGCAGAACCCGCCATCGCATTGCGCATCAAGCGCCCACACTTATCGGCTGTTAGTTTTTAAAGATCGGTCCGCCCAACCCGCCGCACCGGCATGACAGCTACCCGGCACCGCCTCGTCTGGCGTCGCTGCATCAGCAGCAGAGAGGCAAGATTATGGAGGCTCTTTTTCACTTCGTCAACACCGGTTTTCGCTTTCGCCTAAAAAATTGCGACTTACTTCCCAACCGCGTTCACCACAGCGTCCATCGGAACAGCATCGGCCATAGCCGCGTAGCCCGCATCGCTCGGATGAATGTGATCGCCGCTGTCAAAAGCGCGCTGCAGACGGTCCGGCTGCGTCCTGTCCCGCAGCGCCGCGTCGAAGTCGACCACCCCATCGAAAGCATGACTGGTCCGAATCCAGTGATTAACGGCGAGTCTGACGTTTTCCCGCTCTGCCGGTAGCGACGCCGGCGTCAGCGTCGCGCCGAATACCTTGACGCCATTTCGCCGTGCGGCGGCGATGAGTCGCTGATAACCGGCGATCAGATCTGCGGCCGTGACCGACGTATGCGGAAAGTCGCAGTCGAGGCCGCCATGAGGCGGCATTGCGGCAAAGTTGATGTCGTTGATGCCAATCAGCACGATCGCCGCCTTGACGCCCGGACGTCGCAAAACGTCACGGTCGAAGCGGCTCGCGAGCGCGTCGCCGTAGCAAGGGGAGTCGCTCAAGAGCCGGTTGCCGCTGATGCCGAGATTCACGATCGCAGTCGACTGCGCGCCGCTTACCGCCAGCCGCCGAGCCAGCGCATCCGGCCAGCGACGGTTCTGGTTCAGACTCGAGCGCATACCGTCGGTGATCGAGTCGCCGATCGCACCCACGGCCGCCGACGGCGCGGCCGCCTCCACCGACAAGCCCGTAATCCATACGTATTGCGTGAAGCGGCCGTGAAACGCCGCAGCGGACGAGTCGGCCGTGTGATTGCCGGGCCCCGACACATAATTCACCTGGTTCGATACGCGGTGCCACGCGACGATTCGCTGCTCCGGCCCCACAAAGGCGCTGAGCGCATAAGGCAAGCCTTCGACGATGTCGATAACGATCGGATCGCTGTCCAGCTCCCCGCCGGGCGGAACAGCAACCGCGTCCCTGCCGCCAAACGTCACACGGTTCCCGGCGCCCTCGACCGCCGCCGCCCCGCCGGCCGAGCGCGCGATGCGAAGTTCGTCGATGACGAGGGGCGCCTTGCCGTATGCATTGCTCAGATGAAGGCGCGCCGTCTTCCCGGACAACGTCGGATAAACGATTTGCCGAACCGTGCGCCCGGCGACTTCCGGCGCGCGATACAGCGGCGGCAAGTCTGTCCGCTGCGGAATCGGTTGCAGCGCGGTCGTCCACACCGCGACCCAATGCTCGGGCGTTCCGGCAGCGAACGCGCTCGAGGAAACAACCAACGGAAGAAATTGGGCAAGCAGCGCCGCGCCGCATGCGGCAAACCAGGTGCGAATAGTCATGCGGTGGATCGGTTCGAGGCGAAACGCGCATTGTGCCCGAACGCCGAGGTAATCGTCGGCAACCGTCGGTAACCGCAGACGCGTCGCTTCACCCCGACGCTCGGCGGCTGCGCCCGCTGAAGATTACGCCGTTTGCTGGCCCATGATCCTAAGCGCGACCGCTTCGGCGACCTCGATTCCGTCGATCGCCGCCGAGTAGATCCCACCCGCGTACCCCGCACCCTCGCCCGCCGGATACAGCCCTTTGGTGTTGACACTCTGGTAATCGTCGCCACGACGCACGCGTACCGGCGACGACGTTCGCGTTTCGACCCCTGTCAGCACTGCATCATGCATCGCGAAGCCGGCGATTTTTTTCTCCATCTGCGGCAGCGCTTCGCGAATCGCCTCGATCACATAGTCGGGCAGCGCGGTGCTGAGATCGGTTGGCCGTACGCCCGGCTTGTACGACGGCACCACCGAGCCGAGTGACGTGGACGGCCGCCCCGCGATGAAGTCGCCGACCAACTGCCCCGGCGCCATGTAATTACCGCCGCCAAGCTCGAACGCCCGCTCCTCCCACTTGCGCTGGAACGCGATGCCGGCGAGCGGCCCGCCCGGGTAGTCGTCCGGCGTAATGCCGACCACGATGCCCGCGTTCGCGTTGCGCTCGGCGCGCGAGTACTGGCTCATGCCGTTCGTGACGACGCGCCCCGGCTCCGACGTGGCGGCCACCACGGTACCGCCCGGACACATACAGAAGCTGTACACCGCGCGCCCGTTGCTGCAGTGGTGCACGACCTTATAGTCGGCTGCGCCGAGCTGTTTGTGACCGGCAAATTTCCCGAAACGGCTGCGATCGATCACACCTTGCGGATGCTCGATCCGGAAGCCGAGCGAAAACGGCTTCGCCTCGACGTACACGCCGCGGTCGAACAGCATATGGAAAGTGTCACGCGCGCTATGGCCGACCGCCAGCACCACGTGATCGCAGCGCAGCGCCTCGCCGGTCGACAGCTTCAGCCCGCGCACCTGACCGTCGTCGATATCGATGTCCTCGACGCGCGTTTCGAAACGCACCTCGCCGCCCAGCTCGTGGATGCTCGCGCGCATCTTCTCGACCATGCTGACGAGGCGGAACGTGCCGATATGCGGCCGGCTCAGGTACAGGATGTCCTCCGGCGCACCCGCCCGTACGAATTCGTCGAGCACTTTGCGGCCGTAGTGTTTCGGGTCCTTGATCTGGCTGTAGAGCTTGCCATCCGAAAACGTCCCCGCGCCGCCCTCGCCGAATTGCACGTTCGATTCGGGATTCAGCACTGATTTGCGCCACAGGCCAAATGTATCCTTGGTGCGTTCGCGCACGGCTTTGCCGCGCTCGACGATGATCGGCCGGAAGCCCATCTGCGCGAGGAGCAGGCCCGCAAATAGGCCGCACGGCCCCATGCCGATCACGACCGGACGCGGCGTGCCCAGCTGCGCAGGGGCACGCGCGACGAACTTGTAGCTCATGTCAGGCGTCACGCCGCAATGCGGCACGTCGGCGAGCCGCTTCAGCGCAGCCGCTTCGTCGTTGATCTCGGCATCGACGATGTAGGTGAGCTTGATGTCGGCGCGCTTGCGCGCGTCGTGCGCGCGGCGAAACACGGTGTATCGGATGAGCCCGTCCGGCGCCACGCCGAGTTCCGCGAGGCGCGCTCGGATGGCGGCTTCGAGGGCACTGTCGGGATGATCGAGCGGGAGTTTGATTTCGCTTAGACGTAGCATGAGTACCGGAGACGCAAGTGGGCCGCAATTCGCGGCCAATTCGCGATTTTACCGGGGTAAGCGTCGAAGCGGGGTTGGCGGCCGGTCACGAACCGCCGACGCATCGAAACCCGGGCGAACCACCAGCCCGTTTCGATGCCCCTGAGCGACTCTGTCGATCCCAACAGTGGCCCGCAAAAACTCTATTAACCGACCGGTCGGTTGGTTTATACTACGCCGACACGTACCACTCCCTCAGAGAGCGTCCTCATGTACACGCAATCCCTCGATATCCCCGCCAACAACGTCGCCGCGCCCGACGCGGACGTGAATTCGCCCGAACAGGCGCGCTTCGACGCGGTCATGGCCGCCGACGCCAAGATCGAGCCGCAGGACTGGATGCCCGACGCGTACCGCAAAACGCTGGTCCGGCAGATCTCGCAGCATGCGCACTCGGAAATCGTCGGCATGCTGCCCGAGGGCAACTGGATCACGCGCGCGCCGAGCCTCAAGCGCAAGGCGATCCTGCTCGCCAAGGTGCAGGACGAAGCGGGCCACGGGCTCTATCTGTACAGCGCCGCCGAAACGCTCGGCGTCTCGCGCGACCAGCTGATCGACGCGCTGCATGCGGGCAGGGCCAAGTATTCGAGCATCTTCAACTACCCGACGCCCACCTGGGCCGACGTCGGCGTGATCGGCTGGCTCGTCGACGGCGCGGCGATCATGAACCAGATCCCGCTGTGCCGCTGCACGTACGGGCCGTACGCCCGCGCGATGATCCGCATCTGCAAGGAAGAGTCGTTCCATCAGCGCCAGGGATTCGACGCGCTGCTCGCGATGATGGCCGGCACCGACGCACAGCGCGAGCTGGTCCAGCAGGCGGTGAACCGCTGGTGGTGGCCGGTGCTGATGATGTTCGGCCCGAGCGACAGGGATTCGGTCCACAGCAACCAGTCGGCGCAATGGGGCATCAAGCGCATCACCAACGACGACCTGCGCCAGAAATTCGTCGACGCGACCGTCGGGCAGGCGAAGGTGCTCGGCGTCACGCTGCCCGATGCGGACCTGAAATGGAACGAGGCGCGTGGCCACTACGACTACGGCGACATCGACTGGGAAGAGTTCTGGCGCGTCGTGAACGGGGACGGCCCGTGCAATCGCGAGCGCCTCGCGACCCGCGTTAAGGCCCACGAAGCCGGCGCCTGGGTGCGCGATGCCGCGCTCGCCCATGCCGGCAAACAGCGCCAGCGCGCGCAACAGCATGCCGCCTGAGCGGCACCGCACATCCAGGGAATCAGGAAGGAGATCAGCAATGAACAAGGAATGGCCGATTTGGGAAGTGTTCGTGCGCAGCAGGCAGGGACTCGACCATAAACACTGCGGCAGTCTGCACGCCGCGGACGCGCCGATGGCGCTGCGCATGGCGCGCGACGTCTACACGCGCCGCCAGGAAGGCGTCAGCATCTGGGTGGTGCCGTCCGCGGCGATCACGGCCTCCGCGCCGGAGCAGAAGGCCGAGCTGTTCGAACCGGCGGGCGACAAGATCTATCGCCACCCGACGTTCTACACGCTCCCCGACGAAGTCAACCACATGTAAGCGCGGCCATGACCACTACGTCCACTACGCCCCAACATCTGCAGTACGTGCTGCGCCTTGCCGATACCGCGCTGATTCTCGGTCAGCGCAACAGCGAGTGGTGCGGCCACGGCCCGATCCTCGAAGAGGACATCGCGCTGTCGAACATGAGCCTCGATCTGATCGGCCAGGCGCGGCTGCTGTACACGCACGCGGCCGCGCTCGAAGCCCAGCTAACCGGCCGTCAGCGCACCGAGGACGACTACGCGTACTTCCGCACCGAGCGCGAATTCGCCAACTACACGCTCGCCGAGCTGCCGCATTACGGGCCGCTGGCCGGCACCGCACAGGCCGAGAAGGACTACGCGGTCACGATCGTGCGCAACTTCCTGTACGCAATGCTGATGAGGCATCTGTGGCGCGCGCTGACCGGCTCCGCCGACGCGCAACTCGCCGCGATCGCCGCGAAATCGCTCAAGGAGACGCAGTACCACGCGCATCACGCGAGCGAGTGGCTGATCCGTTTCGGCGACGGCACCGACGCGTCGCACCGTCGCGCGCAGGCCGCGCTCGACTACCTGATGCCGTACACGTACGAGTTCTTCAGCGCCGACGCGGTGGAAGACGCGGTCGCCGCGGCCGGCATCGGCCCGCGCACCGCCGCCCTGGAAGCCGCGTGGCTCGACGACGTGCGCGCCACGCTCGACGAAGCCACGCTGACGCTGCCCGCGGCGCTCCGGCACGTGAGCACGGGCAAGCACGGCGAGCATTCCGAGCACATGGGTTTCGTGCTCGCCGATATGCAGAGCCTCGCGCGCCAGCATCCGGGCGCCAGCTGGTGAGCCCGCGATGACGACGACCTCGAGCTCGGGCGCCGCGCAGCCCGCGAACCTGTCCGACGCCACGCTCGCGCGCGCCTGGCACGTGCTCGAAGCGGTCCCCGACCCGGAGATCCCAGTGGTATCGATCCGCGAGCTCGGCATCCTGCGCGACGTGCGACGCTCCGCGGACGGCGCGCTGGAAGTCCTGATCACGCCGACCTACTCGGGCTGCCCGGCGATGTCGCAGATTGCCGAAGACATCGGCCATGCGCTCGCGGCCGCGCAGCTCACGCCTTATCGCGTCGCCACCGTACTCGCGCCGGCGTGGACCACCGACTGGATCACCGCCGGCGCCCGCGACAAGCTGCGCGCCTATGGCATCGCACCGCCGACGGGCAACTGCGGCTCGGCCGCCCACGCGCCCGCGGCGCCGCCGGAGACAGTCCTGCGCTTCGTCCCGCGCGCGCTACCCGCGCCGGCCTGTCCGCGCTGCGGCTCCGCGCACACCGAGCGGCTCGCGCAGTTCGGCTCGACCGCCTGCAAGGCTCTGTATCGCTGTCTGGACTGCCGCGAACCCTTCGACTACTTCAAACCGTACTGATATGGCCACCCCGCAATTCCATCCGCTGCGTATCCGCGAAGTGCGCCCCGAAACCGCCGATGCGGTCTCGGTCGCCTTCGAAGTCCCGCCCGAACTGCGCGAGCACTATCGCTTCACGCAAGGCCAGTTCGTTACGCTGAAGACGCATATCGACGGTCAGGAAACGCGCCGCTCGTATTCGATCTGCGTGGGCGTCACTGACTACGATCGCGACGGCGAGTTGCGCATCGGCATCAAGCGCGTGCGCGGCGGGCGCTTCTCGAACTTCGCGTTCGACACACTGCAGCCGGGCCACACGATCGACGTGATGACGCCGGACGGCCGTTTCTTTACGCACCTGAACGCTGCACAAGGCAAGCAGTACCTCGCGTTCTCGGGCGGCTCGGGCATCACGCCGGTGCTCGCGATCATCCGGACCACGCTCGAAGTCGAGCCGCGCAGCACGTTTACGCTGGTGTACGGCAACCGCAGCGTCGACCAGATCATGTTCGCCGAGGAGCTCGAGGACCTGAAGAACCGCTTCATGAACCGCTTCGTGCTGTATCACGTGCTGTCGGACGATCTGCAGGACGTCGAGCTGTTCAACGGCGTGCTCGACCAGCCCAAATGCGCGGCGTTTATCGACCAGCTGCTGCCGGCCGACGCGATCGACGAGGCGTTCATCTGCGGCCCGGCACCGATGATGGACGCCGCCGAGGCCGCGCTGAGGGCCGCCGGCGTGGCGCCTGCGAAGATCCACGTCGAGCGCTTCGGCACGCCGCTGCCGCAGGCGGGCGTGCCGCCCGTCGAAATCACCGCGGACACGCCCGCGGCGGAGCTCGAAATCGTGCTGGACGGCAAGCGACGCAAGCTGCGGCTGCCCTATCAGGGCGTGAGCGTGCTCGACGTCGGGCTGCGCGCGGGCCTTTCGCTGCCGTATGCGTGCAAGGGCGGCGTGTGCTGCACCTGTCGCGCGAAGGTGCTCGAGGGCGAGGTGAAGATGGAAAAGAACTACACGCTCGAAGAACACGAGGTCCGCGACGGGTTCGTGCTGACCTGTCAGTGTCATCCGGTTAGCGACAAGGTCGTCGTGAGTTACGACGAACGCTGAGTCGAGGACTGACGCGGCCCGCGTGCGGACTGGCTTCGCGTGACGACCGCCGGCGCTTTCGGCCGCTTCGCGATCCGCTTACACTAGGGGCCGCTCATCGATCGGGACATCGGTTTCCGGTCGGCGAGCGGCCTCTTTTCGTTACTGCTGCTGGCGTCACTGCAAGCCCTTGCCCATGAGCACGATTCACCTCACCAACGGCGACGTCGCCGCCGAGTCGCTGCGCACCGCGCTAGCCCAGGCGAGCCGCGACGATCGCGTAGAGCCGTTGCGGGACGATCTGGCGGTGGGCCCGTTACGCGGCGTCGACGACGCCCCGCACATGCGCGCCGGCTTCTGGGAACGCGTCAGCGCCGACACGCAACGCGACTTCGTGCGCGAATTCCGCGAACAGGCCGCGGTGCTCCAGGCCCTGGCAAGCAGCAGCGCGAATCTCGTGGTTTGGCACGGCGAAAGCGCGTCCGATCAGCTGATGCTGCGCCGAGTCTGCTACCTCGTGCGCAACAGCCCGCAGCGTTTGAACGAAGTGCGTCTGTCGATTTCCGACCTGACCGATCCGCAAGCGTGGGCGCATGCCCGCAAGGATCGCGCGACATCGATCGGCATGTTTGCGCCGGAGGTGCTGCAGACCCACCTGCCGGACGCCGCGCCGATTCCCGTGCTACGCATCAGTCGGCTCGCGCTCGAATGGCAGCAGGTGAAGCAAGCGAACGGCGAGACGCGGCGCTGGCGCGACAACACCTTCACGAGCAGCAGCTTTGCCGAACTCGACGCACTGATCCTCGAACGCGCAACCGACGGGTGGCAGCCCGCCGCGCGCGTCGCCGCCAGTGTCATGGCCGCCGAGCTGTGGTTTCTCGTCAGCGACAGCATCGTGCTGTGGCGCATGCGCGAACTCGCGGCGCTGCGGCGTATCCGCCTGCGCGGCGACGCGAACGAATGGCGCTCGCTCGAACTGCGCGCGGCGCCAGCCCCGTGCTCACTTCAATAAGACAAGAACAGACCAATATGGCCCGTACCCGAGCCCCCGACCACGAAACCCAACGCGAGCAGATTCTCGAACTGGCTGCGGCGAAGTTCGCGCAGACCAGCTATCCGAGCACGTCGATGGCCGATCTCGCCGCGGCGAGCGGCACCTCCAAGGCGCGCCTCTACCACTATTACGAGAGCAAGGAAGCGATCCTGTTCGACCTGCTCGATCGCTACACGAAGCGACTGATGCTGATCATCGCCGAGGTGGAGGGCTCGAGCCAGCGGCGCGAGCTGAGCGAGCGCGAAACCTTCGCGGAACTGATCCGCGCGTTTCTGTCCGAGTACGAGACCTCGCACAGCCGGCACGTCGCGCTACTAAACGACGTCAAATATCTGGTCGATTCGCAGCGCGAGATCATTCTGAACCGCCAGCGCGACGTGGTCGCGGCGTTCGCGCGGCAACTCGCGCGCGCCTATCCCGAACGCGCGACGCGCGACAACCAGACCGCACTGACCATGATGGTATTCGGCATGATCAACTGGACCTTCACATGGCTCAAGCCGGACGGCCGCATGGGCTATCGCGAATTCGCCGAGCAGGTGGTCGGCATGGTCGAGCATGGTCTTGGAACGACGCCGGCCAAGTGAGGCGACGGTTGGAACGCTGCCACTCGGGCATGGAATGACGCAAAGCAACAACATCCCGCGGCGAAGGATCAGCATACGGAATGCATGTGGCATCTTGTCACGAACGTGCGTTCACTTCTAGTTTATCTTTAAAATCAATGACTTGCATTTGTGACTTCAGCGTTCCAGGCATTCGCCTCGGTTTTTGATACGGGTTTTCCCTAGTGAGTGGCTTGGGTTTCCGCTAAAATCGATTTTGCGGTGCACAACACCGCCTGATTAAAAGGAGAACCCGACCATGAACACGCTGACCCATCGCACCACCGAGCCGATCGCGCCGAGCGATCGCTCGTCGCTGCCTACCGGACGCGCGCACGTTCTGGTTCGTGAGCTCACCGCGGTAGATCGCGAACGCCTGCTCACGCATTTCCTCGCGCTTGACGAAGAAGACCGCTTGCTGCGCTTCGGCCAGGTCGTGCCGAACCACGTAATCGAAAACTACGTGCGCGCGATCGACTTCACGCGCGACACCGTGTTCGGCGTGTTCAACAGCAAGCTGGAACTGAGCGGCGTGGGCCATCTGGCCTATCTGCCGGCCGAAGGCAACACGCGCACCGCCGAATTCGGCGTCTCGGTGCTCGAAAGCGCGCGCGGCCAGGGCATCGGCTCGAAGCTGTTCGAGCGCGCTGCGATCCGCAGCCGCAACGCGCATGTGACGATGCTGTACATCCACTGCCTGTCGCGCAATTCGACCATGGTGCACATCGCCAAAAAGGCCGGCATGAAGATCGAGTACGCGTACGGCGAAGCCGACGCCTATTTGACGCTGTCGCCGGCCGATCAGTCGAGCATTCTCACCGAAATGCTGCAGGAGCAGGCCGCCGTGTTCGACTACGCGCTCAAGCGCCACGCACGCCAGGCATCGCGACTGTTCGAGTCGTTCATGCCGGTGGCTGTCGCTGCCTGACGAATCGCTACGGGGTAAAAATGGGGCGGCCGCAAGGTCGCCCTTTTTTCTATCCGGAAGCAAACGAATACCGCTCGCAAGATTTGCGCGCGCGGGCCTACAAAATCGGCAGCGCTGTGGTTTCCTTGATCTTTTCCAGCGAGAAGCTCGATTTGACGTCGATGACCGACGGATGCCGCAGCAACTGATCCTGCACAAAGCGCGAAAAGTGCGCCATGTCTTCCACCTGAACGCGCAACAGGTAATCCATCTCACCAGTCATCGCGTGACACGCGACCACTTCGGGCCACGTCTGCACCGCCGCACCGAACAGATCGGCGTGCGTGGCCTCGCCATGCGGACTGAACGCGCGACCGCCGCCTTTCTCCAGTCGCACGCTGACATACGCGAGCAGATCGAGCCCGAGACGTTGCGCGTCGAGCAGCGCGACATAGCCGCGAATCACGCCGTTCTCTTCGAGCCTGCGAATCCGCCGCAGGCACGGACTCGGTGACAAATTGATCCGCTCCGCTATCTCCTGATTCGAGAGCCGGCCGTTTTCCTGAAGAATCGCCAGAATGCGCCGATCGATCGCGTCAATCTCGTTATTAGCCATGTTCTGCCATGCATCGTTCAAATGAAGCCATAAACTGGCTCAAGCGTAGCGACGCGCGATTAACTTCGCAAGTTTTTGCGGCCATCGCGGTTCTACACTGGCTCTATCCGGTCGCGCTCAGCCGACCGTCCCGCGCGCTCACCGCCCGCGCACTTCGGCAACCCTCTTGCATGGGATTGGAGACAGACAATGCAGGTTTCAACTTGGGAAAACCCGGTCGGCACCGACGGCTTCGAATTTATCGAATACACGGCGCCGGACCCGAAAGCGCTCGGCAAGCTGTTCGAGCGGATGGGCTTCACAGCCGTCGCGCGGCATCGTCATAAGGACGTGACGCTGTATCGTCAGGGCGACATCAATTTCATCGTCAACGCGGAGAAAGATTCATTCGCGCAGCGCTTCGCGCGCTTGCACGGACCGTCGATCTGCGCGATCGCGTTTCGCGTGCAGGACGCCGCGAAGGCCTATCGCCAGGCGCTCGAAAAAGGCGCGTGGGGTTTCGACAACAAGACTGGCCCGATGGAGCTGAACATCCCGGCGATCAAGGGCATCGGCGATTCGCTGATCTATTTCGTCGACCGCTGGCGCGGCAAGAACGGCGCGACGCCTAACAGCATCGGCGACATCGACATTTACGACGTCGACTTCGAGCCGATTCCGGGCGCGAACCCCAATCCGGTCGGCCACGGCCTCACCTATATCGATCACCTGACGCACAACGTCCATCGCGGCCGCATGCAGGAATGGGCCGAGTTCTACGAGCGCCTGTTCAACTTTCGCGAGGTGCGCTACTTCGACATCGAGGGCAAAGTGACCGGCGTGAAGTCGAAGGCGATGACTTCGCCGTGCGGCAAGATCCGCATTCCGATCAACGAGGAAGGCTCGGACACGGCCGGCCAGATCCAGGAATATCTCGACGCGTATCACGGTGAAGGCATCCAGCACATCGCGCTCGGCACCAGCGACATTTACCGCACCGTCGACGGCCTGCGTGCGTCGGACATTTCGCTGCTCGACACGATCGACACGTACTACGAACTCGTCGACCGGCGCGTGCCGAACCATGGCGAGCCGCTCGAGGAACTGCGCAGGCGCAAGATCCTGATCGACGGCGCGCCGGATGATCTGCTGCTGCAGATCTTCACCGAAAATCAGATCGGCCCGATCTTCTTCGAGATCATTCAGCGCAAGGGCAACCAGGGCTTCGGCGAAGGCAACTTCAAGGCGCTGTTCGAATCGATCGAGCTGGACCAGATTCGCCGCGGCGTCGTGCAGGACAAGACCTGATCACGGTGAGTCGCGGGTAGTCGGCGCGCAGAAGAAAAAAGGGCGAGGATCGCAGGATCCTCGCCCTTTTACCTTCCCCGGCCGCCGCGCTCGTCGACACGGCGGCCGGTCTTATAAGACGCGCGCGATACGGCGCGTCACGAATTCTGCCTGTACTCGTCGCTGACGAGCGCAGCGTCGACCCGACTCGTTCCCGGACGCGCCGGCGCTACCTGCGCCGTACGGACGATCGCGTTCGACAATGCCCCCGTGCTGCCCGGATTCGAGCGCACCGGCGCGCTCATCGCAAAGAAAGCGGCGGAGACCATCAGGAAGGTCTGGATGTTTCTTGTGTTCATGCGTACTCCTTTTCTAACTGCCCTGCTGTCCTGAAGCTGCGCAGAATGCACAGCGTTCGGCATCGCTCGCAGGTCGGGGTTAGACAGTGGTTTTCACTGCGGTTCCGCGAATTCGTAGCTTTTACAGCTTGTTACATGCGGGAGGGCAACTTAGGCAGTCCGACGACAAATGCGCGCCAACTGCTGACAATCCGCGGACAACTGCCCGCTAACCCGGCTGGAATCAGACCGCATACGGGCGATTTTTGAGCCGCTGCGGCGGGTTTCCACCAGTGCTACCATCACTTAAAACCCGTCAATATGACGACCCCGGCCCCAGCATTCACGAGATGCCGGGGGCCAGAAAAGTTTTGGTGATCCCAAGCTGGAGTGGAGGAGTACACATAATGAATGCCCCGCTAGACGCAGGCCAGCGAGCCTCGCTCGAAGCCGCGTTGTCTTCCGTCACGCTCGACGACAAATACACCCTCGATCGCGGCCGCGCGTACATGAGCGGTATCCAGGCGCTGGTGCGTCTGCCGATGCTGCAGCAGGAACGCGACCGCGCCGCCGGACTCAACACCGCCGGCTTCATCTCCGGCTACCGCGGGTCGCCGCTCGGCGGACTCGACCAGTCGCTGTGGAAAGCGCAAAAGCATCTGTCCGCGCATCAGGTCGTGTTTCAACCCGGCGTCAACGAAGACCTTGCGGCCACCGCCGTATGGGGCTCACAGCAGGTCAATCTGTACCCGAGCGCCAAATACGACGGCGTTTTCTCGATGTGGTACGGCAAGGGCCCTGGCGTCGACCGTTCCGGTGACGTCTTCAAGCACGGCAACTCGGCCGGCTCGTCGCGGCACGGCGGCGTTCTCGTGCTCGCCGGCGACGATCACGCGGCCAAATCCTCTACGCTCGCGCACCAGTCGGAACACATCTTCAAGGCGTGCGGGCTGCCGGTGCTGTTTCCGTCGAACGTGCAGGAATATCTGGACTTCGGCCTGCACGGCTGGGCAATGAGCCGCTACTCCGGCCTATGGGTCGCGATGAAGTGCGTGACCGACGTGGTCGAATCGTCCGCGTCGGTCGACATCGACCCACACCGCACCAGCATCATCCTGCCGGAAGACTTCGCGATGCCCGACGGCGGGCTGAACATTCGCTGGCCCGATCCGCCGCTCGTGCAGGAAGCGCGTCTGCTCGACTACAAGTGGTACGCGGGCCTCGCCTACGTGCGCGCGAACAAACTCGACCGCGTCGAAATCGATTCGCCGCATGCGCGCTTCGGCATCATGACCGGCGGCAAGGCCTATCTCGACGTGCGTCAGGCGCTGACCGACCTCGGTCTCGACGACGAAACCTGTTCGCGCATCGGCATCCGGCTGTATAAGGTCGGCTGCGTGTGGCCGCTCGAAGCGCAAGGCGCGCAGGCCTTCGCGCGCGGTCTCGACGAAATTCTCGTGGTCGAGGAAAAGCGCCAGATCCTGGAATACGCGATCAAGGAAGAGCTGTACAACTGGCCCGACGCGCAGCGCCCGCGCGTGTTCGGCAAGTTCGACGAAAAAGACGGCGCCGGCGGCGAATGGTCGGTGCCGATGGGCAACTGGCTGCTGCCCGCGCACTACGAGCTGTCGCCCGCGATCATCGCGAAGGCCATCGCCACACGGCTCGACAAGTTCGATCTGCCATCGGACGTGCGCGCGCGCATCGCCGCGCGCATCGCGGTGATCGAGGCGAAGGAAAAGGCGCTCGCGCGGCCGCGCGTCGAAGTCGAGCGCAAGCCCTGGTTCTGCTCCGGCTGTCCGCACAACACCTCGACCAACGTGCCGGAAGGCTCGCGCGCGATGGCCGGCATCGGCTGTCATTACATGACTGTCTGGATGGACCGCAGCACCAGCACGTTCAGCCAGATGGGCGGTGAAGGCGTTGCGTGGATCGGCCAGGCACCGTTCACGAACGACAAGCACGTGTTCGCCAATCTCGGCGACGGCACCTACTTCCACTCGGGGCTGCTCGCGATTCGCGCGGCGATCGCGTCGAAGGCGAACATCACCTACAAGCTGCTCTACAACGACGCGGTCGCGATGACGGGCGGCCAGCCGGTCGACGGCGTGCTGACCGTCCCGCAGATCACCCATCAGCTCGCCGCCGAAGGCGCGGCGAAAATCGTCATCGTCACCGATGAGCCGGAGAAGTACGCGGCGAACGTCGGCCTCGCGCCCGGCATCGACGTTCATCACCGCGACCAACTCGACGACGTGCAGCGCCAGTTGCGCGAGATTCCCGGCACCACGATCCTGATCTACGACCAGACCTGCGCAACCGAAAAGCGCCGTCGCAGGAAGCGCGGCGCGTATCCCGATCCGGCGCGGCGTGTCGTGATCAACGAAGCGGTATGCGAAGGCTGCGGCGACTGCTCGGTGAAATCGAACTGCCTGTCGGTCGAACCGCTCGACACCGAGTACGGCACCAAGCGTCAGATCAATCAGTCGACCTGCAATAAGGACTTCTCGTGCGTGAACGGCTTCTGCCCGAGCTTCGTCTCGGTTGAAGGCGGCCAGTTGCGCAAGCCGAAGGCCGCCTCGGGCGCCGGCGCCGACATGCCGCCGGTGCCGGACCCCGAGTTGCCGTCCATCGATCGTCCCTACGGCGTGCTGGTGACGGGCGTCGGCGGCACCGGCGTCGTCACGATCGGGGCGCTGCTCGGCATGGCCGCGCATCTCGAGAACAAGGGCGTCACCGTGCTCGACGTCACCGGCCTCGCGCAGAAAGGCGGCGCCGTGATGAGCCACGTGCAGATCGCGAACCGTCCTGCCGACATCCATGCGACCCGCATCGCGATGGGCGAAGCGAGCCTCGTGATCGGCTGCGACGCGATCGTGACCGCGAGCGACGAATGCGTGTCGCGCATGCAGGCCGATCGCACGCGTGTCGTGCTGAACAGCGCGCATACGCCGACGGCCGAGTTGATCAAGAACCCGAACTGGCGCTTCCCCGGCAGCAGCACCGAAGCCGACGTGCGTGCCGCAGCCGGTGACGAGAACGTCTCGACAGTCGACGCGAATCACTTCGCGCTCGCGCTGCTCGGCGACGCGATCTACACGAACCCGTTCGTGCTCGGCTACGCGTGGCAGCGCGGCTGGGTGCCGCTCACGCACGAGTCGCTGATTCGCGCGATCGAGCTGAACAATGTGCAGGTGGAGAAAAACCGCGCGGCGTTCGAATGGGGCCGGCGTGCCGCGCATGATCTGGCCGCGGTGCGCAAGCTCGCGCAATCGCAGGGACGCGGCGACCCGGCGGACAGCGCGAGCGGCAAGATCATCGCGCTGCATACACCGAAGGCGCTCGACACGCTGATCGACAAACGCGCCGACTATCTGAGCGCGTGGCAGAACCGTGCGTATGCCGAGCGTTATCGCGCGCTGGTGTCGCAGGTGCGGGCCGCGGAAGAAGCGCTCGATTCCGCCGACGGTCAGATGCCGCTCACCGAAGCGGTCGCGAAGAACCTGCACAAGCTGATGGCGTACAAGGACGAATACGAAGTCGCGCGTCTCTATAGCGACCCGGCCTTCATCGAAAAGCTGAACGCGACGTTCGAAGGCGACTGGAAGCTGCATCTGCATCTCGCGCCGCCGACGCTATCGAAGAAGGACGCGCACGGCCATCTGGTGAAGAAGAAGTACGGTCCGTGGATGTTCCGCGCGATGCATGTGCTCGCGAAGCTCAAGTTCCTGCGCGGCACCGCGTTCGACGTATTCGGCAGCACCGACGAGCGTCGCACCGAGCGCGCGCTGATCGGCGAATATGAGGCATTGGTGCGCGAGCTGATCGGCGGCCTGACTACACAAAAGCGCGATCTTGCGGTCGAGATCGCGAATTTGCCCGACGGCATTCGCGGTTATGGGCACGTGAAGGAAAACAACCTGAAAGGCGTGCGGATCAAGTGGAACGAGCTGCTCGCGCGTTGGCGCTCGCCGGACGCGGGCAAGACGCAGCACGCGGCTTGATCGACTCTCGCGGCTGAACTGGAAAGGGCGGCGGTCTTCGCGGACCGCCGCTTTTTTTGGGGCATGAAAAAAGCGCTACGGAGCCGGCGTGCCGTAGCGCTTTAGACGAAGTGGTCGAGAACGGGTGACTACCGCGCCCGCCTCAACCTCGAGCGAAGCAACTTACTTCTGGTTCACCGACTTGCGCGCGTTCGCCGAAGCGACCGCCGTCATATTGATGATCCGGCGCACGGTCGCCGCCGGCGTCAGGATGTGCACCGGTTTTTCGGCGCCGAGCAGGAACGGACCGACCGTCACACCCTCACCGCCCACGACCTTCAGCAGGTTGTACGCGATGTTCGCCGCTTCGACGTTCGGCATGATCAGCAGATTCGCTTCGCCGGCGAGCGTCGTGCCCGGGAACGCGGCCTTGCGGATCGTCTCCGACAGCGCCGCGTCGCCGTGCATTTCACCGTCGATTTCCAGCGACGGCGCGCGTTCCGCGATCAACTTGCGTGCCGCGGCCATGCGCTGCGACGACGACGACGGCGCGCTGCCGAAGTTCGAGTTCGACAACAACGCGACCTTTGGCGTGATGCCGAATTTCTCGATTTCGCGCGCGGCGAGCATCGTCATGTCGGCGAGCTGCTCGGCGCTCGGCACTTCGTTCACGTACGTGTCGCAGATGAACAGATTGCGGCCCGGCAGCATCAGCAGGTTCATCGCGGCGAAGTTCTCGACGTCGTCGGCCTTGCCGAGCACCTGCTCGATAAAGTTCAGGTGCGAGTGATACTGGCCGATCATGCCGCAGATCATGCCGTCCGCTTCGCCGAGGCGCACGAGGATCGCGCCGATCAGCGTGTTGAACTTGCGCATCGCGGCCTTCGCGACGTCCGGCGTCACGCCTTCGCGCGCGCCGAGTTCGTGATAGGCCTGACAGCATTGGTGATAACGCGGATCGTCTTCCGGATCGACGATCTCGAAGTCTTCACCGCTCTTGAGCTTCGAGCCCATTTTCTTCAGACGCATCTCGATCACCGACGGACGGCCGACCAGAATCGGCTTGGCGATTTTTTCGAGCAGCACGAACTGCGCGGCGCGCAGCACGCGCTCGTCTTCGCCTTCCGCGAACACGACGCGCGCCGGGGCCGACTTCGCCGCCGCGAACACCGGACGCATCACCATGCCCGAACGATAGACGGTCGCGCCGAGATGTTCGCGGTAGGCGTCCATGTCCTGGATCGGGCGGGTCGCGACGCCCGAATCCATCGCGGCCTGTGCGACGGCCGGCGCGATCTTGATGATCAGACGCGGATCGAACGGCTTCGGAATCAGGTATTCGGGACCGAATTCGAGCGAGTGGCCTTCGTAGGCCTTCGCGACTTCGTCACCCTGGTCGGTTTCCTCGGCCAGCTCGGCGATCGCGCGCACGCACGCGAGCTTCATTTCTTCGGTGATCGTCGTGGCACCGACGTCGAGCGCGCCGCGGAAAATGAACGGGAAGCACAGCACGTTGTTGACCTGGTTCGGATAGTCCGAACGGCCCGTCGCGATGATGCAGTCCGGGCGCACCTTGCGCGCTTCCTCAGGACGGATTTCCGGCTCGGGGTTCGCGAGCGCGAGAATCAGCGGCTGCGAGCCCATTTCGGCGACCATTTCCGGCTTCAGCACGCCGGCGCTCGAGCAGCCGAGGAACACATCGGCGCCATGGATCGCGTCGGCGAGCGAGCGCGCGTCGGTATTGACCGCGTAGCGCTCCTTCGACGCATCGAGGTTGCCGCGCCCTTCGTAGATCACGCCCTTCGAATCAGTGACGAGAATGTTCTGCTTCGACAGACCGAGATTGACGAGCAGGTCCAGACACGCAATCGCCGCCGCGCCCGCGCCGGAACAGACCAGCTTCACTTCGTCGAGCTTCTTGCCGACCACTTTGAGGCCGTTCAGGATCGCCGCCGACGCGATGATCGCGGTGCCGTGCTGGTCGTCGTGAAAAACTGGAATCTTCATACGCTCGCGCAGCTTCTTCTCGATGTAGAAGCACTCGGGCGCCTTGATGTCTTCGAGGTTGATGCCGCCCAGCGTCGGCTCGAGCATCGCGATCGCCTCGACGAGCTTGTCTGGGTCGGATTCGTTGAGCTCGATGTCGAATACGTCGATGTCCGCGAACTTCTTGAACAGACAGCCCTTGCCTTCCATCACCGGCTTGGCGGCAAGCGGGCCGATATTGCCGAGGCCGAGCACCGCAGTGCCGTTCGTGATCACGCCGACGAGGTTGCCGCGCGACGTGTACTTCTGCGCGTCGAGCGGTTCTTCGTAAATCGCCATGCAGGCCGCGGCCACACCCGGTGAATACGCGAGCGACAGATCGAGCTGGTTGGACAGCGGCTTGGTGGGCGTCACCGAAATCTTGCCAGGTTTCGGATTCTGGTGATATGCGAGAGCGCTTTGCTTGAGTTGTTCGTCCATTTCTAGGCCTGCGAGACGTAAGTGATTGGGCCCGGCGATCCACACCGTTGCAGCGCATTCATCTGTCGGACGGCTAGTCGACCGAGGCGGTTTTCGCACGCGCCCGGTCAGGCGCGACGGCATACCTCGACAATGACGGGACGATGTGGAGTGCTTCGCGGGTCGATCAGTGTACACCCCGGACGTGTGGATGCACTGAGTGGTTAACAGCACTCACCATCAGCGAAACAGTTGCTGCGGATGCTGCGTCGCGGCAGCCCGACCCTGCGGCGCATGGTCCGGGTATTCGCGGTCAGTCAAGCTCGGCGCCGCGTCGCTCGGGAATCAGAAACAGCGTCGCGAAGATGTCGAGAAGGTAAATCGACGCCAGCAGCGCGAGCGCAGCGGCGAACGAGTAGCGCACCGCCAGCGCACCCACGACGACCGGACCCAAGCCGCCCACCGCGCGGCCCGCGTTGAACAGTACGTTTTGCGCGGTGGCGCGCGCATCGGTGGGATAGAGCTCGGAAATCAGCGCCCCGTAGCCGCCGATCATGCCGTTCACGAACACGCCCATCGCCGCGCCGCCGATCAGCAGCGCCATCGGCGTCGTCAGTTGCGCATACACCAACACCATGACGACTGCGCCCGCTTGGTAGAACAGGAACGTCGGCTTGCGGCCGAAGCGGTCGGCCGCGATGCCGAATAGCCAGATGCCGGCCGACATGCCGAGAATCGTCGCCGCGGTCCACAGCCCCGATTGGGTCAGCGAATAGCCGAAGGTCTTCGACAAATAGCTCGGCAGCCAGATCATCAGCCCGTAATAGCCGAAGTTCTGCACCGAGCACAGGATCATGACGCCGAGGCTCGCGCGCGTCGTGCGCGCATCGACGAACAGCAGTTTCAGCGGCAGCTTGCGCATGCGGCGCCCGACCCGTTCGTTGAAAAGCGCCGGCTCCTCGACGCGGCGTCGCACCAGGAACGACACCACCGCCGGCAGCAGCCCGAGCGCGAACATGCCGCGCCAGCCGATCACCGGCAACAGCAGCGGTGTCAACAACGCGGCCGCCAGCACGCCAAGCTGCCAGCCAAGCCCGACATACGACGAGACCCGCGCACGCTGCGACGCCGGCCACGCTTCGGCGACCAGCGTCATACCGATGCCGAATTCGCCGCCCAGCCCGATGCCGGCGACGGTTCGATAGATCAGCAGATCGGTGTAGCCTTGCGCGAGCGCACACAGTCCGGTGAACAGCGCGAAGATCAGTATCGTCCACGTCAGCATGCGCACGCGCCCGAAATAATCGCTGAGCACGCCGAACAGCACGCCGCCCGCCACTGCGCCGATTAGCGTCCATGTGACGAGCGCGCCGGCCTGCGACGAGCTCAGATGCAGGTCGGCGGCGATCGCCGGCAGCATGAAGCCGAGGATCAACAGATCGAAGCCGTCCATCGCGTAGCCGAGCACCGAGGCGAGCAGCGCGCGGCCCGCGTAGCCCGGTTTGACGGCGCGGCGAGTATCGGTGGCGCAGCCGGCGGCGGGTGGAGCGGCGTTCATTGAAAGCATTCCGTAGGTCTGAAGGCGGCTGCGCGGGCAGTCGGCCGGGAAAGTCGCGTGAGTGTAAAGGCGGCCTCGTCCGGTCACAAGTTGATGCGCGCGCCGAAGCACCCGCCGGCTCCGCCGCCGCATACGACGGCCTCCTCGGCGCGACCCATTTCAGGTAAAATAACGGCCCACGCGCGCAGCAAAAGCCGGTCCGTGCTCTTCTCCCGGCCGCGTATCCCGCCCAGCATGGCGCGGCATACCCCGCTTGCTGCGCCACCGGGCTCAGCGCCCGCTTCTCCCCTGCTCACTCCGAAGGATCCGCCCATGACAGGCTTCGATCGCCAGACGATCTCCGACACCACCGCCAAGATGCTGCTCGAAGTGCAAGCAGTGCATTTCAACGCGGAGAAACCGTATATTTTCACGTCCGGCTGGGCGAGCCCGGTGTATATCGACTGCCGCAAGCTGATCTCGTATCCGCGCGTGCGCCGCGGCCTGATGGAAATGGCTGAAGCGACGATCCTGCGCGATGTCGGCTATGAGCAGATCGACGCGGTCGCCGGCGGCGAAACCGCGGGCATTCCGTTCGCGGCGTGGCTGTCCGACCGCCTGATGGTGCCGATGCAGTATGTGCGCAAGAAGCCGAAGGGTTTCGGCCGCAACGCGCAGATCGAAGGTCTGCTGACCGAAGGCCAGCGCGTGCTGCTCGTCGAAGACCTGACGACCGACAGCCGCAGCAAGATCAACTTCATCAACGCGCTGCGCACCGCGGGCGCGACGGTGAACCACTGCTTCGTGCTGTTTCACTACAACATCTTCAAGGAAAGCGTGTCGGTGCTGAAAGACATCGACGTCGATCTGCATGCGCTCGCCACCTGGTGGGACGTACTGCGCGTCGCGAAGCAAAACAACTACTTCGACACCAGGACGATCGACGAAGTGGAGAAGTTCCTGCACGCGCCGGCCGAGTGGTCGGCTGCGCATGGCGGCGCCACGTCTACGCCGCAATAAAGCCATCGCCATAGAGCAGTGACCATAAACCGATCGAAATAAGAACAACGAAACGCAGCCGCTTTATGCGGAACGAATGAAAAAGCCGCCTGTTGCGAAACGGGCGGCTTTTTTGTCGCCGATTACCGGGCGGACCAAACGAGGCGCGATATCAGGACTCGTTGCCGGTGTCCTTTACCGAGTTCGACGACAGATTCAGCAAGCCATTGCTCTGCGCATACTGGAATAGTTGGGAGTCGCGATCGATTCCGAGCTTGCGCATGGCCGCGTTTTTCTGCGTGCTGATCGTCTTGATGCTGCGATTCAAACGTTGCGAGATTTCCTTGATCGTCATGCCCGACACGAACAGGCGCACCACTTCGAGTTCGCGCCCCGACAGCTTCGAGTCGTCGCGCCTGCCGGCTGAATTGACCCGCAACCCATCGAACACCGCCTTCACCGACGGACTCATATACGCCATGCGACGGCCGACGTGCTGTACCGCAAGCGCAATATGGCTCAGATCGTCAGACTTGTTCACGACCGACGTCACGCCAAGCTCCCTGAGACGCTTGAGCAACGCCGCGTTCTCGAGCATGGTGAGCACGACGATCGGCAGGTTCGGGAAATTGCGGCGCAAATAGTCGATGAGTTGCAAGCCATCGCCGTACTGACCGCCCGGCATGGCCAGGTCGGTGACGAGCACGTCGCATTCGGTGGATTGCAGCGTTTTGATGAGTTCCGTGGACTGCCTTGCACGCCCAACGACTTGTATACCGGGAAACTTGAGCAGCGCATGTTCAGCGCCAAACAGAATGACCGGATGATCATCTGCCACGACGACCCTGAGTGAAACTTGCATCGCCCTCCTCTGGACGGATAAACCGGTCTCCACAACTTCTAACACTTATTTCAACGCTTGCAATTCAAACGAGTCAAATGCAGCCAGGGTCGCACGACAATGCTTCCTACTATAGCTGATTTCTTGTCTGCTCATTCCGCGCGACGCAAACATATTGCGTCGCAGAGCTAACCAGTACTGATGGTAGACTTGATTCGAGCTTGGGGCGCCATTCAGGACAACAACCATCGCGAGGACCCGCGCCTCGCGCCCTGACAGGAGAACCAGAGATGCGCGCGCGTTGCCTGGTTGTTTCGCTGGCATCAACTTGGCGGCATCGATCGCTCGCCGCCGGCGCGATGCTCGCGCTATTCGCGGTACATGGCGCCGCTGCGCGGGCCGACGAGCCGTTCACGCTGACGAGCGCGAATGTGCGCACGGGCGGCGCCGTGCAAAATGCGCAGGTGTTCGACCAGAACGATTGCAAAGGCGGCAACCGCTCACCGCAACTCTCCTGGCGCGATGCGCCGGCCGGCACGCGCGGCTTCGCGATCACGATGTTCGACGAGGACGCGCCAGGGCGCGGCTGGTGGCACTGGGCGGTAGCGGGCATCCCGGCCACGGTCGACAGCCTGCCCGAGAACGCGAGTTCGTCCGGTTTCCTGCGCAAGCTCGGCGCAGTCGAAGCCCGCAACGACTTCGACACGGACGGTTATGGCGGCCCATGCCCGCCGCCCGGCAAACCGCATCGCTATATCATCACCGTGTACGCGCTGAACTCGGCCGATCTGCGTCTCGCGCAAGGACGCCCGGCGTTGATGTTCGATCACGAGATCGGCACGGCCGCGATCGGCAGCGCGCGGCTGGTGGTCAATTACGGGCGCTAGCGGCGGTCGTCGCGGTGGTCATGGCGCGCCATCGCGCCGCATCGCGCTGCTTTGCCGTTCACCTTCCTGATCGGCTTGCTGGAGCACTCCATGTCGAAGATCGTCATCGTGTATCACAGCGGCTACGGCCATACGAAGAAAGTCGCCGAAGCCGTGCTCGCGGGCGCGCTCGAAGCCGGCGCGCAGGCAAAGCTGATGTCGGTCGGCGAGCTCGACGAAGCCTCATGGGACGAACTCGCCGCCGCCGACGCGCTGATCTTCGGCGCGCCGACCTACATGGGCGGTCCGTCGGCCGACTTCAAGAAGTTCGCCGACGCGAGCTCGAAGCCGTGGTTCGCCCAGGCGTGGAAGGACAAGATCGCGGCCGGTTTCACGAACTCGGCGACGATGAACGGCGACAAGTTCTCCACGATCCAGTACTTCGTCACGCTGGCGATGCAGCACAGCATGATCTGGGCGGGCACCGGCATGATGCCGTCGAACACCAAGGCCGCGACGCGCAACGATCTGAACTTCGTCGGTGGCTTCACTGGGCTGCTTACGCAATCGGCGGCCGATGCGACGCCCGACGAAGCCCCGCCCCCCGGTGATCTCGAAACCGCGCGCCTGTTCGGCGCACGCGTCGCGGGCGTCACCGCGCGCTGGATGGCGCTACACGGGTAGCGGCGCGCGCCTGATGCCGAAACGGCGTGCGCTGGCGCCGCGACTCATCTGCGGTTCATCTGCGCTCATCAGCCCGCATTCACCGCGCAACAGGTCGCGGCGATGTCACGTTGCGCGCGCATCGTCGTTTTTTTCCTGCTGCACTGCACGTGCGCGCTGATGAAGTCTTAAAATAGCGTTCCGGCGCGGCCTCGCGCCCCGTTTCCAGCGAGTGAGATCGAGATGAGCACGAAAGTTTTTGTCGACGGACAGGAAGGCACGACCGGCCTGAAGATTTTTGAATATCTGTCGCAGCGCGCCGACGTCGAAATCCTGCGTATCGAAGAAGCGAAGCGCAAGGACCTGGACGAGCGCCGTCGTCTCATCAACGCGTCGGACGTCACTTTCCTGTGCCTGCCCGACGTCGCTTCGCGCGAATCCGCTTCGCTCGTCGGCAACGACCGCACCGTGCTGATCGACGCGAGCACCGCATTCCGCACTTCGCCCGACTGGGCCTACGGCCTCCCCGAGCTGGCCCGCTCGCAACGCGAGCGCCTGCGCACCGCCAAACGCATCGCCGTGCCAGGCTGCCACGCCTCGGCGTTCGTGCTCGCGATGCGCCCGCTCGTCGAAGGCGGCATCGTCGCACCCGAGTTCGCCGCGCACGCCTACTCGATCACTGGCTACAGCGGCGGCGGCAAGAAGATGATTGCCGACTACGAAGCCGGCGGCGACGACAGGCTGAAGAGCCCGCGGCCCTACGCGCTCGGCCTCACGCACAAGCATCTGCCGGAAATGGCCACGCATACCGGCCTGAAGTCGGCGCCGATCTTCACGCCGATCGTCGGCGAGTTCTACAAGGGTCTCGCGGTCACCACCTACTTTTCGCCGGGCCAACTCGCGAAGAAGACGACGCCGCAAGACGTGCAGGCGCTGTTCGCCGAGTACTACGCGGGTGAAGCATTCGTGCACGTCGCACCGTTCAACGCCGAAGCGAATCTCGACAACGGCTTCTTCGACGTGCAGGCGAACAACGACACCAATCGCGTCGACCTGTTCGTGTTCGGCAATGAGGATCGCTTCGTAACCGTCGCGCGTCTGGACAATCTCGGCAAGGGTGCATCGGGTGCGGCGATCCAGTGCATGAACCTCGCGATCGGCGCGGCCGAAGACACGGGTTTGAAGCGCTAGCCGACTCGAACGGCGGACGTCCGCACCAAATCGAGCTTCCGCAGTCGCACGAAAAAAGGCCGGTCTTTGCACAGACCGGCCTTTTTTGTTTTAAACGCGCGTCCTTAGAATTGGCAAAAAAAATTCAGCTCAGTAATAGCCCGCATTACCTTAAATATAAAAAATCGGATTACTGATTCAGAACCGGTAATTCGTGCCAGCCAATTGCATCGTATCGCATAGATTTCCGCATAGGGAAACACCGGGTTTTTTCGAACGGACGTACCAGGATGATAGAGCCTTTTTGCCGAGACGCTTGCCCAGCAAGGGTATGCGGCGAAACAACGACGCCACGCTCAGGTGAAAAATCATTTTTCCGTTTAAATGTGCCGCGCGCGTCCGTGCAGTGCGCATTCGCAGAAATTCGTGCTGTTTGAATTGGCTTTTTTAGACGGCTCATTCAATTGACAGCCAATAAACGCACAGCAAAATGACTCCGCACAATTAAACAAAAGGAGACAGCAGCATGTTGCACGCCATGACTCGCGGGCTGGCAATGGCCATTGCCACAGCACCTTTTCTTATCGCTTGCGGCGGCGGCAAAGCCGACAATCCGGGCCCCGTCACACCGTCGCAATGCTCGGGCGCGAGTTGCGGCACGCAAGGCGCACCGACGCCGAGCGCGACGATCGCGACGCTGTGCCCCGACACCGCGGACATTGTCAAAAGCAGTTACCTCGGCGGCGCGGGCAGCGGCGAAATCGTGCAGTTGAAGATCGACGCGATCGCGATGACCTACACGCTGAAGTGGCTCGAGTCGCCGATTCCGCTCACCAGCGCGAGCGTCTCCGTCACACGCAAGGGCACGCAGATCAAGGGCGCGGTGATTCACCCGCCCGCCGGCATGCTGCCGACCGCCGAGCAGACGCGCTGCGCGTTCATCCTCGGCGCGGGCACCGGCACCGGGTCGGACGGCACCACCTACACGACGCCCGACTTCGTCAATAACCCGAACCCGCCGATGATCCTGATCGGCAAGGGCGTCGCGGGCGGTGGCATTCCGGGTGCGACGATCCAGTACGCGGGCGTCACGGTGCTGCCGGGTGTTCCCGCGATCGGCGCGGTCAACAAGCGGCACTTCGATTTCTATCCGTTCCTCGGCTTCGCGAGCACGACCACCGACCTCACCAAGCTGCCCGGCACCTATAACGCGCTGCTGTATCACTTGTCGCCGAGCGCGAACTATGAAACCGTCGCCACACGCTCAGTCGAAACCTTCGACGCGAGCGGCCACTGCACGTCGTCGAGTTCGGCCGGGTGTCTGAGCACCGGAAACGCGCTGACACTCAACGGCAACGGCTATTTCGACAGTACGAACCCGCCGCAGATCGTGCCGAGCACCGGCGCCGCCAGCAATCCGCCGCGCACCGGCAAGTACGGCACCGCGCACATGATCCTCGGCCAGCTCAACGGTGCGACGGTCCCGCTGGTGGTCCGCACCGGCTACGTCGACACGAGCAACCTCCTCTCCCCCCAAGTCGACGACGAATCCGGCATCGCGATGCTCGCAGCGGCGACGCCGCTAGCCTCGGGCGGCTTCGACGGCGGCTACGTCGGCGCGATTCGAACTTCAGGTACACGGCGACGCTGGTTCAGGGCGCGGCCGCGACCTTCATCAATCCGTCGACGTCCGCCGCGGAAAGCTCGGTCGCTCTGAGCTATGGCGTGTCGAGCCCCGGTCTTGTCGACGTGCAGGACCCTACCGGCAACACCGGCCTCGCGATCGCGTCGGGCGGGCTATACGCGATCGTGGTGCAAGGCGAGGAAAACGGCGGCATCACCTCGACGTCGGCGAATGCGGACACGCCGAGTGCGCCGTACTTCGGCATCGGCGCGCAGATCAGCAAATAAAAACCGGCACTCGCTGCATGCAACGCGCAGTCGATCCGCGCTTGTCAGTGAGCGACACATGAAGCAGAAGGTGGCCGGAACGCGAGCCGGCCACGGACAACGAGAACCTTCGGGAGGCGGTATGAATTCGACAATCATTTCGGTGCTCGCTTTATGCGCACCGCTGCTGGGGGCGTGCGGCGGCGGCGGTGGCGGCAGCGGTAACGGCGACGGACCGATGACCGAAACGCGGCTGTGTCCTTCGTCGCTCGACTACGCCACGGTCTTCACGGGCGGCGGCGGCGACGGCGAACTCGTCAAGCTGCAGCTCGATACGACGAAAATGACGTGGCAGATCAGCTATATCCAGTCGCCGATTCCCGCCACCACCGGCACCGTCACCCCGACACGCGCGGGCCAGACCGCGAGCGGCACGCTGGCCCAGGAAACGCTGCTGCCGACCAATAAGCTGAACCAGTGCGCGTTCCGTTTGAACGGCGCGAGTCTCGATGCGAGCCGTCCGGCGCGCATTTTCGTGGGCGTTGGCGTCGCGGGCGGCACGATTCCGGGTGCGGAGATCTCGTTCGGCGGTGTGCTCGGTGTCGGCGCCGTCCCCGACACGACGTTCCCGTACTACCCGTTCATCGGCTTTTCGTCGATCGAGACGAATCTCGCGAACGTCGCGGGCACGTACAACCAGCTCGGCTATCACCAGATTCCGTCGCAGAACTTCGCGCCGGTTGCGGTCGATTCGAAGATCACGATCAACAAGGACGGTACGTGGACCGAGTGCGACAACACCGGCATCAACGCCGGCACCTGCCAGCAGCCCGGCAGCAACTTCCTGGTCATAGCCGACAGCGGCAACGGCGCATTCGAAACCGACAACTTGCGCGGCCAGGCGAAGCCGACGCTCGCGACGACGCCCAAAGCGCGCGGCTACCTGATCGTGGGCAAGCTGAAGGGCCAACTGGTGCCGATCCTCGTGCGCACCGGCGCGGCCAATCCGTCGGCGACCACGGCGATCAACGGCTCGCCTGGGCCTTACGCCGACGATGAATCCGGCATCTCGATCCTCGCGCCGCAAATCGCCACCGCGATGAACGCGCAGAACGGCGAGTACGTCGGCGTGGATAGCCAGTTCGATTACCGCACCACCGCGCTCGAAGGCACTGAGGCCACGCTGCTCGATCCGTTCAACGCGTCGCAGGCTTCGCTCGCGACCCCGCTGAATCTGGACTTCACGCAGACCGTGCCGGGTGTCGTGACGACCACCCGGGTGGGCGCATCGAGCGGCGCGAAGCCGACCGGAAAGATGATCTTCACCGGCGGTGTGTTCGGCTACCTCGACATGACCGACTCCGCTTCGCCGTACTTCACGATCGGCGCCTTCGTCCAGTGACCGGCGCGGCGCGCCGCGGTGCCGGCCCGGCGGGCGGCGCACGCGGCGACGCCCCAGCCAACGCCCCACGAACATCCAGGCGCAGCGGCCGGCCCGACGCCGCCGGGCCGCCCGTCGCGCGCGCTGCGGCGCATGAGGAGGAACATGATGAAAAAATTCTGTCTCGCGATATTGGCGACGCTGCTGTCAGCCAGCGCACACGCCCAGCATGCGGGCGACAATGTCGCTGCGCTCGGCTGGTTCCACGTGATGCCGCAGGATTCGAGCACGCCGCTGACGACCTACGTCGCGCAATCACCGATCAACACGCCGCTGCGACTGCCCGGTTCGTTCACGTCCGCGGGCACCGGTCTGTCGACCAACTCGGCCAACACGGTCGGCCTCGTGTTCAGCCATTACCTGACCGACCACATCGCCGTGACGACCGTCGCGGGCCTGCCGCCGAAGTTCAAGATCTACGGCCATGGCACCATCAAACCGCCGGGACCGGCGGGCGCGCTCGGCGAGCAGGATCTCGGTGATCCGCAGGCCAATCCGATCGTAAAGAGCGTGCGCCAGTGGAGCCCGGCACTGCTGTTTCAGTACTACTTCAACGAGCCGACCGCAAAACTGCGGCCGTTCGTCGGCATCGGCGTGTCGTACAACTGGTTCTCCGATATCCAACTGAGCCAGAACTTCGTGCAGTCGACGCAGAACAACCTCGGCGCCGTCCTCGCCGCCGGCGCGGGCAAGCCGGGGCTCACGCAGGTGTCGGCGAAGGCGTCGTCGTCGTGGGCGCCGGTGTTCAACGCGGGCCTCGCATACAACGTCACCGAGCACTGGGGGCTCGTCGCGTCCGTCACGTATATCCCGCTCAAGACGACGTCGTCGGTCATCATCAAGGCGGCGGATGGGACGGAGCTTGGCGTGTCGAAGGCGGATCTGAGCGCGAACCCGATCATTTCCTTCGTGGCCGTGTCGTACAAGTTCTGAGTTGCGGCTAGACGCGCTGGCGCCGGCGCTCTGCGCACGCGGCGAATTATGGGCAAAAAAAAGCCCGCCTAGATTGGCGGGCTGAATCCATATCAGTGGAGACATGGAGGAGACAAGACGAACTATAGCAAACCGCTTGGTGCGTTGCAACATGCAAATTAGGGTTGACCCTCGACGTTGCAAACATACAACGGTCACAGTCGTACGGATCTCTCCCTTATCTTCCGGTACGCGCGGCGCTCAGTGCCGCACCAGCGCCATCATGGCGCCGAAACCGATGAACACACCCCCCGTCAGCCGGTTGAACGCTCGCGCGACGCTGCGGCTCTTCAGCTTCGCGCCGATGCGCGTGCCGAAACCCGCATACACCAGATACCAGCTGACCTCGATCGACGCGAACGTCGCGACCAGCACGCCGAACTGCGGCAACTTCGGCAGCGTGGCATCGATGAATTGCGGCAGCAGCGCGGCCGCGAACAGAATCGCCTTCGGATTGCTGCTCGCGACCAGAAAGCCGTTGCGAAACAGCGCGACGCGCGAGCGCGCGGGCTTGGCCGTCAGTTCGTCGACGGTTTGCGCGGCGGCTTCGTCGGCCGGCGCGCGCCATGCCTTGATGCCCAGATACACGAGATAGGCCGCGCCGATCATGCGCAGTGCGTTGAACATGGCCGGCCATGCCGCCAGAAACACGCCGAGCCCCGCCGCCGATACCGCCAGCATCAGCACCAGCGCCGACAGACAGCCGGCCATCGTCGCGCTCGCGCGGCGCAGGCCGTGCTGGGCGCCGTGCGTCATCACGAGCAGCATGTTGGGACCGGGAATCGCGGAAACGACGAAAACGGTGACAGCGAACAGCCACCAGGTATGCAGAGTCATCGAAGTCGGGAGAAGGAAGATCGGACGGCTATTATGCCTTGCCGCCCAGCGTGACTTCATGCGGCCATGTTGCGTCGATCGCCCGAGCCCGGCGATCGACAGCCACCGTCAACGGCCGGCCCGCCGTATCGCGATCTGACCCAGCACCGCGAAGTCCTTCTCGCCATCGCCGTGCGCGATCGCCTCGATCAGGCTGTCGCGCACCACGCTCGCGACCGGCATCGGCGTCGTCACCGCATCGGCGGCGGCCAGCGCGAGGCGCACGTCCTTCAGCCCCAGACGCGCCTTGAACAGCGCCGGTTCGAAGCGCTGCTCGGCGATCAGCTTGCCGTAGCCCGAGTACACCGGACCCGGAAACAGGCCGCTCGTGATCACGTCGAGGAAGTCCTGCATCGGGAGGCCGTGGCCGGTCACCAGCGCGGCCGCTTCGCCGAGCGTCTCGATCGCGGCGCCGAGCATGAAGTTCGCGGCCAGCTTCATCACGTTCGCTTGCTGCGGCAGCGAGCCGATGCGCCAGGTCTTCTGGCCGAGTGCGTCGAAAATCGGCTGAATCCGGTCGATCGATTCGGCCGGGCCGCCCGCGACGATCGTCAGCTTGCCCGCGGCCGCGACGTCAGGCCGGCCGAGTACCGGCGCGGCCACATAGTGCACGCCGCGCGACGCGTGCGCGGTCGCCAGTTCTTCGGCGAGCGCCACGGAAATCGTCGCCATGTTCGCGTGGATCAGCCCGCGCGGCGCATGTTCGAGCAGCGACGCGGTGATGACTTCGCGCAGCGCGGCATCGTCGGCAAGCATCGAGAACACGGCGTCCCCCGCAAACGCTTCGGCCGGCGTCGCGACGATCTGCGCGCCCAGCCCGGCCAGCGGCTGCGCTTTTTCCGGCGAGCGGTTCCACACGCGCACCTGGTGCCCAGCTTTCACAATGTTTGCAACCATCGCGGCGCCCATCTCGCCGAGACCGATAAAACCGATGTCCATCTATCGCTCCGTCTTCTAAAGAACCCGAAGTAAAGCACACTCATGCGACACGCGCAGGACAACGTGCAACCCGCGCGGTGCGATACTGCAGGCATGGTCACCGCGACATTCCGCTTCTACGAGGAGCTGAACGACTTCATCGCCCGGCCGCTGCGCCGGCGCGCGTTCGTCTACGGGTGTGCGCGCGGCGCGACCACCAAGCACATGATCGAAGTGCTCGGTGTACCGCATACCGAGGTCGAACTGATACTGGTGAACGGCGACTCGGTCGGCTTCGATCATCCGCTCGCCGATGGTGACCGCGTCGCCGTCTATCCGAAATTCGAGGCGCTCGACATCCAGCCGTTGCTGCGTGTGCGCGAGCGGCCCTTGCGGGTCGTGCGCTTTATCGCCGATGCGCATCTGGGCGGCCTCGCGCCGCTTCTGCGGCTCGCCGGCTTCGATACGCTCTACGACAACCACTTTCCCGACGCCGATATCGAGGCGCTCGCCACCGCGCAGCAGCGCATCGTACTGACGCGCGACCGCGAGTTGCTCAAACGCCGCAACATCACGCACGGCTGCTACGTGCGCGCGCTGCGGCCGCGCGAGCAGTTGCGCGAAGTGTTCGAACGGCTCGATCTCGCGCGCAGCGCACAACCGTTCCGGCTGTGTCTGATATGCAACGCGCCGCTGCGGCGCATCGCGCGCGAGGAAGCCGGCCCGCGCGTGCCGCATGGCGTGCTGCAGCGGCATAGCCGCTTCGTGACCTGCGACGTGTGCGGACGCGTATTCTGGGAAGGCACGCATTGGCAGAGGATGCGCGCGCTGATGGACAGCGTCTCCGCCGCCGCGCCGTCGCGCGTCGGCTGACGTGCCGCGCGCATGCGTACAATGCGGGTTGATCTATTTGGCAGAGGCCTTTCCGATGGCGATGAAAAAAACCGACCTTGAAAAGAACAAGGCGCTGAAACTGGGCAACGCGATGAAGCACGCGGCCGCAAGCCACGGCAAGGGTGTGGCGACCGAGCCGAAGCTCGACCGGCGCGAGCAGCGCAAGCTCGATCAGGCGCAAGGTCTTGTTCCGTTTGCGTGCAAGCTCAACAGCGGGCTGGTGGAAGAACTGAAGACGCGCGCCGCCACGCATCCCGACGGCCTGAACGGGCTGCTGGACGAAGTGATCCGGCGCGGGCTCGCGGGCTGATCTGCCCGCGTGCAGCATCCGCCGCAAAAGCAAAAAGGCCAGAGCGCGAGCTCTGGCCTTTTTGCTGGCAACGCAGCCGCCTTCACCGGCTGCATCGGCCGGCAAGTGGCGCGGCGCAGCGGTACGGCGCGCCCGACGAGCGGGCGTTGACTTAGTTCTGCGTGCCCTTGTCGTTCGTGCCTGCGGCCGACGCTGCGGCAGAAACGTGCGCCTTCTTGCCGTGGGTCTTCAGCTGCTTGATGTGGTGCTTCTTCGGTGCGCTTGCTGCTTGCGTAGCAGCGGCATCCGATGCCTGTGCGAAAGCCTGAACGGAAACCAGCGCGATCGAAGCGGCTGCGAGCGAGACGATAACTTTTTTCATGTGTTGATCCCCAAACCAGACGACTGAGTCAATGTGAATGAATACAGCTGCACGGTAGAGCGGGCTGGACTTCGAGGTGCCTTGTGCTCCCCGCGGGAGAGTATTACCCAAGCGTAGGCGGTTTGTCATGCGCAAAACTCGATATGTATTTTCCGGGAGACAGCCTGCTTTCAGCGCGCTTTCATTGCCCGGCAAGCCATTTCATGGGCACCAGCGAGGTCGGCGTAAAGCCCGCCTGCCGCGCGCTTCGGCGACCGCTTGGCCGCGCTCAGACCAGGTTCCGCAGCAGGCTCGCGGTTTCCTGTAGTGCCGGCAACACACGGTGCAGCGCGGCGTTGGCCGACTCCTCGCCGATCGGCATGCTGACGCTGATCGCCGCGACCACCGTACCGTGCCGGTCGCGCAACGGCACCGCGACGCCGCGCACACCGATCTCGAGCTGCTGGTCGGTGACCACGTAGCCGTTGCGGCGGATTTCGCCGAGCACTTCCCTGAGCCGTTCGACCGTTGAATAGGTGTACGGCGTGAAAACCTTGATCGGATACGATGCGAGCCAAGGATCGATGCTGTCGGGAGGCTGGAACGCGAGCAGCACGAGCCCCGCCGACGACAACGGCGCCGGCGCGCGCGAGCCGGTCACGAAGCCGACCGCCATTGCCCGATTCACTCCATTGCGGGCGACGTAGACGACGTCGTGTTCGTCGAGGATCGCGACCAGCGCGGTTTCCTGCACGGTCGCGGTGATCCGCTGTAGGAACGGCTGCACGGTGCGCGGCAGGCGCGCCGAATCGAGGTAAGACTGGCCGAGCCGCAGCACCCGCGGCGCGAGCCAGAAGAGCTTGCCGTCGGTGTCGACGTAGCCGAGCTCGCGCAGCGTCAATAGATAACGGCGCGCGGCAGTGCGCGACAGACCGGCGCGCGCGGCGACCATGGTTGGCGTCATCCGCGCGTGTTCTTCGTCGAATGCTTCGATGATTGCGAGCGCCTTCGCGGCGCCCGCGATCCAGTCTTTGTCGTCCATTTCGTTTGCGCGTGGAGGAACTCGGGATCGCGGTTCGGCCGGCAATTCGCTCATCCACTGCGATCGGGACGGCGGCTCGGGACGACTGTTCGAATCTGCAAAAAGGATTGATAGCGGTTTAAACGATTCGACGCCGACGCTCAGTGCGCGGGCGCGCACCGACAGCCGTCTCACTCACTCGCCCGACTATGCCGCGCGAGGATGAGCAAACAGACTTGGCGTGTCCGCGGTCGGCGGAAACACGCACCAGCAGCCGTCGTCGTGACGAAAGAAGAACAAGCCGCGGCCGCCCTGTTCCGTCGATGTCTCCACCCGCACGTAACGCCGCCCGCCGGTGCGCGTGCGGCTGAACTCCGTCACGTGAACCGGCTCGGCCGGCGATGGCGCAAGCCATTTCTCGACCAGAAACCGCAACGACCGTTCGCTCGCGGCTCTCATGATCTGCTCCGGAACAGCTTGTCCCGCTCCGCGTCGCGCGTGGACTCGAGGCCGTCGTCGTCGCGAGTGGCATCGGCGTCCTCGGCAGCCTCGACGGCTGCCAGCGCCATCACCCGATTGGTCGCGGCCGCGCGTAAAGAACTGCAATGGGCCGCATGACGAAGGTCCGAGACAAGGCGGACTAGCTGTCGTGCTGATCTGCGTTTCATACATCCCCCCGCACTGCACCAGGAACCTCACAAAGCACTTTAACTTTATGCCGGATTAGTCGCTGGCCAAATGGTTTTTGACGAAATAGCAACAGTTGCGCTTGCAATAAGAAGGCACGCAATCTCTGTACCGCACGACCAATGTGCGCGTTCGGTGGGCGGAAATCTGTGCGTTCGCGAGCGCTTCGCATGGCGCGAAGCGTTAGCACGCGAGTTATGGCAACGTCGCCCTGGGCGCGGCGGTTATCCACAGTGACCTCTGGACAACTCCGGGACATCACGACGAACAGCCTGTGCGCGAAATCTTGATAAAGGCAGGCGTCGGTTAACGCGGGTCGAAGTTATCCCGCTTATGTAGTTTTTCTACCGACGTGCTCCGCAGGGTTATGGATTCGGCATGACGTTGAAACGGCGCGACATTTGTGGCTTATCCACAGAATCGGTCAGCCCTTGTTAACTACTACTACTTGTGTATACGTATAAGTAAACACCATAAGCCAACTGCCGCTGGGCGACTGAGTCATGACTGACTCGATGTTGAACAACGCTCGACGCGGAAGCCACCGCGCCGCTGTCACGGCATCAGCTTCGTGCCGCTCGCAGGTTCGATCGCTGCGGCTTGGCCGATCGGGTCGGCGAGTTGGACGACCGGCGACGGTGCCGTTATCGGAACAGCTGCCGGCGAGGCCGCGCTCGGTCGGACCGGCGCCGGAACGGTCAGCTGAACGGGCGCCGGCGACGTCGTCTGAACCGGCACGCGCGGCGGCGTTTGAACGGCGGCGGGGGACGTCGCCGGCACCGGCTCGGGCACCGGCTCAGGTATGGTCACCTGAAGCGGTGCGGCGACCGGCAGCGTCCGGGTTTCGATCGGGCTGCTCGTCACCGGCTGCGTGCGCACGACGGTCTGCAAATAGTGATCGACGAGGCTGAAAAAGCGGTCATAGAACTTGCCAGACGGAATCGTCTCGCTCGAGATTTTCACCATCGCGTCGCTATTCGAGCGGATCGGCAGCGACAGCGAACCGAGCACGCTGAGCCCGACGCTCGCCGAGGTATCGCTTTTCTTCAACGCGAAGCCGTTCTGCACCGCGTTCACATAAACGATGCTGGTATCGGCCGCCTCTTCGCCGGGCGTGCACACGACGTGAAATTCGACGACCACGTGCGTATCGCCGGTCGGCTGAAAATTCTTGGTGCCGTCGACGGTATCGGGACGCGACATCGTCGTCAGATAGCCTTGACTCAGCAGGGCGCGGCGCGCCGCCTCGCAGCTATCGCCCGTGCTCGAATTGAAATTGCGGGCGTACGGGCTTGCGCCGGTTTCGAACAGTTCCTCGGTGAATTTGGGCTGCGGCGTGCTGCTGCATGCCGCGAGCGCGAGCAGCCCGAACAGGGCTGCGCCGGTGGTGCGGGAAAAGGAGATCTGCATGATCAGGTGCAAGAAGCGCCTCGTGAGCGCGAATAGGAATGCATTGTAGAGCCGAGAAAAAACCGCGCGAGCGCGCCTAGTTGGATGCCGTGCGCGTCGAGCCCGCTGTCGCGGCCGGAGCCGACCCCGAGACCGCGGCCGATGCTGCCATGGCCGCCCCGCTCGCCGGGGGTGCCGCGGATGCCGCGGATGCCGTCAGCGCCGCGGGCACGCTGAACGCGTCGGCCCACTGGTTTGCGCCGGCACAACGATCCGCCTGGCACGACGCGGCCCGACCGGCGGCCCATGATGCGGCATCTGCGGGCGTCGCAACTGCCGTGAAATCCTCGACGCGCAGATTCACCTTCTGCGCATAGGCCTTCGAGCCGCCATAGCTCTTGAGCGCGGTGTTCAGATCGCCGTTCGCCGAGCGCATGTAGCCGTACAGGATCGCCGAGCCGGCTTCGATGTTCGCACCCGGCTCCGTCAGGTCCTTCACGTTGCGCAGCAGCCCGCGGTGCGCCTGCGGCACGACCTGCATCAGCCCGGTCGCGCCATTGGCGCCGCGGGCTTTTTCCTTGAAGCGGGATTCGATCGAGATAATGGCGAGCAGCAACGCGGGAGGCAGGGAGTATTTGGAGGCGGCGGATTGCACCGCGTCGGAGATCTTTTGAGCCTTTTCTCTGCCCACACCGAACTTCTGCGTCAAATAGGCTGAAATTCGATCGCTGTTTTCGTCGGCGGCCGCAGTTTGCGCGACGCCGAGCGACAGCACGATCAGGCAAAGTAACCGGCTCATGGCGGACGACGGAGGTAGCAAAGGTGCGCGCATTATAGCGCCGCTGCGGCTGGAGGAACCGGCGTTCCCTGCAATTTTTGTCTTTTAAATCAAGGGTGATCGGAACTTTTTCCCGTCTTCCTCTTAAGGTCATAACCGTCGGTCAGCGTCGCTAGGAACGCGGCGACATCGTCGATATCGCGCTCCGACCAGATCGGACGCTCGCCGGCTTTGCGCGTCAGCGGCTCATCGGTCGTGTCGACGTTCACGCGCAGTGCGACCGGCAGATCGTTAAATTTGTCGACTTTGCCCTGCGCATCTTTCGGATACCACTTGTCCGGGTTCGTATCGCGTTGCACGTAGAAACGCAGCGCATCCTTCAGCGTATGGAAGCGGCCGTTATGGAAAAACACCTGACGCGTGGCGGTGTTGCGCAGGGACACCGATTTGAACAGCCCGCAATTGAGCTTGTCGCTCTGATCCTTTCGCAAAGGTCCGCACAAACCCATGTCGAAATACTTCGGGTCGGCGTTGACCTTCAGCTCCGCGTTGCGCGGCACGCCTAGCGCCTGAAAGTTGAAGTCGGTAAAGAGCGGATGAGCGCCGTTCACACCCGGCTGGTCGATGTGACAGGATGCGCAATTGCCGCCAGCGGGGTCCTCGAACAGCTTCTTGCCGTGCAACTCTTGCGGAGTGAGTTGCACTTTGCCATCGAGGTAGTAATCGAACTTGCTCGTATACGGATGGAAGCTCGGGTCTTCGAGCTCGAAGCGCTCGATCGCGTACATCGCCTGCGCGAACGCTTTCGACGGATCGGCAAAGATGTTCTCGCCGAACACTTCCTTGAAGCGTGTCGCATACGGCGCGCGCTGCATCTTCGCGAGCAACGCGGCCGGATCCTTGTTGGCCATCTCATTCGGATCGAACAGCGGGAAGCTTGCCTGCTCGTGCAGATGGTTGAAGCGCCCGTCCCAGCCGAAGCCGCCGACGGGCGCGTTATCGGTTTCGCTGAGCCGCTCCGACAGGCTCGCCGCCTGCGCGTGCGTCCAGATCGGCGTGCGGTTCAGCACATAGCGCAGGCTCGGCACCGCGCGCGTGCCCTGCTGACGCAGATCCGCGCCGCCCAGTTGCGCGGCGAGACCGTTGGGTGGCCCGTAAGCGTGCTCGGGACTGTGACAGCTCGCGCACGACATCTTGCCCGAGCCTGACAGCGCCGGATCGAAGAACATCAGCTTGCCGAGCGCAGCGGCGTCGCTATAGATGGGCTTGGCATCGGTCGATGGCGGTGTCGGACCCGACGTCACAGCGGGCGCTCCGCCGGCGCCTCCCAGCAACGCGCCGCCCATCAGGGCGGCGAGCGCTATCCGACGCGCGCGCGCCGTGAATCGCATGACGGAAGACAGCATCGAGTCTTTTACAGGTTCGTGAAGATGTCGCTGCCGAACCCGACCAGACCTGCCTGTCCCGCGTAACCGAGGTGATCGAGCTGGAAGATGTCCTCGATGCTCTTCAACATCGAATAGTGGTTGTACGGCACCGTGGACACCGTACCCGGCTTGATGAACTTCGAGATCATCACCGCGCCGGTCTGGTCGCCGCCGAAGCTCGTCTTGGTCAGGTTGATGGTGATGCCCTTATACGCGAGCGACGAAGTCTCGGGAAACGACGGCAGATTCGGGCCCGGTTGCTGGCTACAGCAGGTCGTGCCGGCAAATATCAGATCCTCGCCCGACGCGGACTGAGTGACCGTCGCGTAGCTGCTTTCGTCGAAGTTGATGATCAGCAGACCATCCTTCTGGAACGCCGCCGATGCAGTGATGATCGGCACCCACTTCTGCAGGAACGCGTTCGCGCTCGTCAGGCCGCCCGGCTGGCCGTTCACGCAAGGCGCGTCGTGCCCGTCGTCGCACAGGTTCGGCGTAATCAGGTTGAAGTTCGCCGTGGTCGAGACCGATTGCAGGTCGTTCTGCAGGTTATTCAGATTGACGACGTGCGTCCCGCAGTCCGGCGAATCGATGATCGAGTGGAAGTACATGAACGGGTTGTGGCGCGTCGCGTACTGGTCGCCGAGCGGCACGGCCGCGCTCGGTGCTTCGGCCGACTGCGTGAGGTCCGTCGTATTCAGCGTCGGGTGGCCGCAGGTGGCGGCTTCGCGCGACGGGTCGTTGCCCATGTCGCCTTCATAGCCCTTCCACGTATAGCCCGCAGCCGTCAGTTGGTTCGGCAGCGTCTTCACGCTCGCCGGATACACGCAGCCCGAGCCGATCGCCTGGCCATCGGACGTCATGCCGGTGAGTTTGAAGTCCTGGTAGGTGATGCAGTCGTTGTCGGTCTCGTTGGTCGGCGACTGGCCGCTGATCATCGAGATGTAGTTGTCGAGACTGACGTGGCCCGTGCCGTAGTACTGCTGCACGAGCGCGCCTTGCGACACCAGCGTTTGCGCGAGATACGGCGCTTTGGTGTTGGCGCCGAATGTGGTCGAGTAGTTTTCGTTTTCGAGCGTGATGACGAAGACGTGGCGAATCTGCTGCTGTCCGGTCAGTTGCAGGCCGCCGGACGAAGAAGACGAGCCGCAGGCGGCCACGATCAAAGCGATTAAGGCCGCGCAAGCGGCCATGATGAATGCGCGTAACCCGATGCTGCGTGACATGTTGGCTGCCCTTTTGTTGTGACCTTTTTGTTGCCCGGTAGGCGTGCTGTTTTATTCGCGGGGCCGACTTTAGGTTGTGCCCATGACATCGCCGTGAAAGTTGACGTTTGTCACCAATGAGTCCATCGGCGAATCAGCGACCGTGCCGGCATCGCGCATTGCTCGAGGGGCGAAGGGTGGCCCACTGGCTTCGGGCTTCGCGCGGATTTGAGACAATGCACGTCGACCGCGGCGTATCGCTGCGCGTCACTTCGATGAACAACCGATGTTTTCAGCTATGAGCAAGACCGCGTTTATTCCCAGCGTCCCGGGCACCTCGGAGGACGACTTCGAAATTTCGGCGAGTGCGAAGATGGCCGGCTACCGACGCTTCTTCGGCGTATTGAAGGTGGTGCGCACGACCGACGGCCGCGTGCTGTTTCCATTCGATGGCGCGCCCGAACTGGGCCCCCATCCGAGCCGCCTCGAAGCGCTCGCGGCCGCGCAGGTGTATGGAGAACATATCGTTGCGAGCGATCTGTCGCGGCCGGAATGGTAGGCCAACGCAACCTCGAACCGCTTCGGTCCCGATGAGCGGGACGTGTCAATCAGCGCACACGCACCCGGCTCGGCGCACCGGCCCCCGCACGCGCGGCGAGCACACCGCCGAGCACGCCGCCGAGATGGCTCTGCCATGACACATCGGGATAGATCGGCAGCACACCGAACAGCAGGCTCAGACCGTAGCTGCTAACGACGACCAGGGCCACGAGGATCGACATGAGATTGCGCGTGTAGTAGCCGCGTGCGACCAGATAGCCCGCATAGCCGAACACCAGTCCACTCGCGCCGATATGCACTGAATCCGGCGCGCCGAATAGCCACGCGCAAAGACCCGCGCCGAGCATCGCGCCGATGGTTGCGCGCCAGAAGCCGGCGATGTGCGGCCACATACACAGCCACCCTAGTACGATGAGCCCGCCGGTGTTGGCGGCGATGTGCCCCACGCTCGCATGCAGCCACGGCGCGAACAGGATGCCCTGTAAACCGCCCAGCGAACGCGGTACGACGCCGTGTTCGTTCAGACGCAGAAACGGCAACGCGACCGACAGAAAGAACACCGCCCACATCGAACCGACGAACAGCGCGATCAGTACGAATCGCGACTCGAGCTTGGTGATGAGCGTGCTGGGAGATGAGGTCTTCATGGTCACCTTTCGCTAGATGCACCGATGCTTCGAACGCATTTGCATAGGCCGAGCATCGGACCAACTAATTCTTGCCGTCCACCCAAGACCATGCGGGCCGGTCAAGCAGACGTTGGCCCATGAGAGTCGTTTCAGAGAAAACTTTCTCCAGGACGATCGTATTGCAGTGCTCGTCCTCTTCAAGCGCCGCGGCGAGGCGCACCGAATGAGAGACGACCCAGACCTGCGAGCTGCGAGCTGCCCGCCGAATCAAACGGCCCAATGCAGCGGTGAGGTCCGGATGAAGGCTCGACTCCGGCTCGTTAATAACCATCAGCTCCGGTGGCCGCGGAGTCAGAAGCGCTGCGCATAAAAGCAAATATCGGAGCGTGCCGTCGGACAACTCTGCGGCGGCCAGTGGTCGCAGTAGTCCCTCTTGATGAAACCGAAGAGAGAAAAGTCCGCCAGATTGAGTTTCGATTTCGACTTGCGCGCCGGGAAAGGCATCAGCCACCGCCTGATCAAGCGCTTCACCGTCTCCTATCTCTCGAATCGTCTGCCATGCCGCAGCGAGGTCTGCGCCATCATGGTCGAGTACAAGCGTCCTCGTCCCGATTCGCGGTTGGCGAGCGGGCGAGTCGGCATCGACCCGAAAGTGATCGTAGAAACGCCATCTGCGCATCGCCTCGCGAACCGTGAAAACCTCAGGGCTGACCTTGTCGTTGCCGACTTGAGAGAACAGGCTTTCGTACCGAGGGAGGTGTTGCGTTAGCAGGTCCCATCCACTGTCGAGCCGGCGACGCACCACGCTGCCGTCACGGTCGACAAGAAGACTCGCCGGCCGCATGACCGGCCCCGCCCAGATCGACTCTCGTTTGAATTCAGGATCAAGCGCGAAGGACGTTGCCTTTTCTGCGACCAGACCCATACTGACGGCATAGCCGAAGTCCTCGCCTGCAAACCCAAGCTTGATACGCGGCGCTGGTGCCCCGGGTGCCCGGCCCTGCACGGGAATCTCTCCTCGACGCATCCGGCCGGACCGGTCATCCGGACCGGCCCACACCACCGAGCTCAGCCCGCCCTCACGAGCGAGCGGCGCAATGATGCCGTCCTTTGCCGTACTTGCCAGAAGCCGCAACGCTCGATATATGTTCGATTTTCCGCTGCCATTAGGTCCGGTGATGAGATTGAGCCGCGTCAGCGGAATCACAAGCTCTCTGATCGAGCGATAGTTGTTGATTGCAAGCGTTGTCAGCATCGGTGCTCCGGGCGAGGTACCACCACCATGGTAACCCGTCGGCACTTCGCGAACGACTCTGCTGGGCAAAGCATCTTGCCAGTTGGAGTCTTATTGCAGACCACTCGCGGCCTTTGCTCGAAGACCAGGCCGAGGCCCCGAGGGGGCCGCTCAGGCGTCATCCCGCGCGTTGTTCCGGCAGAACGACGACAAGTGAAACTATTAGAAATTGTTACAGCTTGCCGTTATGCCTGCGTCATTCCACCGTCACCGACTTCGCCAGGTTCCGCGGCTTATCCACATCCGTGCCACGCGCACAAGCGGTGTGATATGCGAGCAACTGCAGCGGCACGACGTGCAGAATCGGCGACAGCAAGCCATAGTGCTCCGGCATCCGGATCACATGCAGCCCTTCGTCGTTGACGATCTTCGTATCGGCATCGGCGAACACATAGAGCTCGCCGCCGCGCGCGCGCACTTCCTGGATGTTCGACTTCAGCTTTTCGAGCAGCGCGTCGTTCGGCGCGACCGTCACTACCGGCATCGCCTCGGTCACCAGCGCCAACGGCCCATGCTTGAGCTCTCCGGCCGGATAGGCCTCAGCGTGGATATATGAAATCTCCTTGAGCTTCAGCGCGCCTTCGAGCGCGATCGGATAGTGCATGCCGCGTCCGAGGAACAACGCATGTTCCTTGCGCGAAAACTCCTCCGACCACGCGATGATCTGCGGCTCCAGCGCAAGCACACTGTTGAGCGCGGCCGGCAGGTGGCGCAACTGCTTCAGGTAACCGGCTTCCTGCTCGTCGTTCAGACGTCCGCGCAGCTTCGCGAGCGTTGCCGCCAGCGTGAACAGCGCGACCAGCTGCGTCGTGAATGCCTTGGTCGACGCGACACCGATCTCGCGGCCCGCGTGCGTGAGGAACGACAACTCGGTCTGCCGCACCATCGCGCTCGTGCCGACGTTGCAGATCGCGAGCGTGTGCTGGTGGCCGAGCTCCTGCGCGTGCTTGAGCGCCGCGAGCGTGTCCGCGGTTTCACCCGACTGCGAAATCACCACCACGAGCGATTTCGGATTAGGCACCGACTCGCGATAGCGATACTCGCTCGCGATCTCGACCTGAGTCGGAATCTTCGCGAGCGATTCGAGCCAGTACTTCGCGGTGAGCCCCGAGTAGTAGCTCGTGCCGCACGCGAGAATCAGCAGGCTGTCGATGTCCGCGAACACCTGGCGCGCGCCTTCACCGAAGATCGACGCGTCGAACGCGTCGGCTTGCGGAATCGTGTCGGTGATCGCACGCGGCTGCTCGAAAATTTCCTTCTGCATGAAGTGGCGATACGGGCCGAGCTCGACCGCGCCGCCGTATGCCGCGACCTGACGCACCTCGCGCGGCGCGGCCTCGCCCTGGCGATCGACGATGCGCACGCCATCGAGCGACAGTTCGCAGACGTCGCCTTCCTCGAGGAAGATGAAACGCTCGGTGCTGCCCGCGAGCGCGAGCGCGTCCGACGCAAGGAAGTTCTCGCCGTCGCCGAGTCCGACCACGAGCGGCGAGCCTTGGCGCGCGCCGACCACCGTGTGCGGCTGGTCCCTATGCAGCACCGCGATCGCGTACGCGCCATGCAGTTGCGCGATGGCCTCGCGCACCGCCGCGAACAGGTCCCCGCGATACAGGCTATGGATCAGGTGCGCGATAACCTCCGTGTCGGTCTGCGAGACGAAGTCGTAGCCCTTGCCACGCAGCATTTCGCGCAACACCTCGTAATTCTCGATGATGCCGTTGTGTACCAACGCGAGCGCATCCCGCGAGAAGATCGGGTGAGCGTTGTCGGTGACCGGCGCGCCATGTGTGGCCCAGCGCGTATGCGCGATGCCCGTCACGCCTTCGAGCTGACCGTCGCGCACCTGGCCTTCGAGGTCGGCGACGCGCGCGACGCTGCGCGCGCGGCTCGGCCCGCGAGCGCCGAGCACGGCGACGCCGCACGAATCGTAGCCGCGATATTCGAGGCGTCGCAGTCCTTCGATCAGGACGGAAACGATATTACGTTGCGCAACCGCGCCGACAATGCCGCACATGGTGTATTCCTTTTCAGTGCCGGATTCAGTGAGCGCGCCTCGTGGGCACGCCGTATCGATCAGCTTTTCTTTTTGACCGGGCGCACGTAGCCCGTCTTGCTCGTTTGGGTCTTGTCGTTCAGCACCAGCGCGTCGGCGGCGACGTCTTTCCAGACGGTGGTGCCGGCCGCGATCGTCGCGCCGCGCTGCACGCGCACCGGCGCAACCAGTTGCGTGTCGGAGCCGACGAACACGTCGTCCTCGATCACGGTGCGGAATTTGTTGGCGCCGTCGTAGTTGCAGGTGATCGTGCCCGCGCCGATATTCACCCGGGCGCCGACATCCGCATCGCCGATGTAAGTGAGGTGGTTGGCTTTTGAGCCGTGACCGAGCACCGCGTTCTTGATCTCGACGAAGTTCCCTACATGAGACTCGTCTTGCAGCGCGGCGCCTGTGCGCAAGCGCGCATACGGGCCGAGAACGACCTTCGCGCCGACTTGTGCGCCTTCGATGTGCGTGAACGCGTCGACGCGCGTGCCAGCGCCGATGCTCGCGTTGCGGATCACGCAGTTCGGCCCGATGCTGACGTTATCGGCCAGCGTGACGCGGCCTTCGAACACGCAGTTCACGTCGATCGACACGTCGCGGCCGCATTCGACCGTGCCGCGTACGTCGACACGCGCCGGATCGGCGAGCGTCACGCCCGCGACCAGCAGTACGTCGGCGACATTGCGCTGGTGAATCCGCTCGAGTTCGGCGAGTTGCTGCTTGCTGTTGACGCCGAGCGTTTCCCACTCGTCGTCGGGCTGCGTGGTGACGACTTCGAGGCCGGCGTCGATCGCCATCTCGACCGCGTCGGTCAGATAGAACTCGCCTTGCACGTTGTCGTTTTTGAGCGCCGCCAGCCAGCCGGCGAGGCGCGCGGTCGGCGCGACGATGATGCCGGTGTTGATCTCGGCGATCTTCAGTTGCTCGGGGCTCGCGTCCTTCTGCTCGACGATGCGCTGCACGTTGCCTTGCTGATCGCGCACGATGCGGCCATAGCCGGTCGGGTCTTCGAGCGTGACGGTGAGCACGCCGTAGCCGTCCTGCCCCGCACGTTCGGTCAGCGCGCGCAGCGTTTGCGCGCGCGTGAGCGGCACATCGCCATACAGCACCAGCGTGGGCAACGAAGGGTCGAGCAGCGGCAGCGCCTGCTGCACCGCGTGGCCGGTGCCGAGCTGCTGCTCCTGTACCGCGAATTGGATATCGGGCGCCGCGACGGCTTCACGCACGGCTTCGGCGCCGTGGCCGATCACGACGATCAGGCGCGCGGGCTTCAGCGCGCGAGCGGTGTCGATGACATGAGCGAGGAGCGGCCGGCCGGCCAGAGGATGGAGCACCTTGGGAAGCGCGGACCGCATGCGCTTGCCGGTGCCTGCCGCCAAAATAACGATGTTCATGGCGTCGGCAAATAGACGAGTTTGGAGCGCACGATTCTATCATGCTGCACCTGCAAAAAAGGCCGCTGACGCGGCCTCGGCAGGGCTTGCAAGCCAGCGGAAAACCGCCGGAATGCCGGCCAAAACCGGCACTTTTCGCCAGTTACAGGTCGTCGAACTGGACCAGCGAGATCGTCTTCCCGCTGAGCGGCGCACCGTCGTCGCCGCTCGAGCACGGTTCTTCGTCGAACGCGATATCGCCTTGCGGATCGGCCTCGCCGGTCGCGCGCAGCCCCGCGAACGGAAACAGCTGGTGATCCATCAAATGCGACGGCACCACGTTCGACAACGCGTTGAACATGTTCTCGATGCGGCCCGGGAAGCGCTTCTCCCAGTCGCGGACCAGCGCCTTCATTTCCGCGCGCTTCAGGTTCGGTTGGCTACCGCACAGATTGCATGGAATGATCGGGAATTCGCGCAGCTCCGCGTACTTCTCCAGATCGGTTTCCTTCACGTAGGCGAGCGGCCGGATCACGATGTTTTTGCCGTCGTCCGATTGCAGCTTGGGCGGCATGCCTTTCAGCTTGCCGCCGTAGAACAGGTTCAGCAGCAGCGTCTGCAAGATATCGTCGCGATGATGGCCGAGCGCGATCTTGGTCGCGCCGAGCTCGCCCGCGACGCGGTACAGGATGCCGCGCCGCAGCCGCGAGCACAGCGAGCAGGTGGTCTTGCCCTCCGGCACGAGCCGCTTAACGATGCTGTAGGTGTCCTGGTTCTCGATGTGAAACGGGATGTCGAGCTGCGTCAGATACTCGGGCAGCACGTGCTCGGGAAAGCCCGGCTGCTTCTGATCGAGGTTCACCGCGACGAGGTCGAAATTGATCGGCGCGCGCTCGCGCAGTCGCATCAGGATGTCGAGCATCGCGTAACTGTCTTTGCCGCCCGACAGGCACACCATCACCTTGTCGCCGTCCTCGATCATGTTGTAGTCGCCGATCGCCTGGCCGACCTGGCGCGCGAGGCGCTTGAACAGCTTATTGTTCTCGTACGCTTCCTTCTGCTCGCGGCGCGTGAGCGGCGATTTCGGGGCGCGGGCGGCGCTGGCCGCCGCGCTGGCGTCGGCGGCCTGGTTGCCTGCGTTCAGGCTTTCCGGTGCGTTCATCGTTCAGTCCTCCTTGATGCGGAAGACTTCGACGCCGACCGCATCGCAGTCCGGATACACGTCCGGCTTCTCGGTCGAGACGCGCGCGCCGCGCACCTGCGGATGTTCGAGCATCGCGCGCACGAGGTCGTCGCACAGCGTTTCCTGCAGATGGATATGGCCTTGCGAGACGCGCTGCGCGATCGTCGAGCGCATGAAATCGTAGTCGACGACTTCGTTGAGCTTGTCCTGCACCGGCGTGGACATCGCGAGCGGCACGAACAGTTCGACGTTGATTACGACGCGCTGCTCGCCGCGCTTTTCGAAGTCGTGCACGCCGATATTGATGTGCACTTCGTAATTGCGCAGAAAAAGCCGGCGGCAATCGGCGAGCCGGGGGTGCGAAAGAGCGGCAAACATGTTCGTTCCAGTCAAAAAAGCGTGCGGGGCACGCAAGGGGGCGCTTTGCCACACGCCACGGCCGCCTCGGCGAGGCCAGCCGCACGCGCGTGTCAGGCGCCCGTCAAAAACATCACGTCGCGCGGCAGCGGCACCAGATGCTGCCCGCCGTCGACCACCAGCGTCGTTCCGGTGACGCCGGCTGCATCCGCGAGATACAGCGCGGCGGCGACGATATCCTCGGGCCGCGACGCACGGCCAAGAGGCGTCATGCGGTGAGCGGCCTCGAACCCGTCCTGGGTCTGGTCGCCCGATTGCATGGTCAGGCCGGGCGCGAGCCCGACCACCCGAAGCTTCGGCGCGAGCGCCTGAGCGAGCGCGACCGTCGCGGTCTGCAGCGCCGCCTTCGACAGCGTGTACGACAGATAGTCCGGATTCATGTTGTACAGCTTCTGGTCCAGCACATTGATGACGACACCGCGCTGGCTTTCGTCGCGCAACGCCGCATCGGGCGTCGCGTCGTAAAGCATGCGCGCGAGCACGAGCGGCGCGCCGACGTTCATCGCGGTCAGCTTCAGCAGCAGCTCATAGCCGACGTCGCGCGGCGTGTCTTCCTCGAAGCGCGATGCGTTATTGACGATGCACGAAGGGCGCCCGAGCGCAGCGGTACAGTCCGGCAGCAGCCGCGCGACCTGCGCCTCGTCGCCAAGCTCGGCATGCAGCGCCACCGCGCGGCGGCCCAGCGCGACGATCTGCGCGACCACTTCGTCAGCTTCCTCGCGCGAGGCGCCATAGTGCACGGCCACGTCCCAGCCGCGCGCGGCAAAGCCGAGCGCGAGCGCGCGCCCGATGCGGCGCCCGGCGCCGGTAATCAGCGCGACGCGAGGCGCTTCGGTCGGCGCTTCGGCCGGGCGGGCAGCGATGTCCGGAAAGACGGTCATTTACAATGCGGGGATGAATCCGAAAGCTCACGAACCCGATAGTTTACCTGCTCCCGGCCCGAGCGCGCTCGCGCAGTCCGACGCGCTCGTCGCCGAAATCCGCAAGCAGCTCGACGCAGCCGGCGGCTGGCTGCCGTTCGACCGCTACATGGAGCGCGCGTTGTACGCGCCTGGGCTCGGCTACTACAGCGGCGGTGCACGCAAATTTGGCCTGCGCGCCGACGACGGCAGCGACTTCGTGACCGCGCCCGAACTGTCGCCCCTGTTCGCCGCGACGCTCGCGCGCCCGGTCGCCGAAGCGTTGGAGGCGAGCGGCACGCGCAACGTGATGGAGTTCGGCGCCGGCACCGGCAAGCTCGCCGCCGGGCTGCTCAATGCGCTCGATACGCTCGGCGCCGAATTCGACAGCTATTCGATCGTCGATCTGTCGGGTGAGCTGCGCGAGCGGCAGCGCGAAACGATCGCGGCATCCGCGCCCGCGCTGGTCGGCAAAGTACGTTGGCTCGACGCATTGCCGGCGCGCTTCGAAGGTGTGGTGATCGGCAACGAAGTGCTCGATGCCATGCCGGTTCGGCTCTTCGCGCACAGCGGCGGCGTCTGGCACGAGCGCGGCGTGGTGTCTCGCGATGGCGCATTCGCGTTCGACGACCGACCGGTCGCGGCCGCCGCGGACCTCGCGCTGCTCACGGAAATCGATGCGACCCGAGACCACACGGGCGACGACTACGTGACCGAAACCCACGAGGCCGCGCGCGCTTTCACGCGCACGATCTGCACGATGCTCGCGCGCGGCGCGATCTTGCTGATCGACTACGGCTTTCCGCGCCACGAGTACTATCACGGCCAGCGCGCGCAGGGCACGCTGATGTGCCACTACCGGCATCGCGCGCACGGCGACCCGTTTCTGTATCCCGGTCTGCAGGACATCACCGCGCACGTCGACTTCACCGGCATCGCCGAAGCGGGCGTCGAGACCGGCGCGGACCTGCTCGGCTTCACGTCGCAAGCGCGCTTCCTGCTGAACGCGGGCGTCACCGAGGCGCTCGGCGAACTCGATCCCGCCGACACCGCGCGCTTTCTGCCCGCGGCCAACGCGGTACAGAAGCTGCTGTCCGAGGCGGAGATGGGCGAGCTTTTCAAGGTGATCGCGTTTTCGCGCGGACTCGACGACACGCTGCGCGCCTTTTCGAGCGGCGATCGCTCGCATACGCTGTGATTCCGAATTCGCCCAGGCTCGAGGACGCGCGATGATCCGCTGGCTTTTGACCACCTTCGTTGCCGTCGCGGTGCTTTCGTCGTGCTGGCCTTGGCTGAGGAAGCTCGGCATCGGCCGGATGCCCGGCGACGTGACCTTGCGGCTGTTCGGCCGCGAGTATCCGTTTCCGTTCATGTCGACGCTGGTGCTGTCGATGCTGTTGTCGCTGCTCGCGCGGGCGTTGTAGGCGCCGCGCGCTGCGTCAGGCCACCGCCCCCTCAGGCAAGCGCCGCTTCGACGGCGCGAACCCGCTCCTGATGGACGGCGTCCTTGATGCCGGCCGGCGCATCGGCGAGCCGCTTCGCGACCGCCCCCGCGTCCACGCCTCGCGCGGCTACCAGCGCAACCCTCAGACGCTCGGCCTGGCGGTACTCGCTCATCTCGAAGCCGAGCCGCCCACGCGCATCGGACTCGCAGGCCTGCAGCGCCTCGGCGAAGCGCGCCGGCTTCCTGATAGCGTCGCTGCGCTCGAGCAGCCGCACCAGAGCCGCCGCGCCCATCTCCATCACGCGATGAATATTGCCGTGCTCCCGCGCGACCAGCACCGCGAGATCGCGGCACTCGTTCGGCACGCGCAACCGCTCGCACAGCGGCTTCAGCAAATCGACGCTGCGGCCCTCGTGGCCGATGTGCCGCGGCAGTATGTCTTCGGGCGTGGTCGCCTTGCCGAGGTCGTGCGTCAGCGCTGCGAAGCGCACCGGCAGCGTATAGCCCTGCTGTGCGGCATGGTCGAGCACCATCATCACGTGCACACCGGTATCCACCTCGGGGTGATAGTCGGCGCGCTGCGGCACGCCGAACAGCGCGTCGATCTCCGGCAGAATCCGCGCGAGCGCGCCGCAGTCGCGCAGCACGTCGAACATCCGCGACGGCTTCTTCTCCATCAATCCGCGCGACACCTCCTGCCACACGCGCTCGGCCACCAGCGCATCGGCTTCGCCGTCGGCGACCATCTCGCGCATCAGTGCCGTCGTCTCGGGCGCGACCGTGAAATCGACGAAACGCGCCGCGAACCGCGCGATGCGCAGGATCCGCACCGGATCTTCGAGGAACGCGGCGCTGACATGGCGAAAAAGCCGTGCCTGTAGATCGGCCTGGCCATTGAACGGATCGATGACCGGGCCGGTCAGCTCGCCGTCCGGGCGCACCTCGCGCGCCATCGCGTTGATCGTCAGATCGCGGCGCGCGAGGTCCTCCTCGAGGGTCACGTCGGGTGCGTAGAAAAACTGGAAACCGTGATAGCCGGCCGCCGTCTTGCGCTCGGTGCGCGCGAGCGCGTACTCCTCGTGCGTCTGCGGATGCAGGAATACCGGAAAATCCTTGCCCACCGGCCGATAGCCCTGCGCGACCATCTGCTCGGGCGTCGCCCCCACCACCACGTAGTCGCGGTCCTGCACCGGCACGCCGAGCAGCTCGTCGCGGATCGCACCGCCCACTGCGTAAATATTCATGGGCATTCGTCTTGATAGGCAATCGCGTGCGTTTCGCGGCGCGCGGCGTCGATCCATGCATTGACCGCGGGCAGTGCGGTGAGCCGCGCGACATAGGCGGCTGCGGTGTCCGACAACGCTGGCTTCCACGTGTTAAAGCGCATCGCGACCGGCGCGTACATCGCGTCGGCAATGCAGAACTCACCGAACAGGAACGGGCCGCCGTAGGTTTCGAGGCAGTCGCGCCAGATCGCCTCGATCCGCGAGATATCGGCCAGTGCGCCCGGCGTCGCGTTCTTGCCCGCGAACGACGCGCGGATGTTCATCCACATCGTCGAGCGCAATTCGCCGAAGCCCGCATGCATCTCGGCACTGATGCTGCGCGCATGTGCGCGCGCCGCCGCATCGCGCGGCCACAGCGCATGTTGCGGGAAGCGTTCGGCCAGCGTTTCGGCGATTGCGAGCGACTCCCACACGGCCTGCCCCGTGTCGTCGATCAGGCACGGCACCTTGCCGGGTCCGCGCGGTGCCTGAGCGCGGATCTTCGCATTCGTGTCCGGCTCGTCGAGCCGGATCAGCTCCTCGTCGAACGGAATGCCGAAGTGCGTGAGCAGCAGCCATGGACGCATCGACCAGGACGAATAATTCTTGTCACCAATCAGCAGTTTCATGCTTTTGTCGGGAAGAGAGGAATGGGTTTCAGCGCCCGGCGCTGGCGCGGAACGTGTCGAGTCGGGAGCCCGTGGCCGCGCCGGTCAGATACGTCGGTACGATCGCTTCGATGCTGACCGGTTCGAGTCCGAGTTCGGGCGCGAGCGGGCCGCTCAGAATATTGGCGACCTTCATCGAATCGAGATTGTCGCGCGAAATCACCGGTTCGCCCGGTGCCATTTCGAAGCTCAGCGCCTGCAGGCGCGCGAGCGGCTCCGGCAGACGGATGATGCGAGCGTGCTTGCCGATCACGTCGCCGCAATACGAAACCAGATCTTCGAGGGTATAGACGGTCGGTCCGCCGAGCTCATAGGTGCGGCCGCTCGCGCCGTCGAAATCGAGCACGTTGACGATCGCTTTCGCGACGTCGCCGACATAGACCGGCTGGAACTGCGCGTCCGGCATCGCGAGCGGGATGGCCGGAAACACGCGCTGCAGGAACGCGAACTTGTTCAGAAACGCGTCCTCGGGCCCGAACACGACGGACGGCCGGAAGATCGTCCACGCGACGCTCGCCGCATGCACGGCTTTCTCGCCGTCGCCTTTCGAGCGGGAGTACATGCTCGGGCCGCTCGGGTTAGCGCCGAGCGCGCTCAGATGGATCAGCCGATGCACGCCCTTGCCTTCGCAGGCGGCGACGATGCGCGTCGGCAGCTCGACATGCGCATGCGCGAACTCCCGCCCATAGGGCTTGCCGCGTTTGCCGTTCAGGATGCCGACTAGGTTGATCACGCAATCCGCGCCTTCGACGAAGCGCGCGAGCTGCACCGGATCGAACACGTCGGTTTCGAGCACGTCGATCGGCAGCATGGTCAGATGACGCGCGTTGTAGCGTCGCCGCGTGGCGAGGCGCACGTCCTTGCCCATCTCGACGAGCGCGTTGACGAGATAGCTGCCGATAAACCCCGAGCCGCCGATGATCGCAATGGCTTGATGTCGCATTTTCGACTCCCTGATGGAAGCCGCGGCAACGGCTGGCGAAGCGCGCCGCAACCTCGAAGTGAGATTGCGGCGGCAAGGCGCTTACGGTGCGATGTAACCCAGGCGCGCCTTCAGCGATTGCGGACGGCCTTCAAACAATGCCGCGTAGTAGACCGTGTTGGACAGCACATTCTTCACGTAGTCGCGAGTTTCCTGGAACGGAATCGCCTCGGCGAAGATCGCGCCTTCGACCGGGCGCTGCAACGACTGCCGCCAGTTGCGCGGACGGCCCGGACCTGCGTTGTAGCCAGCGGTGGCCAGCACGGCGGACCCGTCGAACTGATTGTAGATCATCGCCAGGTAGTTCGTGCCGAGCAGGATGTTGGTGTTGATGTCGTTCATCTGCTCGCGCGACACCGGTCCGAGACCGATCTTCTTCGCGACCAGTTGCGCGGTGCCCGGCATCAACTGCATCAGTCCGCCCGCGCCGACTTCCGAGCGCGCGTTGATGATGAAGCGCGACTCCTGGCGGATCAGCCCGTACGCCCACTCGACGTCGAGCCCGCTCGACTGCGCGTCCTGCTCGACGATATCGCGGAACGGCGACAGATAGCGCAGCGAGAAATCGTGCTCGCTTTTCGTGCGGTCCGCGGTGTTGACGGTGCGGTCGTACAGCTGGATGCGGCGCGCGTACTCGGCGGCCGCGAGCAGTTGCCGGTCGGACATGGTGCGCAACGGCCAGTTCCACTCGCGATTGCCTTCGAGCCGCAGGTTCAGCGCATAGAAGCGCCGCGCGAGATCGAAGCCCGGCGTGGCACCGGCTTGCTGCACTTCAGCGTCGGTCACGGTGGTTTTCGGCGGCACGGTGATCTTCTGCCCGAGCTCTTCGAGCGCGAGCTGGCCGTAGAAGTTGAAGTTCGACGCGATCGACTGGAATTCCTGGCTGGCCGTGGCCGTATCGCCGGCCTGCTTCAGCGCGCGCGCGTGCCAGTACACCCACGACGGTTGCTTACGCAGCGACTCGGGCATCTGCTCGATCGACCAGCGCACCATGTTCCAGTCGCCGGCGAGCAGCGCGCTGCGCGTGCGCCATTCATACGCGGGATTGGACAGCGGCGCGTTCGCCGACAGCCGGAACCAGTCGACTGCGCCGGGCATCTGCTTGAGCGCGCCCTGGTAGCCGATCGTGCCCCAGCCGATCGCGCGTTCGGGCGAATTCAGCGACGGCGCGACCGACGCGAACGTGGCCGCGGCCATCGCCGGATCGTTGCGCGCCATACGAGTGATGGCGAGCAGCGCCAGCTGATGTGACTGCGCATCCGGCCCGACGCCGCGCGCGAGCAACAGCGGCGGCGTACTGGTCGCCTGGCCGAACAGCACCGGGTCGGGCGGCTGGTCGCCGAGGGCGTCGACGAGCTTGCTGCCGGTGCTCGTGTAGTTCTGCTCATACGCGAGACGGATCTGCTGCCAGATGTCGTCGGCGCTGAACTGGCGGTTCGAACCGAGCACCGTGATCAGGTCGACGCAGCCGTCGCCGTACCATTTCGGCTCGACGAGCAGCGCTCGCGCCGCGTCCGCGACGTTCTCGCCGCGCGAGGCGCGCGATTCGAGCGCGTAGCACTTCACCTGGGTGTCGTCGTCGAGCACGAACTTCGCGTACTGCTGGTCGAAATTGCGCCAGTCGTGGCGCGTGCCGAGCACGGTCAGGTAGTCGTTGCGCATGCGATCGGCGATCGCCTGGCCGTCGTACTTCTGCAGGAACGCGAGCACGGGCGCGTCCGGCGCGTCGATGCGCGCGTGGCCGCCTGAATCGAACAACTGCGGCTTGATCTGGAAGTACTCGAGATACGACGGCGCCGGATAATCCGGGATCATGCTCGCGAGCTGGGCAGCGCGCGGCGCGTCGTTATTGCGCGCGGCTTCGCGCAGCTGGACGAAAATCTGGTCGTCGTTCGTGAGTTGCGACAGCGGAAGCGGCTTGACGGCCGAGGCGGTGCTGCAGGCAACGAGTGCCGCTGCGGCGAGCGCAATACCGGCCGCGCGATATACTCGAAAAAGGCGTTTTGACATCGTTGTTTCTGGAGCGCGAATTGGACGCAAGCATAGCACGCCCCCCTATCCCGGCAGCGAAAAAGGCGCTGCGCCGAATGTTGCTGGAAAGCCGTCTGCAAGCGGCTTCCGAGCCGGCGAAGAATGCCGCGCTAGCGCGTCGAATGCTCGACGCGCTGAAGCACTACGCGGTGCCGAGCGTGGGATTCTACTGGCCCCTCGCCGGTGAATTCGACGCGCGCGGCGCGATCGCGATCTGGCTGGCGGCGAGCCCGCATCACGAAGCCAGTCTGCCAATCGTTAAAGAACGTGGCATGGCGCTCGAATTCCATGTGTGGACGCCCGCGACGCCGATGAAAATCGGCCATCACAAGATTGCCGAACCCACCTCGGGGCGCGTCGTGCTGCCCGAACTGCTGTTCGTGCCCTGCGTGGGTTTCGACTCGGACGGCTACCGCCTCGGCTATGGCGGCGGCTATTACGACCGCACGCTGGCCGGCTGGCCGGCCGCGCACAAGCCGATCACGGTAGGCATCGCCTATGAAGCCTGCCGCACCGACGCGCTGGAACGCGAGCCGCATGACATTCCTCTCGATCTGATCGTTACCGAAGCGGGGTTTCATCCGGCGCTGCCGGTCTGAACGCGCGAAGCGCGCGGCGCCCGGTGCGTTACAGCGAAGCGGCCGCGCGCGCCGCCGTGTCGTACAGGCCCGACGCATTGCGCATCAACTGCGCGGCTTCGCCAATCTGCTGGTTGGACAGGCCGCTTTCCTTGAGCGTCGAGATCAGGCAGTTTTCGCGCACCTCACGATATTTCAGGCATAGCTCGCGGCCCGCGTCGGTGGCGGAAAAGAACACTTCCTTGCCGGTCTTTTCGCTTTTTACGTACCCTCTAGCTACGAGCTTTTTCAACGCGTAGGTCGCCACGTGCGTGTCCTCGATGTTCAGCACGAAACAGATGTCCGCGAGCTTCTTGCGGCGTTCGCGATGGCTCACGTGGTGCAGCAGCGACACCTCGATCGCGGTCATGTCCTTGTCGCCGGCCGCCGACATGCAGCGCACCATCCAGCGGTTGAACGCATTGCCCGCCATGATCAGCGCGTATTCGAGCTCGGACAGCTCGGCACTGCTTTCGGAGACGAGATGTTCCGACGAAACGATCTTGGTGGGATGACGCGTCATACGGGGTTCCCGGGACGGAAATGGGCTGGAAAAGTGTCGCAAGTGTACGACGATGCCCCGCCGCCGACGAGCCCTGCACAAACGCTTATTGGTAAATCGTCGATATTTTATTGATAATGTACACTCCGAACGTCGCTGACTCCGCTCCGGGTATGCGCCAACGCGCCGCGCCGTCCGTCCCATGTTCCGACTCGTTGCGGGCCGCCCAGTCATGAACCAACCACGAATTTTTCCCTTGGGCGATGCCGCGCTCGTCTGCGAAGCGCCGCCACCCGCTACGCTGGAGTGCCAGCAGCGCGTCTGGGCCGCAGCCACGGCCGCGCGCGACTGGCCGCAGGTGCTCGAAGTCGTGCCTGGCATGAACAATCTGACGCTCGTGTTCGACCCGCTCGAGACCGACGCCGACGCGCTCGGCGAGCAGTTGCTCACGGCTTGGAACACGGTGGCCGAAGCCGCCGCGCCGGGGCGCGACGTCGAGATTCCGGTGCAATACGGCGGCGTATTTGGTCCGGATCTGCAGGCGGTCGCCGAACATACGGGCTTGCGCGCGCGCGAGGTCGTCGAGCGTCATGCGGGCGGCGCCTACGTGGTGTTCTTTCTCGGCTTTCAGCCCGGCTTCGCCTATATGGGCGGGCTCGACGCCGCGCTGCACACGCCGCGCCGCGCGTCGCCGCGGCTCGAGGTCCCGGCGGGCTCGGTCGGCATCGGCGGCGAGCAGACGGGGATTTATCCAGCGGTGTCGCCGGGCGGCTGGCAGCTGATCGGCCGCACCGAGGTGCCGCTGTTCGATCCGGCGCGCCGCCCGCCCACACTGCTGCAGCCCGGCGACCGGGTGCGCTTCACGATCGCGGGGCTCCACGCATGATCGACGTGATCCGCGCGGGTCTTCAGACCACGATCCAGGACCTCGGCCGCCACGGCTACCGGCATCTCGGCGTCGCGATGGGCGGTGCGCTCGACCGTCTGTCGCTCGAAGTCGGCAACCGGCTGGTGGGCAACCGCCCCGGCGCGGCCGGCCTCGAAATCACCTTCGGCCCGACCGTGCTGCGCTTTCTGCGCGCCACGCGCGTCGCGATCACCGGTACCGAGTTCGGCGCGACGCTCGACGGCAAACCCGTTTATTCGTGGTGGAGCCTGCCCGTGCAGGCCGGCCAGGAACTCGTGCTGCACGCGGCGAAGCGCGGCATGCGCGGCTATGTCTGCGTGGCGGGCGGCATCGACGTGCTGCCGATGCTCGGCTCGCGCAGCACCGATCTCGCCGGCCATTTCGGCGGACTCGGCGGCCGCGCGCTGAATGACGGCGACCGTCTTCCGGTCGGGGTCCCGCCGCAGCGCGGCCAACTCGGCGTCACGCCCGAGGCGCCCGAATTCGGCGTAAAGGCGCCCGCCTGGTGCAAGTTCGTGCTGGTCGACGAGCCATTGCGACGCGGCCGGCATCCGTCGGGCGTGCCGTGGGCCATCCCGATTCGCGTGCTGCGCGGCCCCGAATATGACAGCTTCACCCCGGACGCGCAGCAGTCGTTCTGGTCCGACGAGTGGCTCGTCACGCCGAACAGCAACCGCATGGGCTACCGCCTCGCCGGCACGGAACTCAAACGCACGCACAAGACCGATCTGCTGTCGCACGCGGTGCTGCCCGGCACGATCCAGGTCCCGCCGAACGGCCAGCCGATCGTGTTGATGAGCGACGCGCAGACCACCGGCGGCTATCCGAAGATCGGTGCAGTGATCCAGGCCGATCTGTGGAAGCTCGCGCAGGTGCGCCTGAACGCGGCTGTCCGTTTCATCCCCACGACGCTCTACGAGGCGCGCCAGGCCTTGCTCGAAGAACGCGCGTATCTGCGGCAAATCGATGCCGCGATCGCGATGCATGAAGAGCGTTGCGCGCGCCAGGCGGCGCTCGCGGCGCTATAACGCTGAAAAAGGAATTCCCATGGAAATCGATCTGAACGCCGATCTCGGCGAAGGCTGCGGCTCGGACGAGGCGCTGCTCGACCTCGTGAGTTCGGCCAACATCGCGTGCGGCTGGCATGCGGGTGGCCCCAACGCGATGCGCGACTGCGTGCGTTGGGCCGTGCAAAAAGGCGTGTCGATCGGCGCGCATCCGAGCTTCAACGATCCCGAGAATTTCGGCCGCAAGGAAATGGATTTGCCGGCGGGCGATATCTACGCGGGCGTGCTGTATCAGCTCGGCGCGCTGTCGGCGATCGCGCAGGCCGAGGGTGGGCGTATCGCGCATGTGAAGCCGCACGGCGCGCTGTACAACCAGGCCGCGCGCGACGCGAAAATCGCCGACGCGATCGTCTCCGCGGTGCACGATTTCGATCCGTCGGTCGCGGTGTTCGCGCTCGCCAACAGCGGGCTCGTGAGCGCGGCGCGCAACGCGGGCCTGACCGCGATCGAGGAAGTGTTCGCCGACCGCGGCTATCGAGCCGACGGCTCGCTCGTGCCGCGCAAGGAGCCGGGCGCGTTGCTCGACGACGAGGACGAAGTGCTCGCGCGCACGCTCACGATGATCCGCGAGCAACGCGTGAAGGCCGTCGACGGTCAATGGGTCGCGCTGAACGCGCAGACCATCTGCCTGCACGGCGACGGCCCGCATGCGCTCGCGTTCGCGCGACGCATTCGTGGTGCGCTTGCCGACGCCGGCATCGAAGTGCACCCGGCGGGCGCCGCGCGCGTTTGAGGGTTGGCATTATCGTCGGCCGCACCGCGCGCCGATCCGATCCAGCGCCCCGCTGCGATGCGGGGCGTTTGCCGGCCCGGAGCATCTATCGTGATGCCTTTCAACGGCGGTGCGTACGACGCAAATGACTAAATATCGCGAAAGAAACAACGACTAACATCAGCGAGACCAGAAAACTGACAACCAACAACGTTGCGACGATGATGTCCGTGTTGTTTTCTCCACCGACCGAACCCAGCGCGTTGAAAAGCGGGGCAAAAAACTCAGAGCCCGCGCCGCTAGCAAACCATTCATCAATACCCGGCATGCGGGCAATTCCCACTGCGATGGGAAGCGTCAGCGCCAGTGCGAGCACAATACCAATCAGCGCTTTTTTCATTTCACGTTGAGAGTGCCGTAGTATCGGGTCGTCGTTCCGGGAATGAACGCGGGCGGCTGCGCTTTCAGGTATGACCGCAGCGCCTTGAACTGCTCGCGGGACGAAAGCGTAATACAACCATCGCTTTCTCCAGATCGTCCTACCGGGTGCAATCGAAACCTGCCGCGTCGCACACCGTCTACGAACATCCAATCATCAATGCGTTGGTCGATGTGGTACAGAGCAAACCATTCCGCGCGGTGCGAGGCCGCGTCCTGCGATTCGCCATCGATACCATCGATCTTGATAAAGATGTCCTGTGCCATCCTTGGATCTCCTCCCTGTTAGTTGCTTGCGGAAAACTTTCGGCAAAGCTAACAGGCACCGGATGCGGTACGACTCGGACTCCTCCGAGAAATGCGCAAGAAGTTCACGACGCTGATCGCGATGGACTGCCTCAGCACGGCGATCGCGCTATACGGGGTGGTCCGCAGTTGCTACCGATCGACCCCACCGCCACACCGGCGACCTCGCCCCAACTCACCCCGCCTCGACCACAAACCCGTGCTGCCGCAATAGCTGCAGCACGCCCTTCGGTCCACCCAGATGCAGCGCGCCGATCGCGACGAACAGCGGCTTGTTCGGCGCGGCGAGTTGCAGCATCTTCGCGACGAAGCGGCGATTGCGCTCATAGACGATCCGGTTGTCGATCGAATTGGAGACGCGCGGATCGCGCGCGAGCTTCTCCGATTTGGCCGCCTGCCACGCGGCGATCGCATCGGCATCGCCGACCCGCCACAGCCGATGCAGCGTGCGCACGTCCTCGACGTTCTGCGCGGGCGTCTGCACCAGATCCTGCGCGAGCATCTCACGCTGCTGCGCAGCCGACAGTCCGGTGAACGCGCGCATCTGCTGCGCGAGCGTTTCGAGTCCGACGATCTTGCCGCGCGTCCTCAGATACACGTTCTGCAACTGCGCTTCGGTGCCGTATTCGGTTTGAAGACCCGCGGACAGCGAGTCGTAGGTCTCGACCACGAGCGACGCGAGCCACGGCCGCATCTTCTTGATCGCGTCGAGCGCGGCCGGGTTGCCGCGCAGCCGCAACGCGAGCTTGCGCCACAGCGGCTCAGGCAGCAGGCCCGGCAGGCAGTCGCGCTTGCACACGCCGTACTTCGAAACGTCGTCCTGCGACACCAGCAATTCGTCGGGCGACAGTTCCAGCGCAAGCGTCGGCGACGCCGCGAGCGCCGCGAGGATCGGCGCGCGGAACGGCTGTCCCGCCGGATAGTCGGCGGGGTCGCCCACGTGCAGCGTGCCGAGCACGTAGATGGTGGTATTGCCGCGCGTCGCGACATAGAACGGCATGCGCGCCGGTTGCTGGCGCACCGGGCCGCTCGCCGTGGTGCCGGGCGCCGCGGGCGGCGCAATGGAAGGCGGCGGCCTGGCTGGCACCGTGACCGCCGGACGAACCGCCGGGCCTGGCGCGTTGGCCGCCGCACCGGCGGCGTGAGCGATGCCGGCTTGGGCCGCACCCACCGCCAGCGCGCAGGCTACGCGAAAAAAAACCGGCAGAGACGCCGGAACAAGCAGAGATAAAACCGCACGCGCCAGCGTATGAAAAACGACACGGGCGAAGCGTCCAGCAAACGCGCTGCCAGGCGCGGCGCCTTCCAGCGCACGCGCCTCACGGCGCCGCGCGAAGGCGGCCACCCAGCCGCCTTCACACGAGCGGCGCGCAAGACGACGCGCCGCCACCGCATCAGGCATCCACGTCCCCCACCTCTTCGGCGCGGTGACACGAGACGAGGCGGCCGTCCACTTCACGCAGCTTCGGCTCCTCGCTGCGGCAACGGTCGATCACATAAGGACAGCGCTGATGGAACGTGCAGCCCGACGGCGGATTCAGCGGCGACGGCATTTCGCCTTGCAGCTTGATCTTGATCGTGCGGTCCGCCTCGAAGATCGACGGCGTCGCCGACATCAGCGCGCGCGTGTACGGATGGCGCGGCTTCGAGAAGATGCGCTGCTTGTCGCCCAGTTCGGCGACGCCGCCGAAGTACATGACCATCACGTCATCGGCGATATGCTCGACCACCGACAGATTGTGCGAAATGAACACATAGCTCGTCTTGAACTGATCCTGCAGATCCATGAACAGGTTCAGGATCTGCGCCTGGATCGACACGTCGAGCGCGGACACCGGTTCGTCGGCGACCACGATCTGCGGATCGAGGATCATCGCGCGAGCGATCGCGACCCGCTGACGCTGGCCGCCGGAGAACATGTGCGGATAGCGCTTCGCGTGCTCGGGCCGCAGGCCGACCGTGCGCATCATCTGCGCGATCCGATCGGCGCGTTCGGTCGCGCTCATCTGCGTGTTGATCGCGAGCGGTTCGCCGAGCGTCTGCTCGACGGTCTTGCGCGGATTGAGCGACGCAAACGGGTTCTGGAACACCATCTGCACGCGCCGCCTGAGCGCCGCGATCTTCTCGCGATTCGCGCCGGCCACGTCCTCGCCGTCGATCAGCAAGCGGCCCGCGCTCGGCGTTTCGATCATCGTCAGCTGACGCGCGAGCGTCGACTTGCCGCAGCCGGACTCGCCCACCACCGCAAGCGTCTTGCCGCGTTCGAGCGCGAACGACACGCCGTTCAGCGCCTTCACCGTGCCGTGCGCGAACATGCCGCGCTTGACCGTGTAGTAGCGCGCGAGCTGATCGGCGACGAGCACGTGGTCGCCAGTGCGACCCGACTGGCGACGGGTTTCGGGTACTGCGCTCATCGGGCGCCTCCTTGCGTGTGAACGTTGGCGTCCTTCTCGAGGTTCAGCGGCTTGATGCAGCGCACGCGCGTGAAATCGGCGTGAGCCGGCAGCGGCGCGAGCGCCGGGCGCGCCTTCGTGCAGTCGTCGACCACGTACTTGCAGCGCGGTGCGAACAGGCAACCCTTGGGCCGGTCGTCGCGGCCCGGCACCATGCCCGGCAGCGCCGCGAGCCGCACCGCGCCCACGTTGTGCTCGGGAATCGCGGCGAGCAGCGCTTCCGTATACGGATGATGAGGCGCGGCGAAGATGTCCGGCACCTTGTTCGTCTCGATCACCTCGCCGGCGTACATCACGGCGACGCGCTGCGCGACTTCGGAGACCACGGCGAGATCGTGCGAAATCAGCACGAGCGCCATGCCGCGTTCCTTCTGCAGGCGCATCAGCAGTTCCATGATCTGCGCCTGGATCGTCACGTCGAGCGCGGTGGTGGGCTCGTCGGCGATCAGCAGCTTCGGGTTGCAGGCGATCGCCATCGCGATCATCACGCGCTGGTTCATGCCGCCCGACATCTGATGCGGAAACGAGCCAATGCGGTTCTTCGCGTCGGGAATGCCGACCTGGTCGAGCAGTTCGAGCGCGCGTTTGTCCAGCGCCGCGCCGCGCAAGCCTTCGTGCAGCTTCAGCACTTCCTTGATCTGATAGCCGACCGTGTAGCTTGGGTTCAGGCTCGTCAGCGCGTCCTGAAACACCATCGCGATGTCCTTGCCGATGATCTTGCGGCGTTCCCTCGCGGAGGCCTTCAGCAGGTTCTTGCCGTCGAAGGTGATTTCGTCGGCGCTGACCTTGCCGGGCGCGTCGATCAGGCCCATCAGCGCCATCATCGTCACGCTCTTGCCCGAGCCCGATTCGCCGACCACGCCGACCACTTCGCCCGGCGCGACGTCGAGATTGATGCGGTCGACCGCGGGCAGGCCGCCGAAGCTGACCGCGAGATTGCGGATGGTCAATAGATTGCTCATGGTCACGCCATCCGTTTCAGTTTGGGATCGAGCGCGTCGCGCAGCCCGTCGCCGAGCAGGTTGATCGCCAGCACCGAGATCAGAATGGACAGGCCAGGCATCGTCACGATCCACCATGCGCTGTCGATGTAATCGCGCGCCGACGCGAGCATCGCGCCCCACTCCGCCGACGGCGGCTGCACGCCGAGGCCGAGGAAGCCGAGCGCGGCGGCATCGAGAATCGCCGACGAAAAGCCGAGCGTTGCCTGCACGATCAGCGGCGCAGTGCAGTTAGGCAGCACCTGCGAGAACATCAGCCGCAATGTGCTCGCACCCGCGACGCGCGACGCCGTCACATACTCCTTTTGCAACTCGCCCTGCGCCGACGCGCGTGTCAGACGCACGTAGCCCGGCAGCGCGACGATCGCGATCGCGAGCATCGTGTTGACCAGACCCGGACCGATGATCGCCACCACGGCGACCGCGAGCAACAGCGACGGCAGCGCGAGCAGCACGTCCATGATGCGCATGATCGGCGTGTCGGCCCATTTCTCGAAGAACGCGGCGACGAGGCCGAGCACGATGCCCGGAATCAACGCGAGCACCACCGACACGAAGCCGATCCAGAACGACAGCCGCGCGCCATACATCAGACGGGAGAGGATGTCGCGGCCCGCTTCGTCGGTGCCGAGAATGAACTTCCAGTTGCCGCCGTCGAGCCATGCGGGCGGGATCTTCACGAAGTCGCGGTACTGCTCGATCGGGCTGTGCGGCGCGATCAGCGGCGCGAAGATCGCGATGAAGACCAGCACCAGCACGATGACGCCCGCGCCGACCGCGCCGCGGTTGCGCGAGAAGTTCGCCCAGAATTCGCGTGCCGCGATGGCGCGGCCGCTCGGGGGGGTGACCGATTGCGGGACGGTGTTTTGAATGTCAGCCACGGTGATTTACCTCGTATGGCGAATGCGCGGGTTGAGCACGCCGTACAACAGATCGACGACGAGGTTCACGACGATCACCAGCGTCGCGATCAACAGGATACCGCCCTGCACGACCGGATAATCGCGCCGGCCGATCGCGTCGATCAGCCACTTGCCGATGCCGGGCCATGAAAACAGCGTTTCGGTCAGCACCGCGCCCGCAAGCAATGTGCCGACTTGCAGGCCGATCACGGTGACGACCGGAATCAGCGCATTGCGCAGCGCATGCACGACGATCACGCGTCCCGGCGACAAGCCCTTCGCGCGCGCGGTGCGGATGTAGTCCTCGCGCAGCACTTCGAGCATCGACGAGCGCGTCATGCGCGCGACGACCGCGAGTGGAATCGTGCCGAGCACGATCGCGGGCAGGATCAGATGGCTGAGCGCGGACCTGAACGCGCCTTCGTCGGTGGACATCAGCGAGTCGATCAGCATGAAGCCGGTCACGTGCGGAATGTCGTATTCGACCGCGATGCGGCCCGACACCGGCGTCAAGCCGAGCTTGACCGAAAACACCATGATCAGGATCAAGCCCCACCAGAAGATCGGCATCGAGTAGCCGGTCAGCGCGGTGCCCATCACGCCGTGATCGACCACCGTGCCGCGCCTCAGCGCGGCGAACACGCCCGCCGGCAGGCCGACGATCAGCGCGAACAGCATCGCGCAGAGCGACAGTTCGACGGTGGCGGGAAAGCGCGCGAGGAATTCGCTCATCACACTGGTGTTGGTGATGATCGACGTGCCGAGGTTGCCGTGCAGCGCGCGGCCGATGTAGTGGAAGTACTGCATTGGCAAGGGCTCGTCGAGCCCGAGGCGGTGCATCGCGGCCGCATGCATGGCCGGATCGACGCCGCGCTCGCCCATCATCACTTCGATGGGGTCGCCTGGGATCAGGTGAATCAGCGCGAACGCGAGGATCGTGATGCCGATGAACGTCGGGATCACCATGCCGATGCGGCGCAAAACGAAGCGGAACATGTTCGCTCCCATGGTACTGGTGATGAAAAAACGCAACCGGCGACGAGGGCTCGTGACCCCGGTCGCCGGACCATTTCGAGCAGTTTTCTAACCGTGCGAAAAGTGTACTGTGTTGCGGCGTACTTTTTGAACTTTACGGATTACTTGACGCTGACACCGTCGAAGCGCGCGTAGCCGAGCGGTTCGATGCGCATGTCGACCACCTTCTTGCTGACCGGCTGATACACGGTCGAGTGCGCGATCGGCGAGAACGGCAGTTGCTGCGCGAAAATATGCTGCGCGTCGCCGTAGATTTTCGTGCGCGCCGCCACGTCCGAGGTCGTGCGGCCCTTCTGGATCAGATCGTCGAACGGCTTATAGCACCACTTCGAGAAGTTGTTGCCGTTGATCGCCTCGCAGCCGAGCAGCGTGCCGAGCCAGTTGTCCGGATCGCCGTTGTCGCCGGTCCAGCCGATCAGCATCGAGTCGTCTTCGCCCGCGTGCGCGCGCTTGATGTACTCACCCCATTCGTACGTGACGATCTTCGCCTTCACGCCGATTTTCGCCCAGTCCGCCTGGATCATTTCCGCCATCAGACGCGCGTTCGGGTTGTACGCGCGCTGCACCGGCATCGCCCACAGCGTGAGCTCGAAGCCGTTCGGGTAGCCCGCCTTCGCGAGCAGATCCTTCGCTTTCGCCGGATCGTACGAGGCGGCCGGCAGGTTCTTGACGAACGACCATTGCGTCGGCGGCATCGGGTTCGTCGCGAGTTGCCCCGCGCCCTGGTAGACCGAGTCGATGATCGCCTTCTTGTTGATCGCCATGTCGAGCGCCTGACGCACTTCGAGCTTGTCGACCGGCTTGTGCGTCACGTTGTACGCGAGGTAGCCGAGGTTGAAGCCCGGCTGCGACGGCATATCGATGTTCGGCTCGGCCTTCAGCGGCGCGATGTCGGCCGGGCGCGGATAGCTCATGACCTGGCACTCGTCGCGCTTGATCTTCTGCACGCGCACGCCGGCGTCCGGCGTGATCGAGAAGATCAGCTTCGAGATCTTGACCGCGCCCGGCTTCCAGTAGTCCGGATTGCCGTCGAAGCGGATCGTCGCGTCCTTGGTGTAGCTGCGGAAGATGAACGGACCCGTGCCGACCGGGAACTGGTTGATGTCGGCGGCCTTGCCCGCCTTGAGCAGCTGATCCGCATATTCAGCCGACAGGATCGACGCGTATTCCATCGCCAGATTCTGGATGAACGGCGCGTTGACTTCCTTCAGCGTGAACTTGACCGTGTACGGGTCGACCTTCTCGACGCTCGTGATCAGCTTATCGAGGCCCATGTCGGTGAAGTACGGGAACTGCACCGGATACGCCTTGCGGAACGGCTGGTTCGGGTCGAGCATGCGCTCGAACGAAAAGATCACGTCGTCCGCATTGAATTCGCGCGTCGGCTTGAAGAACGAGGTGGTCTGGAACTTCACGCCGTGACGCAGATGGAACGTATAGGTCTTGCCATCGGGCGACACGTCCCACTTCTCGGCGAGGCCCGGCTCGACCTTGGTGCCGCCGCGCTCGAATTCGACGAGGCGGTTATAGACGGTGAACGTGTTGGCCGTGAAGTCGACGCCCGTCGTGTATTGGGCCGGATCGAAGCCCGCGGGACTGCCTTCGGAACAGTAAACGAGAGTCTTGTTCGGGATCCCAGCAGCCTGCGCGCTCGTCGCGCCCACCAGGGATGCCGCTGTGGCAGCGACGAGCGCAGCGACACGCGCGACGCGCAACAGATTGTTTTGCTTCATGTTTCCTCCAGGTTCAGGGCCGGCTTGCGCCAGCGTAGCGGGATATTACTTGAGCTTGGCCCGGCCACCAAGCGGAGCAAAATCCCTCGGTTGACGATAGGAAACACTTCGCGCAAACGTTTTGCCGCGGTTTTGCCACCAGCCGGGCCGGCCCGTTCGGGCCGCCCGGCGACGAAAGCGGGGCAATAAGGGCGCCGCGTCCGCTTACTTCAGTCCGACCTCCAGGAATTGTGTCGGCCCGAACGGATCGATCTTGAAGCCCGTCACGTTCTTGCTGATCGGCTGATAGACGGTCGAATGCGCGATCGGCGTGAACGGCACCTGGTCCTTGAAGATCTCCTGAGCCTGCGTATAGGCCTTGGTGCGATCGGCCATGTTGGTGGTGCTGCGGCCCTGCTTGATCAGATCGTCATAGGGCTTGTAGCACCACTTCGAGAAGTTGCTGCCGTTGACCGCGTCGCAGCCGAGCAACACGCCGAGCCAGTTGTCGGGGTCGCCGTAGTCACCCGTCCAGCCGATCAGCATCGCCTGATGCTCGCCGGCGTGCGCACGGCGAATGTACTCGCCCCACTCGTACGTGGCGATATTCACCTTGACGCCAATCTTGGCCCAGTCCGCCTGCAGCATTTCAGCCATCAGACGCGCGTTCGGGTTATACGGGCGCTGCACCGGCATTGCCCACAGCGTCAGTTCGAAGCCGTCCGGATAGCCCGCCTGCTTCAGCAGCGCTTTCGCCTTGTCGAGGTCGTACGGCGCGTCCTTCAGGTTCTTGTCGTAGCCCCATTGCGTCGGCGGCATCGGGTTGGTCGCGGCCTGGCCCGCGCCCTGGTAGACCGCGTCGATGATCGCCTTCTTGTTGACCGACATGTCGAGCGCGCGGCGCACGAGCACGTTGTCGAGCGGCTTTTTGGTCGTGTTGTACGCGATATAGCCAAGGTTGAAGCCCACTTCGCTCGGCATCGCAAGCGACGCATCGGCCTTCACGGTCGCGATGTCGGCCGGGCGCGGATAGCTCATCACCTGACATTCGCCGCGCTTCAGCTTTTGCAGGCGCACGGCCGGATCGACCGTGATCGCGAAGATCAGCTTGCTGACCTTTGCGACGCCCGGCTTCCAGTAATCGGGATTGCCGTCGAAGCGGATCGTGTCGTCCTTCGTGTAACTGCGGAAGATGAACGGACCGGTGCCGACCGGGTACTGATTGATGTCGGACGCCTTGCCCGCCTTCAATAGCTGATCCGTGTATTCGGCCGACAGGATCGACGCGAACGGCATCGCGATCTGCTGCAGGAACGGCGCGTCGACTTCCTTCAGCGTGAAGCGCACCGTGTACGGATCGACCTTCTCGATTTTGGCGATGTTCTTCGCGAGACCGAGGTCGTTGAAGTACGGGAAATTGACCGGATACGCCTTGCGGAACGGATTCTCGGGATCGAGCATGCGCTCGTAGGTGAACACGACGTCGTCCGCGTTGAATTCGCGGGTCGGCTTGAAGTACGAGGTGGTCTGGAATTTGACGCCGCGGCGCAGATGGAACGTATAGGTGAGGCCGTCGGGCGACACGTCCCATTTTTCGGCGAGGCCCGGCTCGATGTCCGTGCTGCCGTGCGCAAATTCGACGAGCCGGTTGTAGACCGTGTACGAGCCGGCGCTGAACTCGACGCTGGTCGTGTATTGCGCGGTATCGAAGCCCGCCGGGCTGCCTTCGGAGCAGAACACCAGCGTCTTGTCGGGCAGCGTGGCCGCGTGCGACGCGGTGGGCGCAAGGCCGCTCGTGGCGAGCGCGAGCGCGGCTAGAGCGGGCACGCAGAACTGGTGAAGCGCGAACAGTCCGTGTGCCGCAGTCTTTCTTGTCACTGTCATATCGTCCTCCGCACAGCAGCCGGGTTAGCTGCTTTTCGATGATAGACAGCCCAAAAATGAGCTTCAACAGGGACTTACCACGCTATTTGGGACAAATGTGACGCGCACGCCAGACTGGCGGAGACCGCGCGGCGGTTGGGGCCGCGCGGGAGCGGCTTTACACGCCAAGCCGATCGCAGATCGCCCTGGTCGACGCGGCGGCGTTCAGCGTATAGAAGTGCAGACCGGGCACCTTCGCGTCGACCAGCCGTCGACACAGATCCGTCACCACGTCGAGGCCGAACGCGCGGATCGACTCGCGGTCGTCGCCGAAGCTCTCGAGCCGGCGCGCGATCCAGCGCGGCACTTCGGCGCCGCACATTTCGGAGAAGCGCATCAACTGCGAGAAGTTCGTGATCGGCATGATGCCGGGCACGATCGGCACGTCGACGCCGAGCTGGCGCGCATCGTCGACGAAACGGAAGTACGCGTCCGCGTTGAAAAAGTACTGCGTGATGGCCGAGTTGGCGCCGGCTTTCACCTTGCGCGCGAAGTTTTCGAGATCGTGACGCGGCGAGCGCGCCTGCGGATGGTATTCCGGATAGCCCGCCACCTCGATCCAGAACCAGTCGCCGAACTCGGCACGGATGAAGCTGACCAGCTCCGACGCATAGCGCAGCTCGCCGAACGCGCCCATGCCCGAGGGCAGATCGCCGCGCAGCGCGACGATATGACGGATGCCATGCGCGCGGTACTCGCCCAGGATCGCGCGCAGGCTTTCCTTCGACGAGCCGATGCACGACAGATGCGGCGCCGCCTCGAGACCTTCCTTCGCCATATCGATGACGGTATCGAGCGTGCCTTGTTGGGTCGAGCCGCCGGCGCCGAACGTGACGGACACGAACTTGGGCTTGAGCGACACGAGTTCCGCGCGCGTCGCGCGCAGTTTGTCGATGCCTTCCTGCGTTTTCGGCGGGAAGAATTCGAATGAGAGTTCGATCGGATTCATAGTCGAAGAGGTCAACCTAGACTGCGGTTGCCGAAAATGAGCGCGGACAGCAGCCACGACACGATGCTGTACAGGATCGAGCCGAAGAACGCCGACCAGAAGCCCGACACCTCGAAACCCTTCAGCAGCGATGCGCACAGCCAGAAGCACAGCGCATTGACGACCAGAATGAAGAGTCCGAGCGTGAGGATCGTGACGGGCAGCGTCAGCAGGATCAGCACCGGCCGCAGAACCGCATTGATGAGACCGAGCACGATCGCGACGATCAGCGCGGTGCCGAAGCTACGGATATGGATCGACGGAACGATGTAGGTGATGATCAGCAGCGCGAGCGCGTTGATGAGCCAGGTCAGCAGCACGGTCATGTAGAACTCCTTTAAGCACCTGTGCGGAGAAGATATCCAGCAAACGGAAAGCGGCGCTGGCGAACAAAGCGGCGCATTGCGCGCCGCCCCGGGATCGGACCGTCAAGCTTGCACCGCCGCCCGTGCGGCCGGGCGCGCCGAAGCGCACCTCGGACCCGCGGGCGGGCGCATGCTTAGTAGCGGTAGTGGTTCGGCTTGAACGGACCGTTCTTGTCGACGCCGATGTAGCCGGCCTGCGCGTCGGACAGCACGGTCAGGTTCGCGCCGATGCGCGCCAGATGCAGACGCGCGACCTTCTCGTCGAGATGCTTCGGCAGCACGTACACCTTGTTTTCGTACTTCGCGCCCTGCGTGAACAGTTCGATCTGCGCGAGCGTCTGGTTCGTGAACGAGTTCGACATCACGAACGACGGGTGGCCCGTCGCGCAGCCGAGGTTCACGAGACGGCCTTCGGCCAGCAGGATCACGCGCTTGCCGTCCGGGAAAATGATGTGGTCGACTTGCGGCTTGATGTTTTCCCACTGGTACTGACGCGTCGACGCGACGTCGATTTCGGAGTCGAAGTGGCCGATGTTGCAGACGATCGCGTTGTGACGCATCGCCTTCATGTGATCGTGGTTGATCACGTGGTAGTTGCCGGTCGCGGTCACGAAGATGTCGGCCTTGTCGGCCGCGTATTCCATCGTCACGACGCGGTAGCCTTCCATGGCCGCTTGCAGCGCGCAGATCGGATCGATTTCGGTGACCCACACGGTCGCGCCCAGACCGCGCAGCGATTGCGCGCAGCCCTTGCCCACGTCGCCGTAACCGGCCACGACCGCGATCTTGCCCGCGATCATCACGTCGGTCGCGCGCTTGATGCCGTCGACGAGCGACTCACGGCAGCCATACAGGTTGTCGAACTTCGACTTCGTGACCGAGTCGTTGACGTTGATGGCCGGGAACGGCAGGCGGCCTTCCTTTTCCATCTGGTACAGACGGTGCACGCCCGTGGTGGTTTCTTCGGTGACGCCCTTGATTGCCGCGAGGCGCTTCGAGTACCACGTCGGGTCGATCTGGAGGTGCGCGGCGATCGACTTGTACAGCGCGATTTCTTCCTCGTTGGTCGGCTTGGCGATCACCGAGCGGTCTTTCTCGGCCTTCGAGCCGAGGATCAGCAGCAGCGTCGCGTCGCCGCCGTCGTCGAGAATCATGTTGGCGAACTCGCCGTTCGGCCATTCGAAGATGCGATGCGAGAACTCCCAGTATTCGTCGAGCGATTCGCCCTTGAACGCGAACACCGGCGTGCCGGCCTGCGCGATCGCGGCGGCGGCATGGTCCTGGGTCGAAAAAATGTTGCACGAGGCCCAGCGCACATCCGCGCCGAGCGCGGTCAGCGTTTCGATCAGCACGCCGGTCTGGATCGTCATGTGCAGCGAGCCGGCGATGCGCGCGCCCTTCAGCGGCTGCTGCGCCTGGTACTCTTCGCGCGTCTGCATGAGGCCGGGCATTTCCGTCTCGGCGATCGTGAGTTCCTTGCGGCCCCATGCGGCGAGCGACATGTCGGCGACAACGTAATCCTGGTTCTGGGAATCGATGACTGCGGCGTTCATCACGCCCTCCTTTCTAAGAAAATGACTAGAAATGTGACGTGAGCGCGGTTTGAGGCAGCGTTCGGAATCGCGCGGGGCGCTTCATGCTGCCGATTGAAGCCTTCGAGCCTGGCAGGCGGCCGGCGAATGCGGATTCGCGGTACCCGTCGCAACGCTCCTCGAAGACGAACGGCGATTGTAGCAAATCGAGATGACTTCGGCGCGCGCGTGGCTCGACGTCGCGCGCGAAACGCTGCGGACGCAAGCCAGCGCCGATTTCATGCCCGGCCCGGGGATCGGCTTCGATGCAATCGCAGCGCCGGATGGAACGCAGACGTCCGCAGGCGAGTGACGCGCGGTGGGCGGCTACGTCGCGCAGGCTGCATTTGCCGAGCTTCGCGCCAGCGACGGCGGCTTCCTGACAGAGCGATCCCTCTAAGCGCCGGCGGCATCGCGCCCCTTATGATGAAAGGCGTGCACGGCTCGCGCGGGCGGCCGTCCGCCGAGCGCGCCCGGCACTCAAACGTGGCGCGAACCGCGCCCTCTTCCCGCATGCGGCGTCACGTGCGGCGCTCGAACCGGCGCCTCGAAGCGCATCGTGGATCGCCGTCGGCAAAGCGGCGCACAATAGACAAAGCACGGAGACAGCAGATGGAACGGCACGGCTTCGGCCAAACGCACGACGTGACGAATCAGGCACCGCCACTCGCGAACTACAACCTGTTCGCGAGCGACGCCGCTTTGAGCGCGGCCGTCGATCGCGACGGCGCGAGCTGGCATCGCGACGCGCTGCTGCGGCACGGCGCGGCGCTGACGACGCCCGACACGCTCGCGCTCGCCGAACTCGCCAATCGGCATACGCCGGAGCTGGTCACGCATAGTCCGCGCGGCGAGCGCATCGACGCGCTCGAGTTTCATCCCGCGTGGCACCAGCTGCTCGCGCTGCTGCGCCGCGAAGGGCTGCACGCGCTGCCGTTTTCCGATCCGCGAAGCGGCGCGATGGCCGCGCGCTGCGCCGGCTACTTCATGCATGCGCAGATCGAATCGGGCTCACTGTGTCCGCTGACGATGACGTTCGCGAGCATCCCGGTGTTACAGCGCGAACCCGCGCTGTTCGACACGCTGCGCGAGCCGCTGTACACGCGCGAGCACGATCCGCGCGACGTGCCGCTCGCGCAGAAGCGCTCGGCGATGATCGGCATGGGCATGACCGAGAAACAGGGCGGCTCGGACGTGCGCAGCAACCAGACGCGCGCGTATGCGCTCGATGGTGCCGGCGGGCGCGGCGGCGCCTACCGGCTCGTCGGCCATAAGTGGTTTTTCTCGGCGCCGCAGTGCGACGCGCATCTGGTGCTCGCGCGCACCGACACGCAAGAGGGGCTGTCGTGCTTTTTCGTGCCACGTTTTGCGCCCGACGGCAGCAAGAACGCGGTGCACATCCAGCGTCTGAAGGACAAGCTCGGCAATCGCTCCAACGCAAGCAGCGAAGTCGAATTTCTCGACGCGTACGGCATGATGATCGGCGACGAAGGACGCGGCGTGCCAACCATCATCGAGATGGCGAGCTACACGCGGCTCGATTGCGTGATCGGCAGCGCCGCGCTGATGCGCGCCGCGCTCGTCCAGGCGATCCATCATGCACGGCATCGCAGCGCGTTCGGCCGGCATCTCGCCGAGCAGCCGCTGATGCGCAACGTGCTCGCCGATCTCGCGCTCGAATCCGAGGCGGCGACAGTGCTGTTCATGCGTCTTGCGCGGGCGTTCGAGCCATCCGCCGACGCGTCCTCCGCTTCGTCGGCCGAACGCGCGTGGCGGCGCATCGTTACGCCGGCCGCGAAGTACTGGGTCTGCAAGCGCGCGCTCGAATTCACCGGCGAGGCGATGGAAGTCTGGGGCGGCAACGGCTACGTCGAAACCGGACCGATGGCGCGCTTCTATCGCGAGGCGCCCGTCAATTCGATCTGGGAAGGCTCGGGCAACGTGATGTGCCTCGACGTGCTGCGCGCGATGGAGCGCGAGCCGCAAGCCGCGCAGGCGCTGTTCGCCGCATGGCAGGACGTCGCGCGCGTGCATCCGGCGTTGGGCACGGCACTCGGGCGTCTCGCCGCGACGCTGAACGGACCGGCGCAACAGCGCGAGGCGTCGGCACGACGCATCGCGCAGCAGATCGTGCTGATCGCGCAGGCGACCCTGCTCGTGCAACACGCGCCCGCCGCTGTCGCCGACGCGTTCATCGCGACGCGTCTCGCCGACGGCTGCGGCGAAAGCGGTCGCGTGTACGGCACGCTGCCGGCCACGTTCGATCACGCCGCGATCGTCGAGCGCGCGTTTCCCGCCTAAGCGCGACGGGCGCCCAAACCCCGAGCGCACGCTCGCAACACCGACGCAAGCTCAAACCAATAAGCGCGCTCGACGCGCATCGTCATGCATCAGGGAGTGGACGCATATGAAGAACGATCTGCCGGAGCTCGCCGCGCTGGAAGCGCTGTTGCGCGATCAACGTCATGCGTATCTGCGCGCGCCGTATCCGTCGTGGGACACGCGCGCGACGCATCTGCGCGCGCTGCGCAAGCTGATGCTCGACAATCGCGACGCGCTTGCCGACGCGATGCACGCGGACTTCGGCAATCGCGCGAAGCAAGAGGTGCTGCTCGCCGAATTCGTGCTCGTGAAGGAAGAGATCGACGCCGCGCTGCGCCGCGGCAAGCACTGGATGAAAGCGCAGCGCCGCAGCACCAACAAGTGGCTGCTGCCGGCGCGCGCCAAGGTCGTGCCGCAGCCGCTGGGCGTGGTCGGCATCATCGTGCCGTGGAATTATCCGGTGCTGCTCGCGGTCGGGCCGTTGATCAGCGCGCTGACGGCCGGCAATCGCGCGATCATCAAGATGTCCGAGTTGACGCCGCGCACCTCGGCGCTGTTCGAGCAGCTGATCGGCCAGACGTTCGCGCGCAATCACGTCGCGGTCGTCAACGGTGACGCGGCGCTCGCCGCCGCGTTCAGCGCACAGCCGTTCGATCATCTGCTGTTCACCGGCTCGACGAAGGTCGGTCACCAGGTGATGCGCGCGGCGGCCGAGCATCTGACGCCGGTCACGCTCGAACTCGGCGGCAAGTCGCCGGCGCTGATCGGCGCGCATGCCCGTTTCGACAACGCGGTCGACAACCTGGTCGCCGGCAAAACGCTGAACGCGGGGCAAACCTGTGTCGCGCCGGACTACGTGCTGGTGCCGCGCGGCAAGGAGCAGGCGTTCATCGAACGGGCGCGCGCGCGCATGGCGCGGATGTATCCGCAATTCGCGCAGAATCCGGACTACACGTCGATTATTTCGGCGCGGCACTTCGAGCGGCTCGAACGGCTCGCCGACGAAGTGCGGGCCGCCGGCGCGCAGTTGCATCCGCTGACCGACGCGACGCCCGATGCCGCGAGCCGGCGCTTTCCGCCGGTCGCCGTGACCGGCGCGCCGGACGATTGCGCGCTGATGCAGGAGGAGATTTTTGGGCCGCTGCTGCCGCTCGTGCCGTACGACACGCTCGACGACGCGATCGCGTGGATCAATGCGCGGCCGCGACCGCTGGCGCTCTATCTGTATGCCGACGATGCGCGGACGGTCGAGCGTGTCACGCATGAGACGATTGCCGGCGGCATGGCGGTCAACGAGACGCTGATGCATCTTGCGTGTGAGAGTTTGCCGTTCGGCGGGGTTGGGGCGAGTGGGATGGGGGCGTACCACGGGTACGAGGGGTTCGTCACGTTTTCGAAGATGAAACCGGTGCTGATGCAATCGCGGTGGAATGCGCGGGGGTTGATCGCGCCGCCGTATGGGTGGCGCGTGAACGCGGTGTTGAAGGTGATGATGAGGGTTTGATTTGCCCTTCGGGCGGGGGGGTTTTTCGTTCTGGCTTGGTTGCCTTTCCTTGCTTTGTTATCGGTCTATTGGTGTTGCCCCTGTGCGGGGCGGCACCTACTTTCTTTGCTGCTGCAAAGAAAGTAGGCAAAGAAGACAGCTTTACACCGCCAGCTCTTAAGCGGGTCCCCTGGCTTGGAGGGGGTAGTGGTGCATCTGGAATCCGTGCCCCCGCACATTCGACGGCAGTGACAAAGCCGTCATTCTTCCCACTTCGCACTGCGTGCGTCGTGGACGGGTCTGCCAGGGAAACCGACCGATGGTTTGGGAACGGGGTTTCGGCGCGCGCAGCGCCGCCGGAAGAATGACTGCCTTGTCACAAGCGCCGAATGGGCGGGAGCACGGATTCCAGATGCACCACTGCCGGAGGCGGACCGAGGGACCCGCTTAAGAATTTGCGGTGTGAGCTGTCTTCTTTGCCTACTTTCTTTGCAGCAGCAAAGAAAGTAGGTGCCGCCCCGCACAGGGGCAACGCCAATAGACCGACAAGAAATCAAGGAAAGGCCAACAAGGCCAGAACAACGAAAGACACAACCAGGCCAGAACAACGACAAAAAACCGCCGCCCTACCGAAGGGCACCACGTCCCTCTTCCCCCAAATCAGTAGCAACAACATCAACCACATCCCCCGCGCCAGCGCCATCCCCCGGCTCGGCGTCAGCGCCGCTCTCCAGCCGATGCAACCAGGCCAACAACTCAGCGACAGCCTGATAAAGCTGCGGTGGAATCCGCGCATCCAGATCGACCTGCATCAGCAACGACACCATCTCGGGCGCCTCGTGCACATACAGCCCCGCTTCCTTGGCGCGCTGCACGATCATCTCGGCGAGCAGCCCATATCCCTTCGCGACCACTCGCGGCGCCGGCTCACCGCCCTGCTTGTCGTACACGAGCGCAGCCGCGCTGCGGCGATGGGTGCGGCTCATCAAATGTCCCAATCGAAGTCGTCGCGCGACGCGGTGCTCGACCCCGCCGACGCAGTGACAGCCGCGGCCGCCGAACGCGCATAGGCGGATGCCGCCTGCGCCCCCGCCGCCGACGCGCCCGCCGCCGACGCGCCCGCCGCCGTGCCCGGTGCACCGCCGCCGATCTCGCGAATCGTCAACACCTGTAACTCGATTCCCGCCGCCGCGAGCCGCTGACGAAATCCGTCACCTTGCATCGCGAGCCGGGCAGCGCCCCGCGGGCTCGCCTGCACGCGCGCGGTGAGCCGCATGCCGGTCAGCGTGAGTTCGGCGTCGACGGTGCCCAGCGTCGGCAGCGACAGCGTCAGGCGTGTGCGCCACGGCTGGTCGTCCTCGCTCGCGACGCCGCCGCCGCTGCGGTCCCATTCGTCGCCGTCCTGCTCGATCGTCCAATCGAGACGCGCACCGGGCCACGCCTCGCCGGTCCAGCGAAACTGCCCGGTCGCGAGCAGATCGAGCTGCTGGCGCACGAGCGGCACGGTCGCCGGATGCACCGCGGCCGCCATCGCCTGCGCGTGTTGTGATGAACCGGCGTCGGCCGCTTGCGGCGTCCCGCCGTGCAGCCCCGTATGCGTGGACTGGCCGTTCAGGTCGGAGACCGAATTGGCCAGCAGTTCGCCGGCCACGAGGCGCGCGGCCTGCGCGTTCAGGATCGACGGCATCGCGTGTGCGGCGGGGCTGTTGTCAGCGGCGTTCGGTGCGCCGCGTGGCGTTGCCGCGGAGGCGCCGTTCGCCGAGGCGAACCACGCGTTCGCGTCGCCATCGTCGGCGCTCCAGTCGGAGGGCAATGGCGACTGCGCGACTAGTTGGTTCTGCGCCTCGTGCGACAGCTCGGCCGGCGAGCGCTGACCGATCAGCCATGCCGCGAGATGCGCCTCGTAGAACAGGCCGCTGTCGGCAATCGTTCGTTCCAGAGCGGCCGCTAGCGCCGCAACCGGCACCTCGCTCGCCGCCACGCTCGCCGTGGCAGCTGCCGTTGCGTTGGCAGCAGGGTCGGGATTGAGGGTGAAAGCAGCGGTGGAAGCAGCGGTGGAATTGGCGACAGCGGTGCTACCGGCCGCATCGCTCAGCGGCAAGCCCTCGAGGGCGACCTCGAGTGCCGGCGCCATCGCCCAGATCGGCGCGCGACCGAGCACGGCGGGTGTCGCCTCGCCGCCTGAATGCGCGATCGCGTTCAAGGTCAGCGCGACCGCCGACAGCGCGGTCTGCGCGGACGGCTGCGGCGCGGGCGTGGCGTTCACAGGCGCCGCGGCCGGTACGGTATCGACGCCGGCCGCGCCGGCTTGCGAGGTGGTCGCAGTGCCAGGCGCGATGCCGAGCAGACTGTCGATCCGGCTCGACAGCACTGAAGCGAGGGCCGAATCGATTCCGTTCATGCCGGTTCCTTGGTCGCATCCGCGGCAACCCGCGCGATGCTCTGATTGCTTCGATCCTGCAGACGCGCGCGGCGCGCCGCCAGCTCACCCGCGCACCTGTCCACACTCAGCGCGCCCCGTACAGCTCCTTCAGCACGCGCGTCGGCCGGCCGGCGAACAGCGCCGACAAATGCGCCATGCGCGGGTTCGCGAGGTCGCGGATCGCGGCGTCGTCGGCGAGAATCTGGCGGATCAGCGCGTACTTGCGCAGCCGCTCGGCCTCGTCGAGCTTGACGCCCACGTCGGCCTCCCGCAGCGCTTCGACCAGATGCCGATACTCGTCCTGCAAATGGACCAAGTCGTTCCACAACGCACGACGGGCCGCCGTCAGCATGCGGCAGGACAGCGCGGCGACCGCTTCATAGCGGGCAAAATATTCTGCGTTCGATGTCATCTCAGGCTTTCCGCAGCTGGCTGAGCTGCCATCCGCGCGACCTCCGGGGCTATCCCGATCCATGCCTCTTCGAGGGTCGCGAGCAGACCGTCCACTTCCACGAGCATCGCCTCGCTCTGATTGATATTGGCTTGCAGCAGCCGCCGCGTCATATAGCTGTACAACGCGTTCAGCCGTGCGGCGACCTCGCCGCCCACCTCGAGGTTGAGCGACTGTTGCAGCCCGCTTTCGATGATCCGGATCGCCTTGCTGATCGCCATGCCACGCTCGGCCACGTTGCCCTGCTGCAAATACATGCGGCTTTGCGCGATTGCCTGCCGTGCGCCCTGGTACAACAACACAGTCAGCCGATGCGGACTTGCGCCCATCACGGATGTCTCGATGCCGACGCGCGCATACGCGTTGGCTCCAGCGTGTCCCGGCGAAAACATCGGCGCTCCTCCTCTCATACTGGCTGCGGTTAAGTCGTGGCGTGACCGAGCGGCGCGGCGCGTCGCCGCGCCGCTCGCTGACATGTACTTTGGTTATCGGATGCGCGACGACAAAGCTTTAGGCCGGTGCAAGGAGGGATCGAAAGCGCCGCCGGGGGCGCACAGGAAACGCGGCGCGAGGCTGCCGGATGGTCGGACGGGACTTGCGCAAACCCTCGCGTAGCCGTCGAGGCCAAGCCGCGCAGCCCCGCTCAGATCGACATCTGCGCGATGTCGTTGTACGCGGCGACCAGCTTGTTACGCACCTGCAAGCCGAACTGGAAGCCGATGTTGGCCTTCTGCATGTCGACCATCACGTCGTTCAGCGACACGTTCGACGCACCAAGTTCGAACGCCTTCGACTCGCCGATCGCCGTCTGCTGGTCGCTGCTGATCTTGTCGAGCGACGCCTTAAGCGCCGCCGCGAAGTTGGTGGGCGTCGCCGCGCCGGACTGCTCGGCCGCCGGGGTCGCGTCGCCGGCCGCCTGCGCCGCCATCGCCTGCATCTGTTGCAGCGCCGACGAAAGCGCGTTCACGGGCATGCTCATGTTTTCTCCGTTGGATGTGCGATCGGACCGCCGGAAGGTGTACCGATCTGGACGAAAGCATAGCAGCGGCCCCTCGCGGAAAGTCCCGAAACTAGGGGGAAAACCCGGCTCTATTCAAGCAATCGGCTTGAGCGGCGCTGCGGATAATTTCAATGGTGAAAGTCTCTGTCCGTCCGCCCAGCCACGGCGCGGCATCCCGGCAGAACGCCAAGGCATCCCCCGGAGAAACCCGACGCATGGATTCGTCAGCCAATTCCTTGATCAACCCCGACGCCCGCATGGGGCTCGCCGGCGCGCAGCCCGCCGCCGGTCAGGCCGCCAGCGGTCAGGCCGGCGGTGCGGCCGACCTCGGCGGCCTCGGAGGTATCGGCGGCAACTTTGGCCAGCGTCTGTCAGGACTCGCGCAGATGCGCGGCAACCCGCGCGCGCCGCTCGTGTTCGCGGTGGCGTTGCTGATCGCGGTCATCGCCGGCCTGTTCCTGTGGTCGCGCGCGCCCGACTACAAGGTGCTCTACAGCAATCTGTCCGACCGTGACGGCGGCTCGATCATCGCCGCTTTGCAGCAGGCCAATATCCCGTACAAGCTGTCAGAAAGCGGCGGCGCGATTCTCGTGCCGGCCGAGCAGGTCCACGAGATGCGCCTGCGCCTCGCGTCGCAGGGGCTGCCGAAGAGCGGCTCGGTCGGCTTCGAGCTGATGGACAACCAGAAATTCGGCATCAGCCAGTTCGACGAGCAGATCAACTATCAGCGCGCGCTCGAGGGCGAACTCGAACGCACGATCGAATCGATCTCGAGCGTCAAATCCGCGCGCGTGCACCTCGCGATTCCGAAGCCGAGCGTGTTCGTGCGCGAGAAGGAAGCGCCGTCCGCGGCGGTGCTCGTGAACCTGTACCCGGGCCGCATGCTCGACGAAGGCCAGGTCGTCGCGATTACGCACATGGTGGCGTCGGCGGTGCCGCAAATGCCGGTGCGCGGCGTGACGATACTCGACCAGGACGGCAACCTGCTCACGCAGCCGACCAACGGCAGCGGCCTCGATGCCACCCAGCTGAAGTTCCGCCAGCAGATCGAGCGCAACACGCAGCAGCGCATCGACGCGATCCTCGCGCCGCTGTTCGGCGCCGGCAACGCGCGCTCGCAGGTCAGCGCCGACATCGACTTCTCGCACAGCGAGCAGACCTCCGAGAACTACGGTCCGAATGGCAATCCGCAGCAGGCCGCAATCCGCAGCCAGCAGTCGAGCAGCGCCACCGAAATGTCGCAGGGCGGCGCCTCGGGGGTGCCGGGCGCGCTGTCGAACCAGCCGCCGCAACCGGCCTCCGCGCCGATCGTGGCCGGCAACGGCGCGAGCTCGGTCACCACGACGCCGGTCAGCGACCGCAAGGATTCGACCACCAACTATGAGCTCGACAAGACGGTGCGCCACGTGGACCAGCCGATGGGCGGCATCCGCCGGCTGTCGGTCGCGGTGGTCGTCAATTATCTGCGGGTCGTCGACCCGAAGGGTCATGTGACGATGCAGCCGGTCAGCGCCGACAAGCTCGCGCAGATCACGCAGCTCGTGAAGGACGCGATGGGCTTCGACGCGTCGCGCGGCGACTCGGTCAACGTGGTCAACAGCGCGTTCACCACCGAGCTCGACCCGAACGCCGATCTGCCGTGGTGGCGCACGCCGGACATGCTCGCGCTCTACAAGCAGATCGCGACGTACCTCGGCATCGGCGCGGTCGCCCTGTTCCTGTACTTCGTGATGGTGAAGCCGGCGTTGCGCCGCGCGTTCCCGCCGCCGCCCGAGCCGGTTGCCGCGCTGATGTCGCCCGACGAACCGGTGCTGCTCGACGGCATCCCCGCCGAGGAGCGCGATGGCGCGGTCGTCGAAATCGAAGCGGACAGCGAGAAGCTCGCGCTCGAAAACGCGAAGCACAAATACGAGCGGAACCTGGAGTTCGCGCGCAGCATCGCGCGTCAGGATCCGAAGATCGTAGCAACCGTCGTCAAGAACTGGGTGTCCGATGAGCGCTGAAGGCGTAGTGAAGAGCGCGCTGCTGCTGATGTCGATCGGCGAGGAAGAGGCGGCGCAGGTGTTCAAGTTTCTGGGCCCCCGTGAGGTCCAGAAAATCGGCGTCGCGATGGCCGCGCTGAAGAGCGTGACGCGCGAACAGGTCGACGAAGTGCTGCAGGAATTCGTGCGCGAGGCCGAGCAGCACACCGGCATGTCGCTCGATTCGAACGACTACATCCGCTCGGTGCTGACCAAGGCGCTCGGCGACGACAAGGCCGGCGTGATCATCGACCGGATTCTGCAGGGCAGCGACACGAGCGGCATCGAAGGCCTGAAGTGGATGGACTCGGCGGCGGTCGCGGAACTCATCAAGAACGAGCATCCGCAGATCATCGCGACGATCCTCGTGCATCTGGACCGCGATCAGGCTTCGGAGATCGTCGCCTGCTTCACGGATCGCCTGCGCAACGACGTGCTGCTGCGCATCGCGACGCTGGACGGCATCCAGCCGGCCGCGCTGCGCGAGCTCGACGACGTGCTGACCGGCCTGCTCTCCGGCAGCGACAACCTGAAGCGCAGCCCGATGGGCGGCATCCGTACGGCGGCCGAGATTCTCAACTTCATGTCGAGCAACCACGAGGAAGGCGTGCTCGAAAACGTGCGCCAGTACGACGCGGAGCTCGCGCAGAAAATCGTCGACCAGATGTTCGTGTTCGAGAACCTGCTCGACCTCGAAGACCGCGCGATCCAGCTGCTGCTGAAGGAAGTCGAATCCGAGGCGCTGATCATCTCGCTGAAGGGTGCCCCGCCCGCGCTGCGCCAGAAGTTCCTGTCGAACATGTCGCAACGCGCGGCCGAGTTGCTCGCCGAAGATCTCGACGCACGCGGTCCGGTGCGCGTGTCCGAAGTCGAGACGCAGCAGCGCCGCATCCTGCAGATCGTGCGCAACCTGGCCGAGAGCGGACAGATCGTGCTAGGCGGCAAGGCGGAAGACGCCTATGTCTGATCCGCAAGCCCCGGCAAAGGAAAGCCTCTCGGCCTACCAGCGCTGGGAGATGGCGTCGTTCGACCCGGTCCCACCGGCACCGCCGCAGGCCGAACCCGAATTCGACGAGCGCGCGTTCGAAGCCGAACTCGAGCGGCGCCGCGAGGCCGCGCACGTGCAGGGCGTCGCGTCCGGTCATGTGGCCGGCCAGGCGCTCGGCTATCAGGCGGGCTACGACCAGGGGCACGCACAGGGTTTCGCGCAGGGCCAGACCGAGGCGCGCGAGGAAGCGATGCGGCTCGCCGCGCTCGCCGAAACCTTCAAGACCGCACTCGATGGCGCGCAGCACGCGATCTCCGAAACACTGATTGCACTCGCGCTCGACATCGCGCAGCAGGTCGTGCGCCAGCACGTGCAGCACGACCCGACCGCGCTGATCGCGGCCGCGCGCGAGGTGCTCGCGGCCGAGCCCGCGCTCGCCGGCGCCCCGGCGCTGATCGTGAGTCCCGCCGACCTGCCGGTCGTCGAGGCGTACCTGCTCGAAGAACTGCAAACGCGCGGCTGGACCGTGCGCACCGATGCGTCGGTGGAGCGTGGCGGTTGCCGCGCGCAGGCCGGCACCGGCGAAGTCGACGCGGGCATCGACACGCGCTGGCAGCGCGTCGCCGCCGCGCTCGGCAAAGTGAGTACGTGGTGAAGCCGACTGTCGACGAGATCCGCGCGAGCGATCTGACGCCGCTCGAGCGCGAGCTCGCGTTGGCGTCGTTCGGCCCGGAGGCGCTGGCCGACGTCGAGTCGGCCAGTACCGCCGAGCCCGCGGATTCCACACCGCAAGCGTCGACGGATGAGCATCCCACGCCAGGCGCGGCGGCGAGCCGCGAGTCCGCCGCGCTGGACCCGGCTGCGCGCGCCGCCGGCTCCGCTCATGCTGCGGGCGCGCCGTCCTATGATCCCGCGCTCGACATCAATCCCTACATGCAGGCTTGGCGCGGCCGGCTCGAGGGGCTGCGCGCACGCAACGCGATCGCGAAGCCGCTGCGCGCCTGCGGGCGCCTGACACGTGCGGCCGGGCTGGTGCTCGAAGCGGTCGGCCTGCGTCTGTCGGTCGGCGCGGAAGTGATGATCGAACTGCCGCCCGGCAGTTCGCTGCCGATGGCCGAAGCCGAAGTGGTCGGCTTCTCCGGCGACAAGCTGTTCCTTATGCCGACCACCGAAGCGATCGGCCTGTTGCCCGGCGCCCGCGTCTATCCGCTCGAAAGCGCGCCGATCGCGGACCCGCTTGCGGGCGCGAAGCGCCTGCCGGTCGGCTGGGAACTGCTCGGCCGCGTGCTCGACGCATCGGGCCGTCCGCTCGACGGACTCGGCCCGCTCGGCACGCAAACGGACGCGCCGCTGTCCGCGCCGGTCATCAATCCGCTCAATCGCGAGCCGATTCACAAGGTGCTCGACGTCGGCGTGCGCGCGATCAACGCGCTGCTGACCGTCGGCCGTGGTCAACGCATGGGGCTGTTCGCGGGTTCGGGCGTCGGTAAATCGGTGCTGCTCGGCACGATGGCGCGCTACACCAGCGCCGAGGTGATCGTGATCGGCCTGATCGGCGAACGCGGCCGCGAAGTGAAGGAGTTCATCGAACAGATTCTCGGCGAAGAAGGATTGGCGCGCTCCGTCGTGATCGCCGCGCCGGCCGACGTCTCGCCGCTCCTGCGGATGCAGGCCGCCGCGTACTCGACGTCGCTCGCCGAATACTTCCGCGACCAGGGCAAGCACGTGCTGCTTCTGATGGACTCGCTGACCCGCTACGCGATGGCGCAGCGCGAAATCGCGCTGGCCGTGGGCGAGCCGCCCGCAACCAAGGGCTATCCGCCGTCGGTGTTCGCGAAGCTGCCGGCGCTGGTCGAGCGCACCGGCAACGGGCCGGCGGGCGGCGGCTCGATTACCGCGTTCTACACCGTGCTCACCGAAGGCGACGATCAGCAGGACCCGATCGCCGACTCGGCGCGCGCGATTCTCGACGGCCACATCGTGCTGTCGCGCTCGCTCGCCGAGGCCGGCCACTACCCGGCGATCGATATCGAAGCGTCGATTAGCCGGGCAATGACCGCGCTAATCGACGAAAACCACCTGAATAAAACGCGTATGTTCAGGCAGATGCTGTCGCGCTATCAGCGCAACCGCGATCTGATCAACGTCGGTGCGTATTCGAGTGGGCGCGACGCGGTGCTCGATCGGGCGATCGCGCTGTATCCGCGGATGGAAGCGTTCCTGCAGCAAGGCTTTCGCGAGTGCGCGAACTTCCAGCCGAGCATCGACATGCTGAACACGCTGTTTGCCTAGGGTCAGGGCCGAGGAGGCTGACGATGTCGAAACACTTTCCGATCAAGACGCTGATCGGTCTCGCGCAGGACGACGTGGACGCCGCCGCGCAGCGGCTCGGCCGCGCGCAGCGCGAGCGCAACGATGTGCAGGCGCAACTCGATTCGCTCGTGCAGTACCGCGACGAGTACTACGCGCGTTTCACCGAGAGCGCGCAGTCGGGCATGCCGGCCGGCAACATGCGCAACTTCCAGGCGTTCATCGACACGCTCGACGCCGCGATCGAGCAGCAGCGCAACCTGTTTGCGGCGGCGAGCGCGCGCGTCGAGGCGGCGAAGCCCGACTGGCAGCGCCACAAGCAGAAACTCGGCTCGTACGAAGTGCTGCAGGCGCGCGGCGAGGCGGCCGAGGCGCAGGTTGCCGCGCGGCGCGAGCAGCGCGACGCCGACGAACACGCGGCGCGAATTCTGCGCATGCGCGCCGACGGCGCGTGAGGCGTTGCCTCGCGGCTAACGCCTGACGGCACACCCGTTTGACGGATTCACAGGATTCCTTATGTCGCTCCTTTCACAGATCGGCTCACAACTGAACGCGCTGCTCGACACGAGCGGCAATGCGTCGGGCAGCGCGGCCGCGAGCGCCGCGGTCAACGCGAGCGCGTTCGCGCAGACCTTGCAGCAAAGCATCGACCAGCAGAACAGCGCGAATCAACGGCAGAGCAGTTCCGCGACGGCATCGCAATCGACGGCGCCGGGCGCGCCCAGTGCGCCGCCGCCCGCGCCCGCTTCCGCGCAGCAGAGCGCGAGCAGTAGCCAGAACGGCAGCGCCGCGGCGAGCAACGGCGCGTCGTCCACGACATCGACGACACAGACGCAACAGCCATCCAACAGCCAGTCGAGCGCAACGCAAGCGAAGCAGAAGGACACCAAGGCGCAGACCGACGCCGGCGCGCTCGCCGCCGCGGCGGCTGCCGCCCAGGCTCAGGCGCAAGCGCAGGCACAGGCCACCGCCAACAATAACGCCGACGCGAGCGCGACCGCCACGACCGATGCCGCCAGCTCCGTCGCCGATGCGGTGAGCGCGCTGGCCGGCAGGGCCGCGAACGCGCTCACCGGCACCGTCGCAAGCAGGAAAGGCGCGGTCGATCCGAAGTCGCTGCAGGATGCGTTGCAGAGTGCGCTGTCCGCGCTATCGAGCGGCCAGGGTACGGTGCCCGCGCAGGCGCTCGCAAGCGGCGCGGCCGCGAAGGCGGCGAGCGTATCGAGCGCGGCGGGCGGTCTGGGCAGCACGAAGAGCGGTCTGAACGGCACGACCAGTGACAAGACACTCGCGAACGGCCTGTCCGTCGACGGCAAGAGCGCCTCGACGAGCCACACCACGGTGACGACGGCGACGGCCGCCGCAACTGCGCTGGCCGATCCATCGGCAGCGAAGTCGGCCGCCGATGCGGCGAGCGCCGCGGCCGCGACGGCCGGCCAGGCGGACAACCTCGCGTCGGCGCGCAGCGCGTCCGATGCGGCGAACGCCGCGCTGGCCGCGACCCAAGCGGCGGCCAACGCCGCCAGCACGACGGCGGCGGCGCAGAGCACCGGCAACGCGAGCGCGGCAGCCGCCGCGAACGCGCTGACGCCGCAGGTCGGCACGACCGACTGGGAAGACGCGTTGAGCCAGAAGGTGGTGTTCTTGTCGAATGCGCATTCGCAGAGTGCCGAGCTGACCCTCAATCCGAAGGATCTCGGGCCATTGCAGGTGGTGTTGCAAGTTGCGGATAGCCATGCGCATGCGCTGTTTGTTTCGCAGCATCAGTCGGTGCGGGAAGCGGTCGAGGCGGCGTTGCCGAAGCTTCGTGAGGCTATGGAGTCCAACGGGATTGGGCTGGGGAGTGCGAGTGTGAGTGATGGGTTTGCCCGGCAGAGCGGGCAGCAGCAGCAGAGCGCTGGCGCGGGTGGATCGGGCAGGGGCGCCGGCCGCGGTGGCGGCTCGCTCGGCGGTGATGGTTCGGTGGACTCCGGTGAGGCCGTTTCTAGTGTTGCCGTGCGGCAGCAGGTTGGGTTGGTCGATACGTTTGCCTGAAGAGGCGCCTGCTTTTTTCGTTGTTCTGGCTTTGTTGGCCTTTCCTTGATTGCTTGTCGGTCTATTGGCGTTGCCCCTGTGCGGGGCGGCACCTACTTTCTTTGCTGCTGCAAAGAAAGTAGGCAAAGAAGACAGCTCACACCGCAAATTCTTAAGCGGGTCCCTCGGTCCGCCTCCGGCAGTGGTGCATCTGGAATCCGTGCTCCCGCACATTCGGCCGTAGTGACAAGGCAGTCATTCTTCCGGCGGCGCTGCGCGCGCCGAAACCCCGTTCCCAAACCATCGGTCGGTTTCCCTGGCAGACCCGTCCACGACGCACGCAGTGCGGAGTGGGAAGCATGACGGCTTTGTCACTGCCGTCGAATGTGCGGGGGCACGGATTCCAGATGCACCACTACCTCCTCCAAGCCAGGGGACCCGCTTAAGAGCTGGCGGTGTAAAGCTGTCTTCTTTGCCTACTTTCTTTGCAGCAGCAAAGAAAGTAGGTGCCGCCCCGCACAGGGGCAACGCCAATAGACCGACAAGCAATCAAGGAAAGGCACCCAAGCCAGAACAAGGAAAGCCCAACCAGACCAGAACAAAGACAAAAAAAACACCCAAAAACCTGAGATAACCAGAAATAGCCCTTCTTTTCGACCCATAGCGCCGCAGGCAAATCAACAACAATCACCCTAACCCTTACTAGGCTGGCAAAAAGCCCGCAACCCACATGGCAACCACGACCGCCCCGCAACAAGCCGCGCCCGCCTCGCCGGGCCCCCTGAAGCGCATCATCCTGATCGTCCTCATTGCGCTGATCGCCGCGGGCGCTGCCGGTGCGGGCGTGTGGTTCTTCATGTCCAAGCGCGCACCCGTCGCCGCATCCGCCGAAGCCGCGCCGGCGCCGTCCGCCGTGCCGCTCTTCTTCCCGCTCGAATCGATGACCGTCAACCTGCAATCGGACGACGGCCAGCCGCACTTCCTGCGCATCGGCCTCACGCTCAAACTCGGCGACGCCGCCACCCAGCAGGCACTCACCGATCACATGCCGGAAGTGCGCAGCCGCATCCTGCTCGCGCTGTCGAACAAACACCCCGAAGAGCTCGCGCCGCTCGAAGGCAAACGCGCGCTCGCCGAAGAGCTGAAGAAGCTGATCACCGAGCCGACCGACAAGAGCGCCGCACCGATCCGCGTGCAGGACGTGCTGTTCACCGAGTTCGTCGTGCAGTGACGTGACGTTGTCTAGCGCTGCCATCATCAATCGCCAAGGGACTCACGAGGAATAAGCAATGGGCCACGAAGAGTTCATGTCCCAGGAGGAGGTCGATGCCCTTCTGAAGGGCGTCACCGGCGAATCCGACACGGAATCCGAGCAAAGCGACCGCACGGGCGTACGCCCGTACAACATCGCGACGCAGGAGCGCATCGTCCGTGGCCGGATGCCCGGCCTGGAAATCATCAACGACCGCTTCGCGCGCCTGTTGCGCGTCGGCATTTTCAACTTCATGCGGCGCTCGGCGGAAATCTCCGTCGGCCCGGTGAAGGTCCAGAAGTACAGCGAATTCACGCGCAATCTGCCGATCCCGACCAACCTGAACCTGGTCCACGTGAAGCCACTGCGCGGCACGTCGCTGTTCGTGTTCGATCCGAACCTCGTGTTTTTCGTGGTCGACAATCTGTTCGGCGGCGACGGCCGCTTCCACACGCGCGTCGAAGGACGCGATTTCACGCAGACCGAGCAGCGCATCATCACCAAGCTGCTCAACCTGACGTTCGAGCATTACGCGGCGTCGTGGAAGAGCGTGCGTCCGCTGCAGTTCGAATACGTGCGCTCCGAAATGCACACGCAGTTCGCCAACGTCGCGACACCGAACGAGATCGTCATCGTCACGCAGTTCTCGATCGAGTTCGGCTCGACGGGCGGCACGCTGCACATCTGCATGCCGTACTCGATGATCGAGCCGATCCGCGACGGGCTGTCCTCCCCGATCCAGGGCGAGGCGATCGACGTCGACCGCCGCTGGGTGCGCGTGCTGTCGCAGCAGGTGCAGGCTGCCGAAGTGAAATTGACGGCCGACCTCGCGCAGGTGCCGGTCACGTTCGAACAGATCCTGAACATGCGCAAAGGCGACGTTTTACCGATCAACATCCCCGAGCACATCACCGCGAAAGTCGACGGCGTGCCGGTGATGGAATGCGGCTACGGAATTTTCAATGGTCAGTACGCGTTGCGGGTCCAGAAGATGATCAGCGCAGCCGACACGATGAAGGATGGTGGATATGAGTGACCTGAACACACAGCCCGAGAGCGATCTCGCGGCAGCCGAGCAACTCGCCGCCGGCGCGGTGTCCGCCGCGGACGAAGACGCGGCGATGGCCGACTGGGCCAGCGCGCTCGCCGAGCAGAACGGCAACGACGAAATCAACCCGGCCGCGGGCGGTGTGTTCCAGCCGCTGTCGAAAGTCGCGCCGACCTCCACGCACAACGATATCGACATGATCCTGGACATTCCGGTCCAGATGACGGTCGAGCTCGGCCGCACCAAGATCGCGATCCGCAATCTGCTGCAGCTCGCGCAGGGATCGGTCGTCGAACTCGACGGTCTCGCCGGCGAGCCGATGGACGTGCTGGTCAACGGCTGCCTCATCGCGCAGGGCGAAGTGGTGGTCGTCAACGACAAGTTCGGCATCCGGCTGACCGACATCATCACGCCGTCCGAACGCATCCGGAAACTCAATCGATGAAACGTTTGGCCGGTCGCGGCGTCCTGTTTGCGTCGCGCGATGTTCTATTGCAGAACGTGTTCAAGGCGCTCGCGGCGAGCGCCACGGTGTTCGGCGCGTCCACCGTCGCGCACGCCGCCGACATGAACGCGGTCAACAACGCCGCGAAGATCGCCTCGGGGGTCGGTGCGGGTAGCGCGGTGCCGGCGCTCGGCGTCGGCGCGGTGCTGCAAACCTTCGTCGGGCTCGCGGTCGTGATCGGCCTCGTGTTCGGCTGCGCGTGGCTCGCGCGACGCTTCGGCCTGCAGCCGGGCCAGCGCGGCGGCCTCGTGAAGACGGTCGGCGGCGCTTCGCTCGGCGGCAAGGAGCGCGTCGCGGTCGTCGAGATCGGCGATACGTGGCTCGTGCTCGGCGCGGCGCCCGGCAACGTGCGGCTGCTGCATACGATGCCGGCGGGTTCCGCCGCGGCCGAGACGGTTGCCACTTCGCCCGCACCGCTTTCCGGCACCTTTGGTCAACGCTTTCGCGACGCCCTGAAAGGCGAAGTGGGCAAACGTTTCAACGCGCACGGCGGCGGGGATCGGTAATGCAGGTCAGTTTCAGGCGGTCAGGTTGGTTCTTCGCACTACCGCGCGGTGTAGCGCGGGCACTTCCCGCAGTGCTTCAAGTCGCGCTGCCGGCGCTGCTGTTCGCGCTGCCGGCGCTATCGTTCGCGCAAACCGCCGGCCTGCCGGCCTTCACCACGAGCCCCGGCCCGAACGGCGGCACGACCTACTCGCTGAGCGTGCAGACGATGCTGCTGCTCACGATGCTGTCGTTCCTGCCCGCGATGGTGCTGATGATGACGAGCTTCACGCGCATCGTGATCGTGTTGTCGCTGCTGCGCCAGGCGCTCGGCACGACCACGACGCCGCCGAACCAGGTGCTCGTGGGTCTCGCGCTGTTTCTCACGCTGTTCGTGATGTCGCCGGTGCTCGACAAGGCCTATAACGAAGGCTACAAGCCGTTCTCCGAAGGCACCCTTCCGATGGACCAGGCGGTGTCGCGCGGGGTCGCGCCGTTCAAGACCTTCATGCTGCGTCAGACCCGCGAAAGCGACCTTGCGCTGTTCGCGCGCATCTCGCATGCGGCGCCGATGCAGGGGCCCGAAGACGTGCCGCTGTCGCTGCTGGTGCCGTCGTTCGTGACGAGCGAGCTGAAGACCGGCTTCACGATCGGCTTTACGATTTTCATTCCGTTCCTGATCATCGACATGGTGGTCGCGAGCGTGCTGATGTCGATGGGGATGATGATGGTGTCGCCCGCGACGATTTCCCTGCCGTTCAAGCTGATGCTGTTCGTGCTCGTCGACGGCTGGCAGTTACTGCTCGGCTCGCTCGCGCAGAGCTTCGTCTGATCGTTTTCCGACTCCTCGTTCTTCAGGCACTTACGATGACACCCGAAGCAGTCATGACCCTGGCCCACCAGGCCATGTACGTCGGCCTGGTGCTGGCCTCTCCGCTGCTGCTGGTCGCGCTCGTCGTCGGTCTGCTCGTGAGCCTGTTCCAGGCCGCCACGCAGATCAACGAAGCCACGCTGTCGTTCATCCCGAAGCTGCTTGCGATCGCGCTCACGCTGGTGATCGCCGGGCCGTGGATGCTGACCACGATGCTCGACTATCTGCGCCACACGATCACCAGCATTCCGACGCTCGTCAACTGAGCGCCGCTGGCACGTCGACGCGCTGGCGCCCGCCCTCCTCGCCCATGTTTACGGTCACCTACTCTCAACTGAACGTCTGGCTGACCGCGTTCCTGTGGCCGTTCGCGCGCATCGCCGCGCTGATCGCGACCGCGCCGGTGTTCGGCAACATGTCGCTGCCCTCGCGCGTGAAGATCGGCCTTGCCGCATTCACGACCATCATCGTCGCACCGACGATCGGCGCGCTGCCGCACGTCACCGTCTTTTCCGCAGCCGGCGTGTGGATTCTGGTCAATCAGTTCCTGATCGGCATCGCGCTCGGCGTGACGATGCAGGTCGTGTTCCAGGCGGTCGATGCGACCGGCTACTTCATCGGCCTCGGCATGGGCCTCGGCTTCGCGACCTTCTTCGACCAACAGGCGACCGGCTCGGGCGTGGTGATCTCGCGCTACATGACGACGATCGCGACGCTGGTGTTTCTCGCCGTCGACGGTCATCTGCAGATGATCGCCGCGCTGGTGACGACCTTCCAGTCGGTGCCGGTGTCGGCGAACCTGCTTGCGCCGCACGGCTGGCAGACGCTCGCGAACTGGGGCGGCTCGATATTTTCCGCGGGGCTGTTGCTAGCGTTGCCGGTCGTCGTTGCGCTGCTGATCGCCAACATGGCGCTCGGCATTCTCAATCGCGCGGCGCCGCAGATCGGCGTGTTCCAGATCGGCTTCCCGCTGACCATGCTGGTCGGTCTGCTGCTCGTGCAGCTGATGCTGCCGAACATGATCCCGTTCTTCGTGCGGCTGTTCGATAGCGGCATCGATCAAATGGGACGGGTCGCGGCCGCGCTGACGTAACGACTGCGGAAATCCCCGACCGTGGACGAAAAAAAACCGGCTCGCGCCGGTTCTTTTACTGCTGCGCCGAAGCGGCATCAGTTGCCGATGTACTGGAACAGCGACATGCTCTGGATCTTCACGAACGCTTGCTGCGACGCCTGCAAGGCCGCTTGCTGCATCGTGTACTTGCTGATCGTCTTGACCATGTCGGTCGAGGTGAGGTCCGCGAGATCGCTTGCCGTTTGCGTGGTGTTGGTCTGAGTGACCGTCTGCAACGCCTGGACTTCCTGCTCGCGGCCGCCCACCGACGCCTGCACCGCGATGACGTTGTTCAACGTGTTGGCAAGCTGCGACAGACCCGTGTTCATCGCGTTCTGCAGCGTCGCCGAGGCCGCGTCGTTGCCGCTCACCGGCTGCTGAAGCGCGGCGATCATCGCGTTCAGGTTCGTGAACACGTTAGTGCCTGCCTGGTTGGCCGGCTGCACGGTGAAGGTGTCGGTGGCGGCCGGCGTGCCGGTGATGTCGACGGTCTGCCCGGCGATCGTGATGTTGGAACCCGACGTGTAGGGCTGCGCCGTACCCATGGTGTTGGTCGTCGTGTCGGTGACCGTGTAGGTCAATGAACTGCCGCTGCCGCTGAACTGGATCTTGTACGAGTCCGCGTTCGCCGCGTTGGTCGGATCGGTGACCGTCACCGCGCTGATCACGCCGGTGCCGGTGTTGGCCGAACTGCCCGAGGCGATCGGCTGCGCATTCGTCGCGCCGACGCTCATGAACACCGACAACCCGTTGTCGCCGGTCGCGACCGCATTGCTATCGGTGACCTGGACAGTGCGCGTGCCGGTGTCGCCCGTATAGACCACGGTGCCGGCCGCATCGGTCGTGAAGGCCTTGGTCGAGTTCTGGAAGCCGGCGAACAGCGCGTTGCCGGAGCCGTCGGTCGCGTTCGCATAGGTCAGCAGCTGGTCGCGCAGGGCCGTCAGCTGCGCGGCGATCGCCGAGCGGTTGGTGTCGTTCAGCACGCCGCTGCCGACGCTCAGACCCAGCGTGTTCACGCTTTGCAGCGTCGTGACGACGCTGGTGAGCGTCGAGTCCTCGGCCTGCAGCGACGACAGCGCGGTGTTCTGATTCGTCGTGTACTGCGACAGCGCGGCCGCGGTCGAACTGAGCTGCACTGCTTGCGCGGCGCCGAGCGGATTGTCGGCGGCCGTGGTGAGGCTTTGGCCGCTCGAGATTTCCTGATAGATCTGCGACAACTGAGCCTGCTGATTGCTCATCGTCGAGACGTTCATGCTGAAGTACTGCTGGGTCGAAATTCGCATGGTTCAACGCCTTACGAGAAGATGCCAAGCAAAGTCTGGAACAGCGTCTGCGCGGTCTGGATGACCTTGCTGTTGGCCTGATAGAGCTGCTGGTACTGAAGCAGGTTCGCCGCTTCCTCATTGATATTGACGCCCGACACCGACTGTTGCGCCGATGTGATCTGCGTGACGAGCGTGCTTTGCGCGGTCGCCGACGTCTGGATCTGCGTGGTCTGGTTGCCGATCGTGTTGACGTAGTTCGCGTATGCGCCCGTCAGCGTCGCGGTGCCGCCGTTGAGCACCTGCGCCGAAGTCAGATTCGACAGCAGTTGCGCGTTGCGGCCGTCGTTGGTCGCGCCGGTGTTCGGTCCGATCGTGAACGAGTCGCCGTTGGCGGGCGTGCCGCTGATCGTGACCGTTACATTGTTCATCACGCCCGCGCTCGTCGCGTTGGTCGGGTTGGTGATCGTCAGCGTCGCGCCCGCGCTCGCCGAATACGGCACCGGGGTCGTTGCCGCGCTGATCGTGTACGACGCGGGCGGTGAGCCGGCAACCGTCACCACCGAGCCGATCGGGAAGCCGGTGAGGCCGGTGCCCGCGGTGTAGGTGATCGTCGATGCACTGGTCGGCGCGCTGTAGCCGGCCGATACCGTGCCCTGCGTGATCGTCGCGCTGCCGGTGTTCGACGTCGAGGCCGACGCGAGCACCGGTGCCGCCGCCGCGATCGCCGAGGGCGACGTGGTGGTCAGCGCGAAGCCGTCCAGCGCGCCCCGGGTCGGCTCGACCGAGAACGAGTCGCCCGCCTTCATCGTGCCGCTCGCGACCGAGAACTGCAGGCCGCCGATCGGGTTGTTCAGGTTCGCCGCCGAACCGACGATGCTGCCGGTCTCGTTGTCGGTCAGCGTGTAGGCGCTGCCGTTGTACGACAGCGTGTAATCGCTCGTGGTCGGCTGGGCCGCGTTGGCGAACGACGCGCCGAGCGTCGCATTGCCGCTGTTCTGCGGGTTCGCGTACACGGTCGGCGAGCCGACGGTGAACAACGCGCCGCCCGCGGTGCCGTTCAGCGTGAGGCCGAGCTCGTTCTGCGCGTTGACCTGCGCGGCGAAGCTGGTCGCGATCGCGCCAAGTTGCGCCTCGGCAGGATCGAGCGTTTGCGAGCGGAATTGCAGCAGGCCGCCAAGCGTGCCGCCGGATACGCTCGTGTCCGATAGTGTCTGCGGGGTCGGCGCGGGCTTCGCACCAGCCTGGCCGAGATACTGGACCGACAGCTCGCTCGGATCGCTCGTCGACGTCGCCGTGCCGAGGTTGAAGCTGTTGCCGGCCAGCACGAGCGGCTGTCCGTTCGACATGAACAGGCTGTAGTTGCCGTTGTCCTGCACGACCGACACGCCGACCAGCTGCGACAGGTTCGACACCGCCTGGTCGCGCTCGTCGAGCAACTGGTTCGGCGGCTGGCCCTGGCTGCTCGCCTGCTTGATCTGCGTGTTGAGCGACGCGATCTGCGCGGTATAGGTGTTGATCTGCGTGGCCGTGTCGCTCAGCTGCGTGTTGACGCTCGAGCGCAACTGGTCGTACTGCTGGCCCGCCGCGTTGATCTGGTTCGCGAGCGTCTGCGCGTCGCTGATCGCGGTCTGCCGCGTCGACACGCTCGATGCGCTGTTGGCGACGTTCTGCAGGCCCGTGAAATAGCCGCTGATCGCGCTCGCAATGCCCGAGGTCGGACTGCCGACCAGGTTATTGAGCTCGGTGATCATCGTGTTGTACGCGGTGAGCGCGCTGCTCGACGACTGCGCGTTGTTCAGCTCGGTCGTCAGGTACTGGCTGTACGAGCGCTGCACGGTGTCGGTGGAGACGCCCATCGGCAGGTAGCCGGAGCCGGTGTAGCTGCCGCTCGTCTCCGAGTACACCGGGGTTTCCACCGTATAGCCGGGTGTCGACGCGTTGCTGATGTTCTCACCAGTGGTCGTCAAACCCCATTGGGCCGCGTTGAGTCCGCTAAGGCCGATAGTCAACAGATTGCTGGACATGCGTCATCCTGAAGGGCGGCGTCGCAGACATGCCACCGCGTTAGTGGAACATCCTCTTTAACGGCCCGCCGCGCGAAAAATTGAGGGCCATTCCACTTCGTTTGCGGCCCGCCCGTGGTGCCTTGCCGCTCAGCGCGCCAGCGAGCGGCGCTTCATTTCGAGCTGCGTGATCAGCCGCTGCAGCGTGTTTTCCGCGCTGCCCGGGAGCGTCAGGAAACGGAAGCCGAGCTGATAGCGTTGCGTGCCGTTCGGCAGCGCGAGCGAGCGATGCGACACGAGTTGCAGATCGAGCGACAAACGGCCCAGCGCGCCGAGCGTGAGCTCGCAGTCCGTCAGGCGCGCGCCCATCGGCAATTCGCCGACGCGCTGGTCGGTCGTGTGCATGCCGACACCGCCGAGCGACAGGTCGTGCACCTCGAAGCGGAACGTGTCGCCCTCGGGCAGGCGGCCGCTACACATGAATGGATCGAGAATCGGCGCGGGGACGCGGAAATACTCGCGCCGCTGCACGTAGAACAACACCTCGGGGAACTCGGCCTCGAACGCCGGCAGTCCCTCGAAGCGCGTCTCGCGCGGCGTCGGGGTCGTGAACTCGACGCGCACGCCGTCGGGCGACGCGTGGAACTGGCAGCGCGGCGCGTTGAGCAGCCCCGCGTTCAGATCGGAGAGCGCGCCCCAATCGAAGGTGAAAGTTCGTTCGCGCACGTCGACGTCGAGCAGCCGCGTGACGAGTTGCCCACCCGCATATTCGACGGTGAGGAAGTCGCCGCGATTGACGAGATTGCGCAACTGCACGCCGATTTCCAGCGGATTGCGGCGGCCGAAGTCGGGAACGCTCTCGTTTTGCGGGACGTGCGGCTGACCGTTCGTGTCAGTCTGGCCGTTCGACTGGTTCATATCCATGGGCTTGCCGGTAAGCATGTTCTTGCGGGCGCGTGCCAAGGTCTCGCCATCGACTCTGAGGGTCGTCGTGCAAAGCCGCAACACACGCGTTCGACCGGAACATACAGCGCTATTCCGGTATCGGGTCTAACTCGTTAGCGGCAGCATCCAGCAAAAATTTAGGGGCTTGAATTAAATATTCGCCGGAAATCGCCCGCAAACGTTAAAACCGGGTCCGCTCGAACGCCGCGTCGTCGCGGGCAAAATTCTCGATCAGCCCATTTTCTGCATGATCGACATCAGCTTTTTTGCGTAATGCGGATCGGTCGCATAACCGGCGCGCTGCATGCCGGTCGCAAAACCGTTTACGTCGTGCGACGAATTGATCACCTGCGCATAACGCGGATTGTTCTTCAACAGGCTCGCGTAATCAGTCATCGCTTCCTCGTACGAGCCGTACGAGCGGAATTTCTCGACCGTGCGATGGGGCTTGCCGTTCACGTATTCGGTCGTGACCGTCGACACGGTCTTGCCGGTCCAGTCGTTGCCCGCCTTGATGCCGAACACGTTGTGGCTGGTCGAGCCGTCGGCCTTCTTGATCTCGCTCTTGCCCCAACCCGATTCGAGCGCGGCCTGACCGATGATGAAGCGCGCCGGAATGCCGGTCGCCGCGCTCGCGGCCTGCGCCGGCGCCGCGAGCTTGTCGACGAACGCGTCGACTTTCGGCGAACTGCCGTCGCCGCGCACCGGCGGCGTCAGCGCGCTATTGGCCGAGTAGGCCCGGCCGAGCGCGAGCTGGCCGTTTGCCTGGGCGTTGCCGTAGGCGCGCGCGAGCGCGTTGAGCGCTGCGCTCTGGCCTGCGTCGCCGCCGCTACCGCCGCCGAGCGCGTTGGCCATGCCGGCGAGACCACCGGCCGCGCCCGCGCCGTTCGCACCGCCCACCTGCATGCCCTGGTTACGCATCAGCTGCTTGAGCATCGCGTCGGCCACGCCGATGCCCTTCTTCGATAGCTGCTGCGCCATCTGCTGATCCATCATCGATGTGAAGGTCGCGGTGTCGTGCGAATCGAACGGACCGTCCTGCGGCGTCGCGTCGCGCATGCTCTTGAGCATCATCTGCGTGAACACCGCGTCGAACTGCTGCGCGGCCATCTTCATGCCGGCTTGCGGCGAGGCCTTCGCCTGTGCGCTCAGCGCGCCGAAGCCCTGCACGTCGAGCGCGAACCGGCTGGTCAGATCGTTGGCGGAGTTGACGCTATTGGTCGTATCCGAATTCATCGGGCGTGCTCCTTAGATAATTTCCAGGTCGGCGCGCAACGCACCGGCTGCTTTCATGGCCTGCAGGATCGACATCAGATCCGCGGGCGTCGCGCCGAGCGCGTTGAGCCCCTTCACCACATCGGCGAGATTGGCACCGGCGTTCACGAGTTTCAGCGCGCCGTTGTCCTGCTTCATCTGGATCTGCGACTGCTGCGCGGCCACGGTGCGGCCGTTCGAGAACGCGCCCGGCTGGCTCACCACCGGCTGGGTATTGATCACGACCGACAGATTGCCGTGTGCGACCGCGCAGTTCTGCAGCGTGACCATCTGGTTCATCACGATCGAGCCGGTGCGGGCGTTCAGGATCACCTTCGCGGCGGCCTGCGCGGGCCGCACTTCGAGGTTCTGCAATTGCGCCATGAACGAGACCTGCTGCTGCGGATCGGCCGGCGCGCGCAGTTGGACCGTGCGGCCGTCGAGCGCCGTCGCGGTGCCGCTGCCGAACGCATTGTCGATGGCCGCGACGACGCGCTGCGTGGTGTCGTAGTCCATGTCGTTCAGGTCGAGCTGCATCGTGCCCGCCTGCGACACCGCGGTCGGCACCGAGCGCTCGACGATCGCGCCGCTGGTGATGCGCCCGGCGGCCAGCTGGTTGACCTGCACCCTGCTGCCGTTCGCGCTCGCTCCCGCGCCGCCGACTGCGACGTTGCCCTGGCCGAGCGCATACACCTGGCCGTCGGCGCCCTTCAGCGGCGTGAGCAGCAGCGTGCCGCCGCGCAGGCTCTTCGCATTGCCGAGCGACGATACCGTGACGTCGATCGCTTCGCCCGGCCGCGCGAACGGCGGCAGCACCGCGGTCACCATCACGGCGGCGACGTTCTTCAGCTGGATGTTCGACAGCGACGACTGCGAGTTGCTCGAGCCCGCCGCCTGGTTGTTGATCGAGATGCCGAGGTTCGCGAGCATGTTCGCGAGCGTCTGGGTCGTAAACGGCGTCTGCGTGGTCTGGTCGCCGGTGCCGTCGAGGCCGACCACGAGGCCGTAGCCGATCAGCGGGTTGTCGCGCACGCCCTGGATCTGCGCGAGATCCTTCAGGCGCTCGGCGTGCGCGGGCGTCGCGGCCGGCAGCGCCGCGCAGGCGAGCGCGACGAACATGAGTGCGCGGCCCGCGCGCGACAGCCTGTTGAAGACGATCGCCATGATCACCACGGTGCCACGTTGAGGAAGAACCGCTGCAGCCAGCCCATGTTCTCCGCCTCGTCTATGTAACCCTTCGCGGAGTATTCGATTTTCGCGTCGGCGACCTGGGTCGAGTACACCGCGTTGAGACTCGAAATCGTGTTGGGATTCACGACACCGGAAAAGCGCACGAATTCATTGCCCTGATTGATCAGCATCTGTTTCTCACCGCTCACGATCAGGTTGCCGTTCGCCTGCACGCCGGTCACGGTCACGGTGATCGTGCCGTTGAACGTATTCGACGCGTTCGCGCCGCCGGTCCCGGCAAAACCGTTGGTGCCGGTCGCGCTCAGGTTGGCCTTGCCGAACAGGCCGCCGAGAAAGCCCGCGGTCGGCACGTTGAAGTTGGTGTTGCCGTTGCGGTTCGCATTCGCGCCCGATGACTTCGTCGCGTTGATGTTCTCGGCGATCACGATCGTGATGATGTCGCCCACATTGCGCGGCCGCTGGTCTTCGAACAACGGACGGCCCGCGTAGCCCGGGTTGTAGATCGAGCCCGGCGCCTGCGCCTGCGGCGGTATCGGCGGCAGCGCGGTCATCGGCTGCTGCGTGATCGGTTGCTTCGGCACGAGTCCGCAGCCGCCGAGCGCGGCGAGCAGCGCGAGCTGCACGAGCGCCTCGGCCGTACGCGAATGCACCGGAGTGCGAGTGGAGTGCGCCATCTTCGTTGACCGCCTTAAATTTCCCGTCCTCAAACCTGCATCTGGCTCAAGGTCTGCAGCATCTGGTCGGAGGTCGTCACGGCCTTGCTGTTGATTTCATACGCGCGCTGCGTCTGGATCATGTTCACCAGTTCCTGCACGACGTTGACGTTCGACGCTTCCACGTAACCCTGGTTGAGCGTGCCCGAGCCGTTCAGGCCCGGTTGCGCCACGTTCGGCGCGCCCGACGACGCCGTCTCCGCGAACAGGTTTTCGCCCTTCGCGTCGAGTCCGGCCGGGTTGATGAAAGTTGCGACCTGCATCGAGCCGAGCTGCTGCGTATTGCTCGAGCCGGACACGGTGATCGACACCACGCCGTCGCTGCCGATCGTCAGCGAGGTTGCATTGGTCGGGATCGTGATCGCCGGAATCACCTGGTAGCCGCTCGACGTGACGAGCTGACCCTGCGCGTTGGTCTGGAACGAGCCATCGCGCGTGTAGGCAGTCGTGCCGTCGGGCATCTGCACCTGGAAGAACCCGGCGCCGTTGATCGCGACGTCCTTTGAGTTGCCGGTCTGCTGCAGGTTGCCCTGCGTGTACAGGCGCTCGGTCGCGACCTGCTGCACGCCGGTGCCGAGCTGGATGCCCGACGGCAACTCGGTTTGCTGCGTCGAGTTCGCGCCCGGCTGGCGGATGGTCTGGTACAGCAGATCTTCGAATACCGCGCGCGAGCCCTTGAAGCCGTTGGTGCTGACGTTCGCGAGGTTGTTCGAGATCACGTCCATCTGCGCCTGTTGCGCATTCATGCCGGTGGCGGCGATATAGAGTGAGCGGTTCACGTGTGGTTCTCCAGTGTCGGCGCGCGCCTCGTCGCGCGCACCGTGGCAATCCGTTAGCTGAAGCTGAGCAGCTGGTTGGCGGACTGATCGTTTTTGTCGGCGTTTTCCAGCAACTGTGTCTGCATCTGGAACTGGCGCGCGTTGGTGATCATCGAGACCATCGCGCTGACCGGATTCACGTTGCTGCCTTCGAGCGACGCCGGCGCGAGCGTCACGGTCGGATCGGCGTCGGCGGGGTTGCCGTCGGCGGTGCGAAACAGACCGTCATCGCCGCGCGTGAGCGACTGCGGATCGGGATTGACGAGCTTCAGTTGATCGACGGTGACGACAGCGGTGGGCGGATCGCCCGGCGTCAGCGCGGACACCGTGCCGTCCTTGCCGATCGTGATCTGCGCGCCCGGCGGGACCGCTACCGGCCCGCCGTTGCCGAGCACGACCTGATTGGTCGCATTCACGAGCTGGCCGTTTTCGTCGATGTGCAGATTGCCTGCGCGCGTGTAGGCCTCGTTGCCGTCGGCGGTCTGCACCGACAGCCAGCCCGGCCCCTGAATCGCGACGTCGAGCGGATTACCCGTCTGCTGGATCGGCCCCGGCGTGTAGTCGGCGCCCGGTGTCGAGGACAGCACGAACGTGCGGGTCGTGTCGTCGTTGATCGAGCTGCCGTCGCCGAACGACATCGGCACGGCGCGGTAGGTTTCGAGCTGCGCGCGAAAGCCCGTGGTCGACGCGTTCGCGAGGTTGTTCGCGACGATCGCCTGCTGTTCCAGCGCCTGCGCGCTGCCCGACATCGCGGTGTAGATCAGCCGATCCATGAAGAGGTCCCGTTGGCTTACAGGTTGATCAGGGTCTGGTCGACGGCCTGCTGGGTCTTGATCGTCTGCGCGTTCGCCTGATAGTTGCGCTGCGCGGTGATCAGGTTGACCAGCTCGCTCGTCAGATCGACGTTCGAGTTCTCGACCGCGCCGCCTTGCAGCACGCCGTGATTGGTCGAGCCGGGCGTGGAAATCTGCGCGACGCCCGAAGCCGCCGTCTGGCCGTACTCGTTATTGCCGAGGTCGACGAGGCCGTTCTCGTTCGAGAAGTTCGCGAGCACGATCTGGCCGAGCGCCGCGGTCTGGCCGTTCGAGTAGTTGCCGGTCAGCGTGCCGTCGGCACCGACCGTGAAGCTCGTCAGCTGGCCCGCCGCGTAGCCGTCGGTCGACAGGCTGTTCACGCCGTCCTTGCCGCCGTACTGCGTGGTGCCGGCCACGTTCAGCGTGACGTTCTGCGGCGTGCTCGAACCGTCGGTGTTCGGCAGCGACATGGTGAACGCGCCAAGGGTCGCGGTCGCGAGGCCGGTCGTCGCGTCGATCGTGCTGACCAGCGTGCCCGACGAATTGAAGTTCGCCGTGCCGATCAGCGTCGCGGTGCCGGTCGACGGGCCCGCGTACACGTTCCATGTGCCCGAGCCCGTCTTCGCGAAGTACATGTTGACCGTCTGCGAGCCGCCGAGCGTGTCGTAGACGGTTGTGCTCGTCGAATAGTTGTAGGTCGACGAGCTGTTCTGGTTGAACGTGGTCGGGTTCTGCGTGATCGTGTAGCTGTCGTTGACCGCCGGCGCGCCGCTGAACGTAATGCTCTCGCCGTTGCCCAGCGTGATCGCGGTGCCGGCCGTGTAGTTCTGCGACGCGGTGGTCGTGCCGAGTGTGTTGTCCGTGACCGTGTAGGTGGTCGGGCTCGTGAAGTTGATCGTGTACTTGTCGGTGTTCGTGCCCGCGGCCGCGTTGGTGATCGTCGCGCCGGTCGTATTCAGCGTGCCGGCGTTGGTGCCGCCGGGCGTCGCGGTAGGCGCGCCGAGCATGATGTCGTCCTGCGCGTTCAGGTTCAGGCCCGCGGTGACCGAGGTGGTCGCCTGCGGCGCGATGTTCGCGGTCGGCACCTGCAGCGGCACGGTCTGCGCGGTGTTGATGATGCCCGAGCTATTGGCCGCGTAGCCCATCAGATCGAGGCCCTGCGCGTTCGTGACGAAGCCGTTCTTGTCGAGCTGGAACACGCCGTTGCGCGAATAGGTCAGCGTGCCGTTGTTCGACATCTGAAAGAAGCCGTTGCCGTTGATCGCGACGTTCAGCGCCTGGTTCGTCGTGTTGATCGTGCCTTGCGAGAACTGCTGCTGCACTTCCGACAGCTGCGTGCCGATACCGATCTGCTGGCTCACCGCGGTCGCGACCGAATTGGCGTACATGTCGGCGAATTCGGCGGTGCCGCTCTTGAAACCGACCGTGTTGGCGTTGGCGATGTTGTTGCCGATCACGTCGAGATCGCTCGACGACGCCGACAGACCGCTCAAACCTGTTTGGTAACTCATGACGTACTCCGTATCTGCAAAGTCGTAACGGGATGGATGCGGCTTACAGGATTGCGGCGACGCTGGTCAGGCCGACCGTCGAGCCGTTCGACAGCACGAGGCCCGCCGTGCCGTCGCTCTGCTGGACGACGCTTTGGACGGTCGCGCCGGTGAGCGTTGTGGCCGTCGCCTGCTGGCCGTTGATCGTGCCGGTCGCGGTGATCGTGTACGTGCCGTCGGCGAGCGTATTGCCCGCCGAGTCGGTCGGCGTCCAGCCGACCGGAATCGTGCCGGCCGACTGCTTGCCGAGGTCGATCGTGTTGACGATGGTGCCGGCCGAGTTCTTCACGACGACCTGCAGGTCGCTGACGGAGTTCGCGAGCGTGACGCCGAACTCGGTCGCCTTGCCGCTCGACACGGAGATCGAGTTGCCCGGCGCGAGCACGGTCGAGCCGATCAGCAGCGCGGACTGCGACTGCTGGCCGGCCGCTAGCTGCGTCGACAGCGACGAGAGCGACGTATTGAGCTGGCTGATGCCCTGCACCGTGCTGATCTGGGCCAGCTGCGAGGTCATCTGCGAGCTGTCCATCGGATTGGTCGGGTCCTGGTTCTTCATCTGCGCGACGAGCAGTTGCAGGAAGGTGTTCTGCAGGTCCGCGGGCGAGGTGCCCGACGTGCTGCTCGTCGAGCTGCTCGCGCTCGAGCTGCTGCTTGTGCCGTTCATCGTGTCGAGCAGCGTCTGCGAAACCGTCGCGCCGCTGCTGCCGATCGTGGTGTTGGTGGTCAAGGCTCTCTCCTCAGGTTCCGATCGTGAGCGTTTTCAGCATCAGGGTTTTGGCTGTGTTCAGCGTTTCGACGTTGGCCTGGTACGAGCGCGAGGCCGAGATCATGTTGACCATCTCCTGCACCGGGTCGACGTTGGGTAGCGTCACGTAGCCGTTCGCATCGGCCGCCGGATTGCCGGGTTCGTACGCGGTCTTCATCGGCGACGGGTCGTCGACCACGCCAGTCACCTGCACGCCCCCGACCTGCTGGCCGGAGCCCGAGCGCGCGCCGCCGAGCGGGTTCACCGCGAACACGACCTGCTTGGCCTTGTACGGCTGACCGTCGGGGCCGGTCGTGCTGTCAGCGTTGGCGAGGTTCGACGCCGTCACGTTGAGCCGCTCCGATTGCGCCGACATCGCGGAGCCCGCGACACCAAAAATATTCATCAGGGATGGCATGTTTCCTGACCTCTCCTGCCGGTTCGCACCGGCGTTACGTTAAGTCCCGTAGCGTTCGTGTTCCTGCGTGCTGGCTGCCTGTATTCAGCTGCCATGCGCTCTGCTTGTGTGCGGTGCGGCCGTCCGGCTTACGAGCCCGACGTGATCGCCGACAGCATCGTCTTGATCTGATTTGACACGACCGTCATGCCCGACTCGAAGTGCACCGTGTTGTCGGCGAACTGCACGCGCTCGGTGTCGACGTCGACCGTGTTGCCGTCGAGCGCCGGCTGCTGCGGAATCCGGTATTGCAGGTTGCCGTAGTCGTCGGGGCTGCCGCCCGTCGCCGTCAGCGTGGCCTTGCCGCTCATGTGGCCGGCCTCGGTCGTGTTCATCGACATGCCGCTCGTCACGCCCGCGGGCTGCGTCATCGCGAGCGTCGAGCCGTTCGATGCGCCCTGCCCGGCGCTGCTGCCGCCCGTCTTCTTCAGCGCGCCGGCGAGCGACGACGCGAAGTCGATATCGCGCGCCTTGTAGCCGGGGGTGTCGGCGTTCGCGATATTCGACGACAACAGTTCCTGCCGGTAGGCGCGTACATCCATCGCCTGCCGGCCGAACGCGAATTCGGCATCGAGTTTGTCCAGCATGGGAATCTCCCGAGAACGTTTCCAAGGCCGTCCCGTGTGCGCGTCGTGCGGGACACGCGGCGGATGAAGGCCTTTTTGCATGTGATGCATCTTATGGGCCGCGCGCAAGCGGCAATCGGACGAATAACCGGGAAAGGGGGCTTCTATTCAACGTTTGCGCGAAGGGGGGGCTCACTAGAATGCAAGGCGTACCGATGCATTCGATGGAGACCCGCGATGGACCAGCCCACTAACACCTTGCCGCAGCCTGCGAGCGGCACGAGCGTGGGCGCGCGGGCGGTGCGGCGCGGTTTCGCGCATTGCCTGACGCGGCTGGTCATCAATGTGGCGGTATGGGTGGCGGGCGGCATCGTGTTGCTGCCGGCCACGACCCAGGCGCAGGACGCGGGCGGCCCGATCGTGATTCCAGGGCCCGCCGAGAAGAATCCCGCCGCGCTGAACGATCTCGCGCAACGGATTCAGACGCCGGCGCAGCGCAACGCGTCGGCGGCCTCGCTCGCCGCGGCGACCGCGCAGTCGCTCGGCCGCGCGAGCGTCTCGCGCGACACCGATGCGTTCGGCCGGGCCGCGAGCGCGAACGGTGCGATCGTCATTCCGGGCGCGGCCGAGCCCGCTATCGCCGCGCCGGCAATCATCCGCACCAACTTCAAACCGGACGCCAACGGCGTGGTGACGATTCCGCCGGCGGCCAGCACGGGGGCGTCGGGCGTCGCGCGCGTCAATGTCGAAGCGGGCCCGGCCGCCGGCCTCGCGAATCCGCGCGCGGTCGCGGCCAACGCACCGCAAGGCGACGGTTTCGACAGTCTCGCGTCGCGCGGCGAGCCGCCCCAGTTCGGCGCGAATGGCAAGCTACTCGCGACCGCGCCCAAGCAGACGGCAAATCCCGCGATCGCGAGAATGCCCGTCGCGTCGCCAGCCTCGCGCCAGCCGGCCGTCGCACAGGGAACGCCGCAGCCCGCTACCGCCGCCGCGCCCGTTCAGCCCGCGCCACCCGCGCCACGGCCCGGCCAGCAGGACCCGGAAGCAATTCATGCGACCGCGCTCGCCTTCCTGCAACAGCAGGCCGTCGGCTTGCCCGGCAAGGTCGACATTACGGTGGCGTCCGCGTTTGCGCGCGGCCTCGCCGCGTGCACCTCGCTCGAACCGTTCATGCCGACCGGCGCGCGCCTGTGGGGCCGGCTGACGGTCGGCGTGCGCTGCGCGGGCGAGCGGCCGTGGACCCTCTATCTGCAGGCCCGCATCGCGCTGCATGCGACCTACTACCTCGCCGCCCGCGCGATGGCGCCGGGCGAAGTGCTGACGGCCGCCGATCTCGTCGCGCGTGAAGGCGACCTGACCGGCCTGCCGCAGGCGATCGTCACCGACCCGTCGCAGGCAGTCGGCTCGGTCTCGCTGGTGCGGATCGCGGGCGGCATGCCGCTGCGCCGCGACATGCTGAAGAGCGCGTCGGCGGTGGCGATCGGCCAGACCGTGCGGGTCGTCGCGGCCGGTGACGGTTTCTCGATTTCGTCCGAGGGCAGCGCGATGAATAACGCGTCGCCGGGCCAGCACGTGCGCGTGAAGACCGCGAACGGCCAGATCATCTCCGGCATCGTCAAGGACGGCGGGACGGTGGAGATCCAGATGTGAGCGGGCCGGCGGCAATGAGCACGCTCGAAGCCGCTGCCGCGGCGGCGGTGGCAGCGGACAAACGGGTATTGAAAGGGGCAGATGGCCACCTGGTGGCGGGCTGGGTGTCGAGCGATTGCGCTAAAGTTTTGATCAGTGGTTGCCGTTATCAAGGTCAAATCGTTAGGGAAGCCAATCGTGAAAGTCGATTCCACCACCTCTTCGAATCTGCCATCGTTGAAAGACGCTTTGTCGCGTTCGCAGCAGAACGGCGAAGCCACGCCCGCAGCCAGCGCCACGCAAGGCGCGGCGGGCGCGGCCACGTCGAGCGCGAGCAGCGCGTCGGGCGACACCAGCGTGAGCCTGTCGGGTCTGTCGCAACATCTGCGCAGTCTCGCGGCCTCCGGTTCGGCCGACATCGACACCGCGCACGTCGAATCGATCAAGCAGGCGATCAAGGACGGCACGCTGCAGATCGACTCCGGCAAGATCGCCGACGGCGTGTTGCAGACGGCGCGCGACCTGTTGCAAAACAAAGCCTCGTCGACCGGCAACTGATCGGCATCTCGCCGCGCGGTGCCCTGCCGGGCGGCGTCCGACCAACTCGGTTCGCGCGTGATTCGCGAGCCGGTGTGCGTAGCGAGTTGTTGACATGAAAGACGCCCTGGTTGCTACCCTGATCGAAGAACATTCGACCGTCGAAGCGTTCGCCTCGATCCTCACGCTCGAAACCAAAGCGCTAACGGCGGTCTGGCCGCTGGAGCAATTGCCGCCGATCGTCGAGAAGAAAACCGAGCTCATTGGCGTGCTGGCGAGGCTCGAAGCCGCGCGCGATTCGCATCTGGCCGAACTCGGCTTTCCAGCCGGCTGGTCCGGCATGGAGCTCGCGGCGAGCACCGACGCACGCATCGCGACGCAATGGAAGCTGCTGCAGAAAGCGGCCGAGCGCGCGCGGCGGGTCAACGCCAACAACGGGGAGCTGATCCGCGTGCGGATGGACTACAACCAGCGCGCGCTGAAAGCGCTGCAGGTCAACGTGCCGCGCAAGACGAACCTGTATGGGCCCGATGGGCGGGTTCCGGCTTATTCGGGACTCTGACCGGCGCGCCTGCCCGGCAGCCATATCCAAATGAATGAGAAGGCCCGTCACCGACGGGCCTTCTGCTTTTCCGCTGCCGCTTTTCACGCACTTACCCCTGCACCCCACGCCGCGTTAGCCGTTCGGCTAGCTAGCGCTAGTCCACCCGTCACGCTGAAATGGCGACGTCTGTCGAGTTTTCGCCAGCGTCGCGGCTTCAGCCTGGCCGCACGTCCATCGGCGGTAGCTCGCCTGCTAGCAGGTTTGTGTAATCGTGTGTATGATGGAGGGTGTGATGTATGAACAGTGCCGAGGTCGTCAAATTGATCCAAGCGAATGGTTGGCAGCTCGTCCGCATAGCGGGCAGTCACCATCATTTCAGGCACGCGGGAAAGCCAGGCCTCGTGACTGTCCCGCACCCCAAAAAAGATTTGCCGGCCGGCACCCTGAACAGCATTCTGAAACAGGCGGGGCTCAAATGAAGCATCTGATCTTTCCGATCGCCATCGAACCCGGAGACAACACGCACGCGTTCGGCGTCGTGGTACCCGATATTCCGGGCTGTTACTCCGCGGGCGACACGCTGGAACAAGCGTATGTGAACGCGAAAGAGGCGATCGAATCGCATCTCGACACTTTGCTCGACGAAGGACTGCCCTTGCCCGAACCGCTCACGCTCGGCGAGCATCGGCGCAATCCCGAGTTCGCTGGGTTCACATGGGGTTTCGTGACGACGCGCAATATTCCGGCGTTGAAGAAGGCGGTTCGCATCAACATTTCGCTGCCCGAGGCGCTGGTGCAGGAGATCGACGCCTATGCGCAGGCGCACGGTATGTCGCGCTCGGCTTTTCTGGCGCTCGCCGCCGAGCGCGAGATGGCAGACGCATGAGCAACCCCGGCGGCCGGGTGCGCATCGGCTTCGGCGCACCGCCGCGTCCGAAGGCAGCGCTTGAAAAGCGGCGGGCTGCCGCGCGGTGGCATCAGTTGGTTTCGGCGTTCGCCCAGGCCATTTCGCGCAGCCGGGTGCGCAAGCGTGCCACGGCCTGGCTATGCAGCTGGCACACGCGCGATTCGCTCACTTCCATGACCGCGCCGATCTCGCGCAGATTCATGCCGCGCTCGTAGTACAGCGACATCAGCAGCTTCTCGCGCTCCGGCAGCCGGTCGATCGCTTCGACGAGCGCGGAGCGCAGGCTGTCATCGAGCAGCGCCGAGAGCGGATCTGAATGATCGACGCAGTAGCGGTCCAGAAAAGGTTCGTCGTCGGCGGAGCGGTCAAAGTCTTCGTAGTAGATCAGCTGGCTGCCGTGCAAGTCCTGCAGCATCGACTGATATTCGTCGAGCGGCATCTGCAGATGCTCGGCGACCTCCGCCTCGCTCGCCGAGCGACCGAGGTTCTGCTCAACCTTGTGCACCGCGGTTTCCACTTCGCGCGACGTGCGCCGCAGGCTGCGCGGCAGCCAGTCGTTGCTGCGCAGCTCGTCGAGCATCGCGCCGCGAATCCGTTGGCTGGCATAGGTCTCGAACTGTGCGCCCTGGTCTTCCTTGTAGCGGCCGGCGGCATCCAGCAAGCCGATCATGCCGGCCTGGATCAGGTCGTCGAGATCGACGCTCGCCGGCATTTTCGCGACAAGCTGCAAGCCGAGTCGACGCACGAGCGGTGCGTACTTCGCCAGAACTTCGGCCTGTGAAATCTTTCCCTGAGCGTTGTACATCGTGCTCCCCTTGTCCTTCGTACTCGCCTCTTAAGCGTGCTGCGCGGACGGTTGGTCGGCGTGCTGCGCCGCTGTAACCGTCGCAGGCGCCCGCCAGGGCGTTTGCGACGACATCGCTGGCCGCATCGGCCAGTACTGCAATTCGGCGGCGAGATGGCGGAAGTCGCGCGCGGCTGGTGTCGACGGAAACGCATCGACCACACAGCGCGACAACTCGAGCGCCCGCGCGATGCGCACGTCGGCCGCAACGCAGCCGGCGTTTTCCAACGCGACGGTCAGGTAACGGCCGGCCACGCCGGCCAGATTCGTGAACGCGGCTTGCGCTTCGTTGGCGCTTTGCACCTGATTCGCGAGCACGCGCAACTGCGCGATCGCGTGCGCGTAATGCAAACGCTTGATGCACGCGTATGCGTCGGTGATCGCCTCGCCCGACACACGCGCGACGATCATCACGTCGTGCGCCTGCTTCGCGAGCGGCGACAGATGCCCTTCGTCGTCGAGCTGCGCGTCGATCAGCACGATGTCGGCCGAGCCGCCGAGCAGCACACTGAACTCGGTCTCCGTGTGGCCCTCGCGGTTGCTGCGCGAGGCGGACAGCACCGAAAAGCCGAGCGCGTGACGCGCCGCGGCGAAATCGACTGGCGTCTCGCCGCGCATCACCGCCGCGAAGTCGCCGGCGCCGCGCGAGCCGCCAAGCATCGCGCTCACCGATTGCGCACTGACGCATTCGTCGATCACGAGCACGTCCTTGCCCTGCTGCGCGAGCGCCGCCGCGAGATTGACCGCCACGGTCGTATTACCCACGCCCGCCGACGCTCCCGCCAACGCGATCACGCGCGCACCGCCCCGAGCGAGCAGCCGCCGCAACCCTTCGGCTTGATCCGAAACGAATTTATCCAAAGCGAACCTCGTGCAGCTCGGCCGTCGAACGTGCGGACAGCGAGGACAGCAAAGCGGGGATGTCGTCGTCGTGCGGCACGAACGGCGAGTTGTCGCGCGGAATGCAGAAGGTGCTCTTGATCAGGAATTTCTTCGTCGCGACGTACAGGTTCTCCGGCACCTTCTGTCCAGTCGATACGTAGTGCACCGGCAGCTTGTAGCGGATCACCGTATCGAGCACGCCGCCCAGGTTGGTCGCTTCGTCGAGCTTGGTCAGAATGCAACCGGCGAGCGGCTGCTGATCCGGCGCGCGCTGATACGCCTGCACGACTTCGTTCAACGTGTCGCCGTGGCTCGTCGCGTTGAGCAGCAGCAGACGCTGCACCGGCTGGCCGGCGCGGCACAGCATCGCGATCTGGTCGGACACGAGGCGGTCGCGCTGGCTCATGCCGATCGTGTCGATCAGCACGATGTGCTTGTTGCGCAGCTCGGAAAGCGCGAGTTGCAGATCGGCGCTGTCCTTCACTGCGTGCACCGAGACGCCGAGAATCTTGCCGAAGATACGCAGCTGTTCATGTCCGCCGATGCGGTAGCTGTCCGTCGTCAGCAGCGCTACCTTGCTCGCCCCGAAGCGCATCACGCAGCGCGCGGCGAGCTTCGCCGTGGTGGTCGTCTTGCCGACGCCGGTCGGACCCATCAGCGCG